>NZ_JBGCCM010000024.1:0-189573 GCF_041262085.1 Catenulispora sp. GAS73
GAGCCGGGAGCCGGGAGCCGGGAGCCGGGAGCCGGGAGCCGGGAGCCGGGAGCCGGGAGCCGGGAGCCGGGAGCCGGGAGCCGGGAGCCGGGAGCCGGGAGCGTTTTCGGTCTGTCGGAACCGTGGGTCCTTCATGAGGGCAAGCCGATCGCGGTCGCACAGGTGCTCTCTCATGCTGAGCAGCTAGATCGCTTCCGTAAAGCCGCGCCGGCAGCGGCGTCCACTGCCGTCATCGCCGGCGATCCCTGCTTCGACCGGCTGCTGGAAAGCGCAGGTGACCGAGAGCTCTACCGTGCGGCGTTAGGGCTGGGCAACCGTCGGCTCGTCATCGTGAACACCACTTGGGGGCAGCATTCGCTGTTCGGGCAGCAGGTCGGCTTGGTGGAGCGGCTGGTGGCCGACCTCCCGGTCGATGAGTACCTGGTAGCCGCCGTCATCCACCCGAACGTCATCCACGCACACGGCCCGGCCGAGGTTGAGCGAGTACTCGCCCATGCCCGCAGGGGCGGGTTACTGATGGTGCCGCCGATGGATTGGCGTGCCGCATTGCTCGCCGCCGACGCGGTAGTCGGCGACCATGGGTCGGTGACTTTCTACGGCGCAGCGCTCGGCATCCCTACTATCCTGGCCACGTATCCCGCCGATGCAGTCGACCCGGGGTCCCCTATCGCCCGCTTTGCCGAAGCGGCTCCTCGTCTGGTGTCGAACGCCTCGTTGCGGGATCAGATCGAGAAGCTGATAGCCACCTACGAACCAGCGCGCTATGCGGAGATGACGGGGTGTGTGACCTCTGTTCCCGGTCGCTCGCTGGAACTGCTCAGGGCTCTGTTCTACCAACACTTGGCGCTGCCCGAGCCCGCGTGGCCGGCCGTGCCGGAACCAGTGCCGCTGCTATACCACTGCCCCCAGCGGGCCACCGCACTGTGGACACGTGTCGTGAACGAGCGCGTAGAGCGGTATCCGATGGCTGTCGCACACGCCACGACGCCACGTGCCGGTGGCCACATAGTCGTTGACTCCACCAGGCCGGTCGGCCGCGCAGCCCAAATGGCCGACGTGCTTGTCCGGGAAGCGCCGGGAGCCTCGGCGCAGTGGGCGCGACACGCATTCGAGCAGCTACCGGGGCTGACCGTGGCGGCCGTGGTCGAGGAGGACACCTGTCGGATGTGGCTTCGAGACGGCACCGAACACGTCCGCCGGGCAGCGCCTGGCGAGGATCCCTCAGTGCTGGCATCAGTGCTGTACAACGAGGTGGTACCCAGCCCGGCGTCCCGCCACTTCTGATCGATCAGCTCCCCGATCCGCGTCTCAGGGACTCAGCACGAGCGCGGACATCAGCTGCTTTGAGCGAGCCGACCGCCTCGTAGACTTCGGCGGCACGCTCCAAGGCGTTCGCCGCGCTCTCGCTGTCACCAAGGGCGCTGTGCGCCGAAGCCAACGTGGTCAGTGCTACCGCGCCCTGCAACGGGTTGTGTAGCCGCCCGAACTCCGCGATGGCGAGGTACAGCCGCTCCACGGCCTCCTGCGCCCGACCGGCGGCAATCAGCAGGTCACTGAGATCAACAAGCGCGCGCGCCAAGTTGTAGGCGCTGTTCCCATCGGCTTCATAAGCGGGGATGGACTGCTCGGTCATCACCTCGATGGCCTCGGTACGCCGCCCCAGCGCCCCGAGGACCCGTGCCCGGTGCCGCTGCACGTTCCCGAGGGCAGCGACACCAGCCCCGGAATCGATCTGGACCAGCGCCAACACCCGGTCGAACGCCGCGAGCGCCTGCTCGGGACGTCCGAGTCTCAAGTCGGTCAGGCCGACGGACTCGACGGCTGCGGCCAGCAGCTTGTCCACCCCGGTGTCCTCGGCAACGGCCACCGCGGAACCGAACTCCGTCGCTGCCTGCTCGATGTCATCCTGGTTGTAGTAGGCGAAACCCAGTTGCAGCCTGATACGGGCCTCGGCCGGCCGGTTGCCCAGGCGCGCCGCCGACTCGATACCGAGCTCATGGGTGTCGATCCAATCGCCGAACGCGTTGCTGAAGAAGTACAGGCCCCATAGGACCTCGCACATCTGCCACACCGTCTCGTGGTCGCCGAGGTCCGACGCGACGGTCACGACGTTGCGCAGATTGACGTGCTCGGCTTCCAGCCAGCACACCGCCGCCTCGGTGTCCTCGAAACGGGGCTCGTCCTCGAAGTCGGGCCCGAGATGCCAGCGCGGAGAACGCGCTCGATCAGCGACTGCGGTACGCCGCAGATACCAACCGACGATCGCTTTCTCAGCCGCGGTGAAAGCTGTGAGGTCCGACAGCGCTTCCCGGCGGACAAAATCCTGGACCAGAGTGTGCAGGCGCCACCGTCGGCCCGAGCGCGACGCCCCAGGCTCATGCAGGACCGTGACGAGCCCGGCTTCTACCAAGTCCGCCAGCGCGCCCCGATCTGGTGTGCAGAAGGCCACCAGGTCTGGTCCGAACTCCGCGCCGGGATGTGATGCCAGCGCGCGGAGGAGCGCTCGGCCCGGTTCCGGCAAGCTGCTGACACTCAGCCCGAGAGCAGCGTCCACGGAGTAGTCACCGCCTGATCCCATTATCTGCGCCGAGGCCTCGATGCGGCTCCGGGCGTCAGCCAGGTGCCGGGCCAGCTCCTCGGCGGAGTCCCACCTGCCACGGTCCAGTTCGGCGGCGATGACGCGCAGCATCAGCGGATGTCCATCGCTAAATGCCGCCAGCTGTTCGAACGCGCTCCGTTCTGCGTCGACACGACCGGGACCTACCAGCTCGGCCAGTAGAACCAGGCAGTAGTCGCGCTCGAGCATCGGCAGCCGTAGGAACTCCGCGCCGTGGGCAGTTCGGATACCGGGGATCTCATGATGCGCCGTCACCACGGTCAAACTGCCCTGAGATGTGGGGCACAGCGACGCGACCTGTGCGGCGCTGGCGGGATCGTCGATGAGCACAGCAACGGGCTCGTCCGCGGTGATCCGACGGAACAATGCCGTACGCGCGACCAGGCCGGGCGGCACTTCCGCGGGGAGTACGCCTTTGGCGATGAGCCAGCCGTCCAACGCCTCTTCCACGGAAACCCCGTGCCCCGGACGGCCTCCGCCAAGGTCGGCGTAGTAGACGCCGCCGTGGTAGCGCTCGCTACGGCTGCGCAGGTACTGGACTGCGGTCTCAGACTTCCCGACGCCGGCCACACCGCCGATCTGGACGACGCCGACTTCCCGGTCCGCGAAGTGGTCCAAGCGTTCGTGCACAGAGTATCGGTCGGTGTAAGGACGATGACTCGCCGGCAGCATCGCCGGTGCACTCGCGGGAAGGCGCGGCCGGGATCCGAAGAAGTTGATCGTCGCGTTGTCGAAACTCCGGCCCTGAACAAAGCTGTGCGCCGCTCCGGAGACATCGTTGTGGATCGATCCCCGATCAGCCTGTTCGTCTGCCACCGGCCCAGGGTACGGTGACCGCACACGTACTTTCCACTACACACCGCGAAGCACTAACCCTGCCTTGACGTCCGATCAACGGCCGTAGAATGTCAGGGCTCGCTTTTCTCATCAGGGGGGCCGACATGGACCCGATCGTCACGTCGAGCATGATCTCGACCGCGCTGGCGAAACTCCTCGACAGCACAGCGACCCAGGCGGGCACCAAAGCGTGGGACGCACTCACCGCCCTCCTCACCCGCCACCACCGCAAGGCCCCGGACAAACCCAAGTCAGCAGACGAAGTCGCCACGCTGGCCGCCGAACTGTCCACCGCGGCACAGGAAGACACCGTGCTGGCCAACGACCTGCTGGCATGGCATCAGTCGATCGAGGGGTCGGACAACACGGCGAACATCGTGTCAGGTACGGCGAGCCAGTTCGTGCAGGGCCGCGACTTCCACGGCGGGAACTTCACCTTCAACTAGCGGCACGGCCTGATGATCGACGGGACGGGAGAACCTTCGCGGTGGGCGGCGACCACGGGACACAATCTGAGATCAGCGGCTCGGCCGGCAACGCTGTTCAGGCCCGAGACATCAGCGGCGACATCCACTTCCACTCGGCATCGCAAGCCCCGACCCCGACGCCGAGACAGCTGCCGGGAGACGTGCGCGGATTCGTGAATCGGGTGGCGGATCTGCGGGCGTTGGACGAGGCCCTGCTTCCGGCACCCGAGGGCGGCACCAGCGATACGGACGGCCGCGACAGCGGCCTCATCGTCGTCATCTCCGGAACAGCCGGGGTCGGCAAGTCATCGCTCGCCGTGCACTGGGCCCACAAGAACCGCTCTCAGTTCCCCGACGGCCAACTCCACGCAAACCTCCACGGATTCGACCAAGGACCGCCCGTGAACCCCGCCGATGTCCTCGGGCGCTTCATCGAGGCGCTGGGAGTTCCCGCAACGATGACCCCCGCGGACCACGACGCACGAGCGGCTCTGTTCCGGTCCCTCGTGGCGGACAAGCACCTGCTGATCGTGCTGGACAACGCCGCCAGTAGCGAGCAAGTCAGGCCCCTCCTCCCAGGCGCATCGCATTGCGCGACCCTCATAACGTCCCGCAGTCGGCTGTCCGCGCTGGCCGTCCGAGACGGCGCCGTCCGGATCACCGCCGACATCTTCGCCGAGCCAGACGCCGTCAAGCTGTTGACCACTACATTCGGCACCGCGCGCACGGACGAGGCAACGGACATCGCCGAACTGGCCGGGCTCTGCGCCCGGCTGCCGCTGGCCCTACGGATCGCCGCCGAGCGCGCGGCCTCCCGCCCGATGATGCCGCTGACCGACCTCATCGCCGAACTGCGTAGTGAGTCCTCGATGTGGGATGCCTTGTCTTCCGAGGACGCGGCAGAGGCCGACGCGGTACGAACAGTCTTCGCGTGGTCGTACCGAGCGTTGTCAGAGCCGGCCTCTCGTATGTTCCGCCTCCTGGGGCTGCACCCGACATCAGAGTTCTCCGTCGGAGCGGCGGCAGCTCTCGCCGGCGTCCCACCGCGCACCGCCAGCCGACTCCTCGACGACCTGTCCGGCGCCCACCTGATCACGCAACTAGAGCGGGACCGCTTCCAGGTCCACGACCTGCTGCACGCCTACGCCGCCGACCAAGCCGACGAGACCGACACCGATGAAACGAACAGCAAGGCCGTGAGCCGGCTGCTGGACTGGTACGTACAAGGTACTGAAGCAGTCCGCGCCGCAGCACCCTACGAGCAGGCTTCACACCACGTCCCCATTGACGGCGCCGACCCCGATGTGACTTCCCCATCGTTCCCGGACTACCCAGCTGCTCTGTCGTGGTTCCGCAGCGAGCGCGGCAACCTGGTTGCGGCATCGCACCTGGCCGAACGTCTCGGATTCGACCGTCACGCATGGCAGATTCCAGCTGCGTTGTCGTTCGCCTACGCGCACAACGGATACTTCGACGACTGGCTCGCGATCACTCCCCCAGGGCTCGCCGCAGCCGAACGCGACGGTAGCCGAGCAGGACAAGCTGCGCTACTGGCTTCCCTGGGCATGGCGTACCGCCAGTCCGGCCGCTTCGAGGAAGCCGCCGGATACTACGATGCCGCGCTGGCCATCCACCGGGAGACCGAAGATCAGCTCGGACAAGCGTGGGTCCTCGATCTGATCGGGTTCTTGGACCACGACGCGGGACGTCTGGACTCTGCGATGACCGCATTCACGACCTCCGTGAACATCTGCTTGGCCGAGCAGCTGGACGGCTTCCTGGGCTATCCCACAGAAGGCATCGGATGCGTCCGCCTCGCCCACGGAGACACCGACGGTGCCGTGACCGCCTATCAGGAATCGCTCGCACTTCACACTGCCGCCGGCGACGCCATCGGTTGTTTCCACGTCCTCGTCTCCATCTGCGACGCGCAACTGGTGAACGGCCTGGCCGCCGAAGCCGAGCGTACCTCGGCACTCGCCTTGGAAGCCGCCGAGACTCTGGACAGCCGAGCCAGGGAGGGCCAGGCGCTCATCGCCCGCGCCAGGGCCCTGCAGTCCGTTGAGCGCGCCGATGAAGCACTCGCCTGTTACCAGCGCGCCGCGATGATCCAGCGCACCCTCGGCGACCGGGTCAACGAGGCTCGCGCGATCGCCGGCGCAGCCGAGGCCTACCGAATCCTGGGCCGTGACGACGAGGCAGAAGATTTCGAACGCTGGGCCGGTTCGTTGCGCGCTGCGCTCGAGGTACCGGGGACAACTCTTTCCAACCCCGCCGTGCTCAGCTAGCGTCCCACCGTGGCGCGACGGTGGCGCACAGACACTTTCGGATGAAGGAAGACGACATGCCGAGCGACGTCCCACATTTGCACGACGATGACATAGAAAATCCGGCGAGGACCAGCGGACCAGCGGACCAGCGGACCAGCGGACCAGCGGACCAGCGGACCTCTGGAGCGCATGGTGTAAGGCCCAAGCCAGCGGTAGTGGCAGCGGGTGTGTAGAGGTACGTCGTCACCCCGATGGCCGGCGTGAAGTTCGCGATAGCAAAGACCGCCAGGGGCCGGTCTTGGCCTTTTCGCGGTTTGAATGGGAGTGCTTCATCGACGGCGCGCGAAATGGCGAATTCGATAGCTGAGACACGGCCGTCCCCGCCGGGTCACCCCCCGACGAGAATGTCGGGCGTGGCCGGTTGGCTAGTGCTATCCCAGCGGGATCAGGCCATGCCTCGCCGGCGGCTCGCCGCCGGCCGCATAGAGGCTTCTTGCGCCTCGACGAACGCTCGCGTTGGGCGGCGGGCATGCGTGCCACGATCGCGGCGATCTCCGCCCGGCGGCGACTGGAGACGTGGTCGACTACGCGGCGGCTGGCCTTGGTGTTGGACGCCCTGGTATCCGCCGGCCCGTGGGGCTGCCCGTGGCCACCGCCGGGGACTGATCTCTCGGACTGGATCACGCAGCAAGCTGTGCTCGCCGCCGCACACCACTGGGATCGCACCAACATGGATTAGCTGCTCAGGGTGGTGGTGTGGCCGGGCTTGTGGGTGCTCGTGCTGTTGGCGGGCGGGTGTCCGCGTTCTAGATCATCTGTCAACGGCTGGTTTCGAGGTTCGTCAGGACGAGCAGGGCTCGGAGCAGGGCGGTGGCCCGTGCCGGGTTCAGGCGTAGCCGGGTAGCCGGGTGAGGATGCGACAGTTCTTCAGGGCGGCGAAGCCGTGCTCGACGGGTGCGCGGGCGGCGGCGATGGTCTGGTTGGCCCGTTTCTTCGCGACGGTGAGGTTCTTCTTGCGGGTCCGCTTGATGCCGGTGATGACCACTGGGTCGTCAGGGTCCCGATCGAGGCCGACGAAGCCGAGGTCGGCCAGGGCTCCCAAGCTGGCGGTGCGCAGATGCTCGCAGAGCTTGTCGTGCCGGGCTGTCTTGATCTCGCTGGCCGCGCCGCGGCGGGCCGAGGAGATCCAGATCAGGTTCCCACGCTCGTCGGTGAGGGCCAGGAACAGCAGGCCGTGGGATTTGTGCTTGAGGCTGTAGTTGCTGCGGTTGGCCGCCCCTGTGCGGCGGCGGGTGCGGATCAGGGTGCCGTCCAGCAGGACGGCCTCCCCGCTGGCGCGGGTGATCCGGTTCAGGGCGCGGTCCAGTCGCGGGGCCCGGCCCGCGACCAGAGTGATCACCTCATCGGTCCAGCGGCGGATGGTCGTGGCGGAGACCTGGTTGCCGCCGGCCAGGTCGGCGGCGCGCTGGTCGTGGCGCAGCACGGCCAGGACGCGCGCTCGTCGTGAAAGAACGAGGCTGGTATTGGAATCCTTCGTTAGCTCAGGGAAGCCGCGCCGCACGCACTCTCAGGACAACTCCTTTCCGGCTCCCATGATCCGTAGCCCGAGCACGGCGCCATCGGCATCCATAGCGAGCGGTCCGCCCCACTCCAGCTGCGCATCGCTGCGGCGCTCGCTCCACGCGTCGCGAGCTGCGGGCAGGACACGTTCGTATTGTTGGACGTCGTGTTGTTCGGCCAAGGTCCGATGGAGCCCGCGGAGCATGCCGGAGAACGCCTCGACACGGAGTCCGTCGAGACGGAAGACGTGGTCAGTGCCGACGAAGTCCATCCCAGCAAGCGTGATCGCGGTATCACACACGATGCCGGTGCTGGGATGTTCGACTGCCGGTCCGACGCGACGTCGTTGCCGCTCGGTGAGCAGGTACCGGGCAGATGCCCGGTCGCCGACAAAGGCGAGCAGGCTCGCCGCCGCAGTTCTGATCAGCACGCGGGAGAACCATTCGGAACGCTCCTGTGGAATATAGAACCCCGGCCGGGAGTCCTTCCGGCCATCAGGCGCGGTAGTGGGAATCGCCGGGAAATCGTTGAACTCCTGCACCGGCCCGTTCAGCGACGGGACCTGGTCCTCGGGCAGAGCAAGGACTCCGTCACCGGTCGGATCGAGGATTCGCATTTCGATTCCGCCGCGTCCAGCCAGCGAGGTGGCCATCAGCAGACTGGGCGGCGGCGCTCCGTTGCCGATGACCACGGCGTTGACCTGAGCGGCGGCCTTGGCCAACTGAATGTGCTGGGCGTCGATCTCGCCGTGCGAGCCCTTGCACTCCACGGTGATGACCCGCACAGGCTCACCGTCCTTGACTCCGACCAGGAAGTAGTCGGGGCGCAGCCTCATGTTCGGGCGTTGCTGAATATCGGCGCCTCGCACCGTCCAGCCTGCTTCGAGGGCAACATCGGCATCGACGACTTCGAAGTGATGATCGGGATGCCGCACATAGGCGACTCTTAACGCTGCGGCCAGAGCGAACGCAATGCCGAGGTCCTCGGCCTGGACAGACTTTCGGTGGAACGACGGGTCCTTACCGTCGTCCGACAGCTCCATGCGGCCCTTGTCGTTGGCCTGCAGCGTCGTGATGTACTTCAAACAACCCCAGTGCTGGGCCAGTGCGCGCGACGAACCGTTACCGGCCAGGACGGTGGCACGTCCTAGGGTGTGGAGGAGTTCCCACGGGGTGATGGACATTACGCCACCGTGCTCGCTCTTGGGCACCGGGGTGAGCCGGGGCTTGCGAGCCTGCAGTGGGAGTTTCTTCTCTGTACGCTCGGCGTCGACCCTCGCCGACTTCTTCCTGACGTGGCTTGCAAGGTACGTGCTCGATTGGATCTCAACTGCGGACGACTCACCGAGATTCTGCAGTGCTGATACGACATCCATGATGCCCCCACCCACCGTTCGCGTGCCCTGCGGACAACATAGGGATGCCATGCTGGAACCGAGAAGGTCGAACTCTCATGAATTGCGGAGATTGACCGAAAACCGAGGTCGCCATCGTGGCTGGCCACTGGTCAAGAACGGGTTCCGCAGTGACGTGTTCGGCTTGAGCTAGGGCTGGACCTTGCCGAGCTCGTCGCAACCGCCACCTCGGCGGCGACACCGGCCAGCACGTGCACTTGAGCCTTCACCACCGCGAGCAGAGCACGGACTCTACGCGGTGGCCTTCACGTTTGTGTTCGGCGGCGGGATGCCGGAGTTCGCGTATCACGCCGCAGGACCAGGCGCAGCTGTCAATCCCTGTTGGATGTCGGCCCCGTGGCCAATGCCTCGGCAGCAAACATAGTTTACAAAAATCCTACCGCAATAGCCGTATATAAAACCCTAAAGGGTTCGCCTCTGGAGACGGGCGGGGCGGCCGGCCTGCAGGTTGGGCACATGAGCTCTCACCGGCTTGCAAACGACAGAAGCGTCAAGGGCAGCGGTGCATCGGCGGAACCCATCAGCGAGCCGTCTGGGGTGCGGTTCGCGTTCGCGGGGCGGGTGTCCACTGAGGACTTGCAGTCGCCAACCGAATCTCGCGGCTGGCAGCTCGAACGCGCTTCGGGGCTCGTGGCCGGGCACGGTGAGATCGTGGCGGAGTTCTTCGATGTGGGGCAGTCCCGGGCGACGTCGTGGCTGCGGCGGCCACAGTCGTGCCGGTTGCTGGAGGCCTTGGCCGATCCGGAGCGCGGGTTCGACGCCGTCGTCATCGGCGAGCCGCAGCGGGTGTTCTACGACAACCAATACGGCATGGTGGCACCGCTGTTCGCGCACTACCGGGTGCCACTGTGGGTCCCGGAACTCGGCGGCCCGGTCGACCCCAACAACGAGGCGCACGAGCTGACCATGGCCGTGTTCGCGCAACTAGCCAAGGCCGAGCGTAAGCGGATCCAGGTCCGGGTCCGCACCGCGATGGGCGCGAAGGCCCGCAATGAAGGGCGGTTCCTAGGCGGACGCCCGCCATACGGCTATCTTCTGGCTGACGCCGGCCCGCATCCGAACCCCGAGCTGCACCGGATGGGAGTCCGCCTGCATCAGCTGGCCGTTGACCCGTCTGCGGGGCAGGTTGTGACGCAGATCTTCACCCGGCGCGCTGCCGGGCATAGCGCGGCGGCGATCTGCCGGGAGCTCGACGCCGGGGGGTGTGGCCTCCCCGTCAGCGCACGATCCGGCCCGCAATCGGCACCGGACCGGCTCCCGTTGGACGGCCGGTGCAGTGCTGGCGATCCTGCACAATCCGCGCTACCTCGGCTACCAAGTATGGGGCCGGGCCAGGAAGACCGACGTGCTCGTCGACCCTGCGAACGTCCAACTCGGCACCAGGCCATTGCTCATCGACAACCCGTCAGAAGACTGGATCTGGTCAGAAGACTGCGCCCAGCCGGCACTCGTGGATCGTGAAACGTGGAACAAGGCGCAGGCGATACGCAGCCAGTGCTCAGTCACCGCAGAAGGACACACCTATCTGCTTTCAGGGCTCATACGCTGCGCGCACTGCGGCAAGCGCCTGAAGGCTGCCTAGAACAACGGCCGAGCTACCTATCGATGCAAACATCCTGAGAGCGCCGCATCGGACACCGCGAGACAGCCCTTGCCCCGGACCTTGTCAGTACGCGAGGACTGCATCCGCGAACACATCCCCGCACTTGCCGTCGCGCTGGGCATCAGTTCCCACGCCGCGGCCGACGACCACATCGCTCACGTCAGAACGCTCCAGGAAGCCTGGGCGACGCTGATCTACGACCACAACGACAAAACCGTCACCGCAAACAGCGATGACGGTCCGATCCAGATCAAAATCCACCGATAGCAAACTGAAAGGGGCCCTCAGTCCTACCGGACTTGAACCCCCACAAAGCCCCGACCAGGATCTTTACCGTCCGGCCGGGGCGCAAGCGACCCGCAAAATCCGGACATATCAGGTCAAAAAGTGTCCGAGGGGCGTCATGTACTTTATATACACGCGATCGGAGCCCCATTTGGGCGAAAATTCCGATCGATCTGCCCTTTCAGTACCTGGACGACTTCACTGTGTGATCGATTCAGTAGCTGACCAGGTATCTAAGAAGATGGTACCGCCATCCGACTCGGGGTGCAACCCATTCCGGTAATATAGCCAAGATCGAGCCTGTCATCTGCAATCGTGGATGACAGGCGCACACCTTGCCGTTTGCTTCATCCCGTACAATTCCTCATTCCGCGACGCGCTTCACGATATGTGCTTAGGTCGTTGTTGTAGCGCCTCTCCCTGATCCGGAAAACGTCCTTACCGCCTTCGAGAATCTCTTGGATGTCCTCGCGTGCAGGGCGAATCTCTATCGGTCCTGCACGCGAGGAGCTGGCGGCTGGCACTGCCCTCGTCTGCGCTGTCGCGGAAGCCACCACCTGCGCGTGGCGAGGGGTGTTTAGAAGATGGTCAGGCCGCTGCAGGATGGGATCCCGAACCACGGAACCGTGAACGTCGCGCTGCCATCGCCGGCCGTGCAGAGCTTGAGGAAGGTGTTGCCGACTCCAAGCGCCGAGGCGACGATGCCAGCGATCTGACCGCCGAGCGGGACTTGAGCGGCGGAGAGGATCGCGCCGACGAGCGAGGCCACGCTCTGTCCGAAGCCGACGACGCTCTCGACTTCCGTGACAGCCTGCTTGCTCATAGCCAGCTGGATCCCGGAGTTGTCGATCGTAAGAACGATTCCGGGCAGAAGCGTGATGGTGGTGTCCTGAACGGCGGCCGGGACGACCGCGGCCACATCAAGGGCTACGCCGTTGCGGGCGGCGCCGGAAGTAGCGGCTCGGCGGGCGAGAAGCTGGTCGAGGCTGGCGGCGAGGGCGGCTTCGGTCTTCAGCGCCTGGCTGCTGACCCCGGCCTTCTCAGCGCCGAGGGTGTCGACCGTGACGTATCCGTCGTTGACGTGCACGTACGGGACCGCTGCCATCAACGATGCGGCGGACACGGCACTGCCGCTGAAGGAGAGCGAGACTGATGCCGGCTGTGCGCGGTGCTGGACGGCAGCGCTCGCAGGGCCGGCGGTGCTCGCGACCATTGCGGCGCTGACCGCGACGGCCGTGACGAAGGGTACGGCGCGGCGAATGCGCTTGTCGCCGTCGGTGGCGAGCAAGCGCGAGGGGGACGGTTCGGTGTTGTTCACGGGCGGGCCTTTCTCGGTGATTGATGACGCCTCTTTCCGTGGCGCTGGGCACGCACAGATGCCAGCCACCGAGCGGGAGGCTATGCAGTCGCCGCCAGGACCGGTCCTGAACCGGCCGCACTAGCCTCGGCCTACTCAGTACCCTGTCATCACCGGTCGGCTCCGTCGGCCGCGATCCGTGAGTGAGGTGACCGTCCATGGCGTTCCTACCGCATGCCCTTCCGCCCTCGACGCCGCTGAGCGGCGGTGTGCCGGAGCCTGCGCCGCCGGGCACGATCTTCGTGATCGCCGATCGCGGGGGGTGGGCGGTGCCACCTCGCACGTACGCGTTGACCTGCGGCCGGAACGAGGACGAGGTCCATGTCCCGTTCGGTCTCGACGACGACCGCATCAGCCGCGTGCACGTGGCCTTCGAGTGCGACGGCGGCCCGTGGTGGCTGGTGAACCGGGGCCAGCGGCCGATCCAGATCCCAGACGGTCCGCTAGTGCTGCAAGGCCACGTCCACAAGATGGGCACCGGTTACACGCCCCTCATCATCGTCACCGAGCTGGGCCGGTCGCATCTGATCCACGTCCGCGTGGTCGGGTACGGCGGCCTCACCGCAGCACCGCAGCCGGGCAAAACAACCGCGCCGCCGGTGGCCGGGCACCTGACGAAAACCGAGCATCTGCTGCTCACAGCGCTCGCACACCGCTACCTGCGCGGGGAGCGCCATCCACAGCCGGCCACGCGAAAGCAGACGGCTGAGATACTTAACCGGATCCCCGGCCAGAACGGCTGGGACGAAAAGCAAGTCGACAACCGGGTCAGCGCGATACGCAAACGCCTGGCCATCCCGTTCACCAGCCGCGAGGAGATGAACGAGCCCGTCGGCAACACGCTCAACCACAATCTCATCCACGCTCTGCTGCGAAGCGCGATGCTGCTGCCTGACGACCTCCGGTTGCTCCACGAAGACGACGACTGATACCGGCAAGGGACCATCTCGGTATCAGCGCAGCATGAAGGCGAACAGGTGACCGTTCCTGGAGGCGAGCAGTCCGTTGGGCTGCATGAGAAAGGTCCACGCTCCGGTGCCGTCAGAAACCGGGAACCTCCAGGCCGGTTTGCCGGTCCTGGCCTCCCAGCCGTAGAGGCCCGCCTGGCCCCCGTCGGCGTCGAGCGCCGCCGCCACGAAGAACCCGCCGACCGCACCGCCGAGCTGAAGCTGCCCCAGATCGTTCCCAGCAGTCCACAAAGGTGTCCCGTGCCGGGCGTTGATAGCCTTCAGCACACCATCGAGGTAGCACACGGTCTGGTCCACGATCGCGTAGCCGCCGCTGGTGCCATCGCCTGCGAGGGCGGGGTTCACTGTCCACAGCTGCCGACCGTCAGAGGGGTCGAAGGCGGAAAGCAGGCCGGTCCCAGTCTGGTTGCCTGCCATCCCGGGATAGCAGAACAGGATTCCCTGCTCCAATCGCAGCGCCGTCGTGTAGAAGATGGTCTGCGGCGCCGCCTGCGACGGCAACGTAGTCGGTTTGCTCCACACCTGTGTTCCGTCAGCGGCCTTCAACGCGAGGAGATTCATCGACGCTTCGTCCAGTGCGTAGTAGACGTCGCCAGTGGCTGGGGCGCACAGCCCTGCGCAGGGCTTCGTCCACCGTTGGCGCCCCGAATTCGCATCGAGCACCGTGTAGACCCACGATGTGCCATTCGTGAGGTAAGGGATAACCGTGCCGGTCGACGTCGCATCGAGCACGTCGTAGACGTTCGCCAACGCATGCGTCCAGCGCGTCGTCCCGTCGGTCAGATTGATGCTGCGGACCAGATTCGACGCTTCTGTCCCGACGAGATCGGTCTTCGTCACGAAACGGGGATCGGGGTTCGTCGCGGTGTCGGAGGCCCATACCGGATTCCCCGTGCGGGCGTCGAAGGCGTAAGTGCGTCCGTCGGAGCGGACGACGTAGACGGTTGTGCCGTCAGTGATGATCGAGCCGCCGCGGGACTCGACGTCGGACCACAATCCGGTCCCGGCAGCCACGTCGAAGCTGGCGATGCCGGTCCGGTCAGTGCAGACGACCGTCTTCGCGTCGTACGCCCGGACAGCCAGCGTCGAGCGGGCAAGGGATGACGCCCAGCGGGTCTTCATCGCATCCAGAGTCTGATGCGACGTGCCACCTACACCGGTCTTCGGCGTGGAACCCTCGGTGAGCAGTGCCGCGAGGCCACCGCTGATCGCGGTGACGGCAAGGGCCCCGCCACCGATCAGAATCTTGCGACGGTTCGGGTGTGCGGGGCCGAGGATCTGCCTCAACGTCACCGTGTGCCGGTGCACCTCGCCGACGACCGCCGGTGCCGACCAGCCAGCGCCCGCACCGCGTCGGAACAGCGCGGGAAGGTCTTCCGCGGCCGGCCGAAGCGCCGGGTCCTTGGCCAAGCACGCCTCGACCACATCGCGAAACCGTTGGGGCACGCCGTCCAGACGCGGCGGATCGTTCAGTGTCCGCTGCCGCATCCATAAATCCGGACCAGTGCCGCACGGCGGGAAGCCCTGCGTGGCGAATGCCAGCACCGCACCCAGCGAGAAGATGTCAGTGGCCGCCGTGGCGGCGTCGCCGCGCAGACGCTCGGGGGCGATGTAGCCGGAAACGCCGTAGACCAGGCCGCTCGGCACCGCCTCACCGCGCTCATCGACGACGCGGCTGATCCCGAAGTCGATGACCCGCGGACCGTCCTCGGCCAGCAGGATGTTCGCCGGCGTGAGGTCCCGATGTACCCGACCCGCGCGGTGGATGGCAGCCAGCGCCTCGGAGACGCCGGCGGCGAGCAGCAGGAAGTCGGCCTCTCCCAGGCGCGCGTTCTGCACGACCGCGTCATGCAACGAGGGTCCGGCGATGTAGACGGTGGCGAACCAGGGCGGCGTGGCGTCCGGGTCCGCATCGACGATCGGGGCAGTGAACGCGCCGCTCACCGCCTGCGCCGCCGCGATCTCGGCACGGAAGCGAGCGCGGAAATCCGGCTCGTGCAGCAGTTCCTTGAGCAGGATCTTGACCGCGACGGCCCGGCCACTGGGCGAGACGCCGAGGTAGACACGGCCCATGCCGCCCTCGCCGAGCCGCCGGACGATGCGGAAGGGGCCGACGAACGTGCCGACGAGCGTAGCGCTCGAGGCTGTTCCCGGATCGGCTGCGGGCGTCATCATGCGGCGACCGGGAAGGCGAACAGCGTGGAGCCGGTGTCGGCGTACAGGGTGGCGCCGGACAGCAGGACCGACCACGTGGTGCCGGTCGCGATCGCGTCGTGATACACCCACAGCGGCTTTCCGTCGGTCGCAGACAACACCAGCACGCCGGACGTCGTCGTGCCACCCAGAGGGACGGCCACGTACTTATCCGTGGCAGAGATGACGACCAGAGTCCCCAGCGGATCCGCGGAGATCGACGCGGGGAGCGGGTCGGGGGTGTACCAAAGCGGCTTACCGGTCCGGCTGTCGAGTGCGGTGACGCTGTAGTCGGCGGTGACGCGGAAGACGCGACCGTGATCGGCTTGCAGGATGTTCAGGGCGTGGTCGGAGCCCGCTTCCTTCGTCCACAGCGGGGAACCGGTCGTCGTGTCCACGGCGGTGAGGACCGTGCTCAGGGTGATGAGCGTCGCTCCGTCGATCGCCATCGTCTGCGGCACCTGACTGCTTCCCGTGTTCTGGACTGTCCACGCGACCGAGCCGGTGCGCAGGTCAATGGCCCTAGTCGCGGTGCCGTCCTGGATGAGGCAGTATTTCCCGGCGACGAGACCTCCGACGGGCGGGCCGTGGGTGAAGGTCCCGGCGCTGACCGCGTAGAACCCCCAGGTGGCCGCGCGGTGCCACAGGGCCTTGCCGTTGCCGGTGTCGAAGGCGACGAGGGTCGAGGTGCTCAGCGCCGACTCCCCCGACATCATGCCGACCACCGCGATCACCGCGATGCCGCCCGACATGCCCAGACAGGCGTATGAAGCCATCTGGGGTGCCGACGCACTGGTCAGAGCATCATCGATCGATACATCGATCTTCAGTGCGCCGGTCGCGTCCAGGGCCTGGAAGTGCCGTGCGCCCGAGCTGAAACCGATGCCGAGAAGCAGGCCGTCGGCAGTGCCCAGCCAGTTGGAGAGATCTCCGGACTTCTTCGCTCGCGAGGAGCCGTCCTTGGTGGAATACGTATCTGCTTCGTTCTGGATCCAGCGGACCAAGGTGGTGTCGGACTGGAGCGTGAGGGTCGCGGGGTCGACGAGCACGGACACGTTCCGCCGCCAGATCGGCGCCGGTGCCGTGGAGGCGGTCGCAACGGAGGTCGTGGACCGGCCAGGGACGTTCGGTGTCTGCTTCAGGGAGCCGGGGGCGATGCCGCCGAGCCAGACAGGGGAACCTTGCCGGGAGGACAGCCGGACGACGCCCGCTGTCGCCCCGCCCAGCACGACGCCAGCCGCGGCTGCCGCGGCGAGAAACCCGCGCCGTCCCGGGGCGAACGGCTGCTGGCGGGGCCGCTCGGCCGGGTCCAGCCAGTCAGAGGGCGTCGGGATGGCGCGCGATTCCTGGCGCATCATGGCCGTCGCGTTCTCCCCGCGTGTCGCGAGTTCCTGACGCAGGGCCGGTGTCAGCAGGTCGACGGGATCGGCCGGGGACAGGGCCAGGAGCAGTTCATCGACAGACGGTCTGCTGGCCGTGTCCTTGGCCAGGCAGGCCTCGACCAGCGGACGCAGTTCGTCGGGCACGCCGTCCAGCTGTAGATCACCGCGCAGCACGCGCCCGAGCATCTCTTCCGGCGTGCCGCGCCCGAACGGATTCGTTCCGGACGCGGCGTACTTCAGGACGCAGCCGAGGGCGAAGACGTCAGTCGCGGGCCCGACCTCCATGTCGGAAGACAGTTGCTCGGGCGCCATGTACCCCGGGGTACCGATAACGTGCCCGGTGACGGTCAGTGCGCTCGCGCCCTCTGGACTCTCGGGCGCGGCGGCGCCGAACGCCTTGACGATCCCGAAATCGATAACCCGGGGGCCGTCCATGGCGATCAGCACGTTGCCGGGTTTGAGATCCCGGTGCACCAGCCCCACCCGGTGGATCGCGGTCAGTGCCTCGGCGAGCCCGGCGCCCAGCGCCCGCAGCGCGGCGGGCCCGAGGACGCCGCTGTAGCGGACGACCTCGCTCAAAGACGGCGCCGGCACGTATGTAGTGGCCAGCCACGGCGGATTGCCATCGGGATCGGCGTCAAGCACCGGCGGGGTGAACATCCCCCTGACCGCCCGCGCCGCCTCGATCTCCCGCCGGAACCGTTCGCGGAACTCCGGCTCGGCCGCGTACGCGGGGCGGATCACTTTCAAAGCGACCAGCCGGAGCCCGGGTGAGCGGGCGAGGTAGACCTTGCCCATCCCGCCCTCGCCAAGTTCATGAAGGAACTGATACTGCCCAAACACAGAGGAACTTTATCGACGAAGAGTGCCGAAGGTAATACAGTCCGCTGTTGAAGTCTGACGTATCGGCGCTATCAGGTGCCTGACAGAGGAGCCGGATCCATGAGCATGACGACCGTTCCTCCGACTCCGCCGCCATCGCAAAGGACGCGGCCATCGACCGGCCCGGTGCGTCCGTGGCTGCTCGGCGGCACGGTGATGACGGTGTGCGCCGCCGCGACGTTCGGCATCGTCATGGCCCTGACCGGCAGTTCGTCGGGGACAGCCGCGACGACGTCAACGACGGTCACGCCAGCAACGACGTCACCCAGCCACGTGTCGACGAGCCCGGCCGGCCACGTCTACCAGCACGCACCGCGGTCATGCTCCTTGATCAGCACGGCGCACGCGGCCGAATACGCTCCTGGCGCCAAATGCACCCCCGGCTTCAGCGAAAGCGGAAGCCGAGGCGTATGGACAGCCCTAGGAGCTGGCGCGAGCGGCTATTACATGCTGGAGGTCGGTGTTTTGCTGAGCCCGGAAACCTCGACCGTCTTCGCCACCTTGAAGTCGCATGTCGCAACGATGGTGGGCGGCACGCCGGACGACGTCCGCAACGTCCAGGGCCTCGGTGACGAGGCATACCTCGCCCACGCACCCGGCCGTACCTATCTGCAGATCGCGGAAGGCAACGCCCTCGTCGACCTCAACTACACGCGCGGCCAGTCGGCGTCCAAAGCCGAGGACGAGGCAGCAGTGATCACGATGGCGCACGACGTGCTCAGCCAGCTGTCCTAATCTGCCCGTTCAACAGCGGACGTCCCTCGAAAGGCAGTTGCGTGTTTCTCTCGCAAGGCAGGACAGCGGCAACACGCCGGATAATCGCCAGCGACCGCCACCACGCACCACTATTGCCGCATGCCTGACGTGCTGAGACACCAACAATAGGGCCGTGTCGGAGGCCCTCAGCAGCAGAAGCAGGCGGCACTTCATGGCAAGACGAAACCAGACGGCGATACCAGCCTTGTTCACGTTACCGTCGGCTCCAGAGCGCTGCCCGAAACCCAGTGCCGCCACGACGATGAAGCGCCCGGGCGAGTAGGAGGGCCTGGTCGGGTGGGCCGCAGGTCGTGCGCGCCCTCCTACTCGGTTGGTGGCCGGTGGTCCGCGGCTCACGTCTACTGGCGGGTGTTGACCGAGGAGCACCAGGATCCTGTGACGTCCCGGGCGTGGCAGCTGCGTCGAGCGCGGGCGACGATCGCTGGCGAGGGCCGAATCGTCGTGGAGTTCTCCGATGTGGGGCTGAGCCGCACTGTTCTCGCCGTTCCTGCGACCAGGGCCAGCGTCATTGCTGGAGGCCGTGCGGATCCTGATCGGGTTTTCATGCTGTGGTGATCGGCTCGCACGCAACCAGTACTCGCTGGTCGCGCCGCTACTGGCGCTGCACGGCGTGCCGCTGTGTATGCCCGAGCTCGGCGGGGCGATCGACCCGGCGATCGACACCATCGAGGAACTGATGGACCTGCTGGGCATCCTGGCCCGCGGGTCGCTCTCCCGGATCGCACGTGAACAGGGGCTCAACCCGCGCACCGTTCGCCGCTTCGCCGCGGCCGAGTGATCCCGGGCGCGGGCCTTGGGGCCGGTGCCAGTACGGCCAGCTCCCAGGCTCAGTTTCGGCTCGAAGTTCGACGGGCGCAGGGGCCTGCGGATCGATGCTGGGGTCCGGGACCCAGGCGAAGTTCAGTCTGACCGGGTGGTCGTCGGAGTTCTGGGGGTAGGTGATCGTGCCTTCGATCCGGGCGGGCAAGATGCTGTAGAGCCCGCGGGCCGGCCCGAAGCCCGGGAGGTTGGTTTCCACCAGGTCGCGGTAGCCGGCGATCGCCTCGGCAAGGATCTCGGCGGCGGTCGAGATGGCAAGTTCGGTGGAGTACCCCTGCCAGCGCCACCGCCGTCCCGGAGGATGGTCGGGCAGCGGCCACGGTCGCTGCAGGTACTCGCCATCCAGTTCTGCCAGCTGTTCGTTCAGCTAGATGATGTCCGGCGACTTAAAGGTGTGGCCGCCGCACTGCCAGGTGGAGGAGACGCTGGTGTTTACCTTCTCCATCATCTGAGCGACCTTCTCGCGGAGTGCGTCGAGCAGGATCAAATCCCGTCCCAGCTGCACTCCGGCATCGCTAATGGCGAAGTTCGCGAGGATCCACAGTCGCTCGTGGTTGATGCGGGTACCGACGGAGTGGGCAGGGCCTGGTGTTGGATCACCCCGGTAAGGGTCTTCTGGATCCGGTTGCGGGCCCACTGCCATCGGCTGTAGTCGCCGGAGGGTTCGGTGAACATCTGCGAGGAACGCCAGCCGCCGGGGCGAAGGTCGAGCAGGTGGGCGAAGTCCGGGAGCGAGACCACTGTGGGGGCGGTCTGGTCCCAGTGCTCTGCCAGGGTCATATATCCGGAGGCGAGGTGAGCGCCCATTGCACGAGGCGGCCTTCGTGATGGTGTGCCAGCGAGGAGGCCAAAGGGCCGTAGCCATCGAGCAGTGCCTGGAGCGCTTCGCGCAGCCACAGGCCGACGGCGATCGCCGGGTCGGCCTGGGCATCACTGTTCGTGTCATGCCGCCCCCGCGTTTCGATCCTGGCTCGACGCGGCTTCGTGAGAGACGACGTTCAATTTCCGGCGGGTGTTCTCCGGCTCGATCTCGTCAAGTACCCAGGACAGCGCGGCCGGGCTGGTGCGGGCTACCCGGCACAGCAGCTGCTCCCGCTCCGCTGAACCCGAGCAGGTGGCGATCACGGATGCGATCGCGTAGCGCCAGGAGGGAAAGGAGTCACGGCTGGCTGCGGCCTCGATCTCGATGGTCCCGGATGAGATCGACTGCGCGCCGAAGTGCTGCTCGAAGACTGGGAGCGCGAAGCTCAACGTGCCGTTGTGCTCCACGACGAACCGGGTGTCGGTCAGCTGCCAGATCTGCGCCTCGTTGCCGATCGCGGTCGTCGAAACCGGCCTCTGCGCTTGCAGGGTCAGGACGGCCAACCGGGCCAGCGCCTTCCAAAGCTCCGGTGACGCCGCGCTCGGCCGGCGCCTCTGGATGATGCTCTTCGAGAGGTCGTGCAGCAGCTGCATACGGGTCACGTCTGCGCCCTGTCCCGACGGTCAGGTAGCCAGCGCCAGGGCACTCAAAGGCCGCCGCAGCAGATCGGTCGTCTCGGAGTTCCACTGCCGCCACGGCAGCTCGACGTCGGAGGCGACCTTCATCAGCTTCGCGCCGCGTTCCGCACTCCACAAGTCAACGTCCAGACGGACGGCACGATCCATTGTCGTGCCCGGCTGGGTCGTCGCGAGGATAGCGACCTTCGGCCACACGCTGACCATCTCGCGGGCCTCGCGCACGAGCCGTTCGGCGTCGACCAGGTCGATGCGATCCAGATCATTCAGCACCACACGGCACACAACCTTCGGGTCCTGACCCAGCCAGAGCTCGTCGGACTGAACCTCCGGCTGGCGCGGGACAACCCGTCGTGGGGCTACACCCGGATCCAAGGCGAGATGCGCCGCCTGGGCCACCGGGTCGCCGCAGCCACCATCCGCAAGATTCTGCGAAGCCACCGCATCCCGCCCGCCCCGAACCGGGACGACGGCCCGACCTGGCGTACGTCCTGCGGGCTCAGGCCGCGACGATCCAGGCCACCGACTTCTTCCAGATCGAAACGGCCACGCTCAAGCGGCTGTACGTGTCCTTCGTCCTGGAGGTGGGGTCCAGGCGTGCGCACTTCCTCGGGGTCACCGAGCATCCCACTGCGGCCCGGCACCGACCGCATGCTCATCGTCAGCGGCCGCCACCTGCGTGTCGTCCTCGACCAGTACACGGAGCACTACAACGCGGCCGGACGCATCAAGGCCACGGGCTGAGCCTGCGTACATCACTAGATGATCCGGACATCGCCCCGTTCCCGGCTCACCGGATCACCCGAACAAAGATCCTCGGCGGTCTCATCAACCAATACGACGCCGCAGAATAGGCCCAGCTCAACGCCTCGGCAGCGTTATTGAACCTCACAGGCCTCTCGGCGGATACCACCAGGCTGGAAGAGAACAAGAAGACGCCTGGGCGCAAGCGGGGTCTGGCCGTGGACGTGGTAGGGCTGATCTTCGCGGTGGTGTCGTGGCGGCCTCGGTGCACGACAACACCATCGGCACCCGGCCGCTGGATGAGGTCAGCACGGCCGCGAAGACTGTGTCCGACCCTGTTGCAAGATCGGGTCCGGCTCGTCACAGCCGCATGAAGCGCGTGCACAGACGCGGGAAACAAGTCATACGTCGGGCGTCAGGCCGTCGTCGAGCGCCCCAGAAAAGTCAGCTCCTCGGGAGCGGGGATGGAGATCTGGTGGAACCCGATGCGGTCGTAGAACGCCCGCGCGCCGGTGTTCGCAGAGGACATCACCAGGTGCACCCGCTTCACGCCAGCCTTGTCAAGAGCCGCGAACAGCGTGGCAAGCAGTGTCCTGCCATACCCGCGCCCCTGATACCCTGGCAGCAGACTAATGTGCAGATGCGCCGGATAGTCGGCGAGCGCCGGAGTCACCATCACCTCCGGACGGTGCAGGAACGCGGTCATCACCGCATCAGGCGTGCCCGGCTCCCCGCCCGGCAGCGGATGCTGCGCGGCGACCGTGGGCAGCCACTTGTCGCGGAAGTCCCGTGCGAACCGCGCGGTGTCGCTGGTGCCCAGCACGTATCCGACCGCTCGTCCGCCGTCGTCGAGCACGAAGGCGAGATCCGGCTCCAGCGTCGCATAGGGTCCGGCGAAGATGTCCGGCAGCAGCGTCTGGTCCCGATAGACACCACGCACATCGCCGCCGGCGGCACCGGTCCGCATGCAGATGTCATAGAGGGCGTCCCGATCCTCGGGCCGGTAGGGACGGATGTCGGCTGAGATCACGTCCTCACCGTAGCGCGGCGCACTGACAGCCAACGAACGACGTCCAACAGCCGATCACCGGCGCACAGCACCGAAACCCGACGCCCGAAGTCACCTCGCCGCACACTCCACCATGTCAAACTACGGCGTTGAGGGTCCCCGCCAATGTACCAGCAGCGGACAAATCGCGCCGGCGTCACTGCGGGCCCGACCGGAACCCCAGCGCCGCGGGTCGCGGCAACACGATGACGAAGGCCCGGACGGTTCGTCTCGATCACGGTGCTCGACGAGGGATCAGCCGCGAGGCCGAGCTCGGCGATACTCCCGGGATGCACCACCCGCACACAAGTCAGGATCACCACATTCTCCTGCTCTGGCAGTGTGGTCATGTCGAATTGTCGGATGGAAGCTCGGCGAACCAGATCCCCAAACCCCCTGAGGTGGAGGAGAAACCGTATGTTGATCTGCGGAGTCAAGGCATCACACGACGGCGGCATCGCATTGATCGAGAACGGCCACCTCCTGGCGAGCATCGAGATCGAGAAGGTCGACAACGGACTCCGATACTCCGCGCTGGGGCGTCTAGCCCGTGTCGGGGAGATCCTGCGGTCCCTCGACGTCGACCCGGCCACGGTAGACCGCTATGTCGTGGACGGCTGGCGGGTCGAGGCGGGGGCGCAGACGGAGTCGGTGGACGTCGAGATCGACGGCGGGATATTCCCGCTCCCGGTGGCCCCTTATGTCGACGGCGGAGTCGTCCGCGATCCCTTGCACCGCTACGAATTCACGCCGGTCCGCTTCGACACCGGCAAACCCGCCGTCGGGTATTCCAGTTACCACCACGTGGGCAACCACATCATGGGGTCCTATTGCACCAGTCCGTTCGCGCGGCGCGGCGAGGACTCGCTCGTCGTCGTCTGGGACGGCGGCATCCTCCCCCGCGCGTACCACGTGAGCGCCTCGGACTCTCGGGTAACCGCCCTGGCCCCTCTGCTCCCGATCATGGGCAACATCTTCGCCGACTTCTGCAGCCACTTCGAGCCCTTCCAGAAGGTGATCCAGGACCTGGTCACCGAGGAGAACATGCGGCGCCACCTGGAGATCGCGGGCAAAGCCATGGCCTACGCGGCGCTAGGCACGGTGACAGAAGCCGCGCTCGCCATTATCGACACCCAGTTCGGCGAGCTGTCCGAGATCTCGACGCACCAGGCGTTCCAGCTGGGCGAGAAGATCTCAGCCAACCGCGACCAGCTCCTGCCGGGGCTGACCAACGCCGACATCATCGCCTCGTTCCAGGCATACCTGGGCCGCGAGCTCCTCGTCTCGCTGACTCGGCTGGTCCACAAGCGCTATCCGGGCGAGCCGCCGAATCTATGCCTCGGCGGCGGCTGCGCGCTCAACATCAAGTGGAACAGCCAGCTGCGCGAGAGCGGCCTGTTCCGGGGGATCTGGATTCCGCCGTTCCCGAACGACTCCGGTGCGGCGATCGGCACTGCCTGCTGCGAGATGTTCACCCAGACCGGCCGGACCTGGCTGGACTGGGACGTATACAGCGGGCCGCGGCTGAAGCCGAGCGCCGTCCCGCAGGGCTGGACGGTTAGCGACTGCGACGAGCGGCAGCTGGCCGGACTTCTGCACGAGACCGGGGAACCGGTCGTCGTGCTGTCGGACCGCACCGAACTCGGCCCCCGCGCCCTCGGGAACCGCAGCATCATCGCACCCGCGGTGGATCCGGCCATGAAGACCCGGCTCAACGACGTGAAGAAGCGCGAGCACTACCGCCCGGTGGCGCCGATATGCCTGGCGTCACGGGCCCCAGAGGTATTCGAGCCGGGCACGCCGGACCCCTACATGCTCTTCGAGCACATGATGCGTCCCGGCTGGGCTGAGAAGGTGCCGGCGGTGGTCCACCTGGACGGCTCCGCGCGCCTGCAGACCATCGACGAGTCCACCCGGAGCCCGATCCTCGCGATCCTCACCGAGTACGAGCGGATCAGTGGGATCCCCGTCCTGTGCAACACCAGCGCCAACCTCAACGGACACGGCTTCTTCCCCGACGTCCAGACCGCCGCCGAGTGGGGCCGGACCCGCTACATCTGGTCCGACGGCAAGCTCTACACCGGACCGGAACACCCCAAGAACTGAGGCCGAGCACGGCGAAAGCACCGAACGCCGAGGCCGTCGCAGAGTCCCTCGCGACGGCCTCGGGTTTCTTTAGAGCGTTATCGCCGAATCAGACCGGCCCCGGGCGCTCACAGCGTCTTGGCATGAAGGATTCCGAGGCGGGTGGTCCCCTGGAAAAGGTACTGGGGCTGCGGTTCGGCGATGACAGTGTCGATGCCGAAAATGCGGCAGTACTCGTGCGCGAAGTGCGCACCCGTGACCGCATAGACGATCAGGCGGGTGCCGCCACGCCGAGCCGCGTCGAGAACGTCATCCAGCGACCCGTTGATGAGAGTCTCGCCGCAGACCAGGGCGACGTCCGCGGCCTCGACGATGGCGGGCGTCTGGTCTCCGTGCAGGACAGGGACACCGTTGATCCCGTCCTGGATGAGGATCGGGTCGTAGTCGGTCGCCACGATCTCGACCCCCCGACGCTGTAGCTCGGCCACATAGTTGCCGATGACACCCACGTTCGCGACCCGGCGTCCGGACGTCTCCTCAAGGAGCGCCATCACCTCGTCTCCGACGAGTTCCGCCCGGCGGACCGCTTTCGCGCTCAGCCTGCCCTGCAGGTCGTGGACGACGTCCACGGGCTCCTTGATACCGGCGTAGACGGTGTCGAGCAGCGCGATCTCCATCGACGGATCAGTGCATTCGATGAAGCGGGCGTCCTTGCCGATGAACTCGTCGGCGTATCGTGCGATGTCCACCGATCCAAAATCGGCGTAGGAGCAGCCCTGGTGCTCGGTCTGCGCCATGACAAAGGAGAAGTTAAGCAGCCTCTCCTCCCGGTTGGGCCGGCACCGATGGTCGACGCGCCACAGTCCGCGGAGCAGGAATTCCTCGTCGTCGAGGCACGCGGTCCGACGCATCGCGACCTCGCGCAGTTTCTGGAGAACGCGATTCATCCTTCCGGATCCCTTCCATGGCAATGAGGTGGCTGGCGGCGAAGCGCGACTCAGTTCACCGTGAATGAGAACGTCTCGTGCATCCTGCGTGTCCGCACAAAGTAGTCGAACGCCCGCTCCGCCAGGTCGACGAGCTGGGCGTCGTCCGAGTCCCGGGTGATGTCGATCAGCCACTGCCACACGGCCGCGGTTGGGAGCTGCTCCGTCAGATGCGCCTTGCCCAACAGAAAAGCGACGTCACGGATGTTGTAACGGTTTACGATCTTGGAAAGGGCGTTCAGACGATCCTGGAGATCGGCTTCCGACAGCGGCTTCCGGTCGACGATGCTAGGCTCCAGCGTCGGATCGTAGACCTTGCGATCAGCGAAGACGTCGGCGGGAGAGAACCCGGCGTCGACGCGGAAGTCGAGGCACAGCGACCAACGGCTCTGGTGCGAGTCGTTGATGCCGGAGTGCGCCTGAGCCGCGTCCAGGTGCCACACCTCCCCTTTTCGCATCTTGAAGACGATGTCCTCATCCGAGTTGACGGTGTGCGGGTTGTCCTCCAGGACGATGATGACCCGATAGAACTCGTTCGCCGGATCATCCAGCTCGAGATAGTCGCGATGGGGAAGAATGAACCAGTCCGTGACGTCCCGCGCGCGCACCATGAAAAGGCGATCGCTCGAAAAGTTCTGGGAGATGAACTCGGCGATGTAGGGAACCTCTGCGAGCAGCTCGGTGGGGACCGCCTTCGTGCCCGCGACGAAGAGACCGTCGCTTCCACAGCCGGAGGCGTTCATGAGAGGAAGGTTAACCCACCGACCGGAGGTGAACTCGTCATAGGTCTCGGGCGGTTGGGGCATCTTGCCCAAAGCCGCGATATCGGGGGCCAGCCGGCCGTTATCAAGGTCGAGACGGCCGAGAAGTGCTGAAGCCACGGTCGTTCAGTTCCCTTCTTACCTCGGAGCCGGAAGCACTCGATCCACCCCACGCGAAACGGCCGACAGCCGCGTCGTCGCACGCCGGTGGGCCCGTCAGCTCCCGCAGATGAAATCCGCCAGCCGGTGGCCGAGCATGATGCACGTCAGATTGGTGTTGGCACTCACCGACGCGGGGATGACGGAAGCGTCGGCGACGCGGAGGCCGTCGACTCCATAAACCCTGAGTTCGGCGTCCACCACGGACCCGAGGTCGTCGGCAGTCCCGATGCGGGCCGTGCCGGTCGGGTGGTGTGCTGTCTCCACCGACTGCGCGATGTAGGTGTCGAGGAGTGCGTCGTCCCTCACGGTCGCGGGCGCGAGCCCCACGACGGCACCCAGGAACGACTCCAACGCAGAACTATGTGCCGCCTCCCAGGCCAGGCGCACCCCGGCCCGGTGCCGTCGACGATCTTCGGCGGTCTGGAGATGGTCGAGCTCCACCAGCGGACAGGCGTGGGGGTCGAGAGACACGAGCCGTACTCGGCCCCGCGATTCAGGCATGACGATTTCGGAGGCTACGACGAATGTGTGGTCGCTGCTCGTGTGGTGTGCCAGGTGTGGAGCATAGAGCTTGATCTCCACGTGGTTAAGCAAGCACAGCTGCATGTCGTTGCGCCGTGGCGAGTCTGGCGCGCTGTAGCGCAGCAGTACTTGGGCGCACGGCCCGGCAGCCTCAACCGTGCCCGGAACAGGCTCGCAAATGACAGGCACCTGGGAATGGTCAGCCAGGTTGGCGCCCACTCCGAGGCAGTCGGCCACGACGTCGACGCCCAACGCGCGAAGCTCGTTCGAAGGTCCGATCCCCGACCGGAGAAGGACGGCCGGCGTGCCGAAAGCGCCGGCGCAGAGGGTGAATTCGTCCGCCAAGACGCGGGAACGCTGGTCGCGGACTACCAGGTCCACCGCCACGGCGCGATTCCGGGCAAAGACGACGCGGTCAACCAGTGCCTGCGGAAGCACGGTGAGATTCGGGAGGCTTCGGGCCGCCGCGAGAAAAGCGGTGGCCGCGGACTGCCGCTGCCACGAATCGTCGAGGTTGAGCGGGAGCGGTCCGGCGCCGGTCGTGTCCGGCTGGTTGAGGTCGGCCACTTCCGGAAAGCCCGCCGACCGACAGTAGGCAAGGAAGGCTTGCGACACCCCGGCAACGTCCGCCGCCGCAGGTCGCGAAATACGAAGCGGTCCCTCTGCTCCGTGGTACGCGCCCTGGTGATCGAGGTCGGTCTCGATCGAAATGAAACTCTCGAGAACCCGCGCCCAGGACCAGTCACCGATTTCGGAGGACGGCCAATCGCCGAAGTCGGCCTCTTCCGGACGGAGCGCTATGCACGTGTTGATCGATGAAGACCCACCGACCACCTTGCCGCGAGGAAGCCAGATGCGCCGGCCTCCGGTACCCCGACCGTGAATCCCCCAGTCATGGGATGCTAGCGCCGGCGTGCGGCCGTCTCGCAGCGGGAACGGAAGCTCGCCGGTCGGGTAGTCCGGGCCCGCCTCGACAAGCAGAATCCTTCTATCCGAACCGGCGGCAAGCCGAGCGGCGAGTGTCGATCCAGCCGAACCGGCGCCGATCACGACGTGGTCATAGTGAATCGCCACGGGCCGCCCTCCGCACCTGAACCGGGATCAACCGGCTAACTCCTATAACGTCAGCGGCACAGTACAAGCCCTGACGAATCCAGCGGTCCTCACACATGCCAGGTTCCTGCCGAGCATCTCGACGTGGTGTTGTTCGAGTACGGGAGAACCTCCTGACCGGTGTCAGTACGACCCGGCCCACCCGGTGCAATAGCCTCATCGCTCAGCCATCCCGGTCGATCGCTGCCGGATCGCGCCCGGAGCTGTGGAGGCGGGCCTGCAGCCCGATGAGAGCGGACTCATGCTGACGATCCACACCACGAGCCCCATGCTGACAGGCGGCACAGTCAAAGAGTCGCTTGAACGTCTCGACGACGTCACCACCTGGACCGAGGAATCGGGCTGTGACGGGATGCTCGTCTTCGCGGACAACGTGTCCTACGACCCCTGGGTCGTCGCGGGCAGGATTTTGGGTAAGTCGGACCGCTTGATTCCGCTCATTGCGGCGAACCCGGTCTATCAGCATCCTGTGACGGTTGCGAAAAGCGTCAACTCCGTAGCCGCAGTCCACAACCGTCGCATCGACCTGAATCTGGTGGCTGGCGGCTTCTCCAGACACTTGACGCAGATGGGGTGCACACTCGATCACAGCGAGCGATACGACAGACTCGCGGAGTTCGGCAGCATCATCGCCGAGCTGACGACGTCGGAAAGGCCGGCCAAGTATTCCGGCACATACTACAAGCTCAACGCGATCTGTTCGTCCCCTCCTCCTCCCATCGGCATGACACCACGTTTGTATGTGTCAGGGGCATCCGAAGACTGTATCCGCGTCCAACGCCTTCTCGACGTAACGCGACTGTGCTACCCGCGGCAGCCAGACCAGTACGAGCACGAATCGCCGTTCGTCAACGGCGGCATACGGCTGGGCATCGTCGCCCGGGACGATTCGCGCGCCGCGTGGCGAATTGCTCGTGAACGCTTCCCTGTCGATCGGGTCGGCGAGGAGTTTCACGACCTCGCCGCGGAAACGGTGGAGTCCCACTGGCATCGCCGGCTTTCGCAGGATGCCCTGAGGACGTCCAAGCCGGAGGGCAACTATTGGATGTACCCCTTTCGGGCCTACAAAACGTTCTGCCCGTACATCGTGGGAAGCCACACAGAGGTGGTGGACCTATTGCTGCGGTACATGAGACTCGGCGCGTCGACCTTCATCTTGGATGAGCCCCCGAGCATGGAGGATCTGCTCTATTCGGTTCGGTCTCTGCGTCAAGCGTGGGCACGATTCACAGCCGATACCGCCGACCAAGATAGAGGCGAAGCATGAACCCTTGGGACCAGCGCTTCGAGTCACTGCTACGCGCAGCCTTGCGCGATCTTGCAGACGACCAGGAGCTGACTCCGGATCTGAGCATGGTCGACGTCGGCCTGACGTCATTCGCGGCCGTCGAACTCTTGTTGCGCATCCAAGCCGCGTACTCCATAGCTGTCCCGGAAGAGCTGCTGAACTTTACGAGTTTCAGCACCCCAGGCACCCTGTGGACGCTGGTATCCAAGGTACTCGGATCGGGTTAGCGGCATGCCTCATGCCCCCGTTACCCACCAGCATTGAATCAATCAGTAGACCGATACGTCCAGCAAGGAGGTTCGCCATGCCGATCCCCAGCGTTGACGCCCCAGCCGGATCGCCAGCTTCCTGGCTGCACGATATGGCTGCGACAATACACGATAATATACTGCTTCATGGCGCGGTACTCATCCATGGCATCTGTATGCACACCCCGGCAGACGTCGCCGAAGCGAGACAGGCTTTGGCCATCGAAGCTTTCACTCCGACCGAAGCCTTCGTGCGTAGGAACGACTTCGGAGACGGTGTCGTCTCGCCGATTCAATGGCCCGATGAGCGGCTTCTGTGTCACTTCCAGGAGGGGTCGTTCAGCATGGATTCGCCTTCCTTCGTGCTCGCCGCATGCGTGAAACCACCAAGTAGCGGCGGAGAAGCGCACCTTGCGGACACCCGTCTAATACCAGAGCATCTTCCCGTCGAGCTCGTAGATAAAGCCCGCAAGCACGGGTGGACCATGACTCGGGTATTCCACATGGGGTTCGGCATCACGTGGCAGGAGGCGTTCTCCGTCACCTCCCGGGCCGAACTGGAAGACTTGCTTGCCAGGGAGGGAATCGATCACCAATGGCGGTCCGACTCGCTCCACACGGTCCGCAGCCTGCCAGCTCTCGTGGATCATCCGGTCACCGGCAAAGAGTGCTGGTTCAATGATTTGGCGTTCCTCAACGCCGCCAGCATGACACCGCATGAGCGGACGGTTCTGACCGCGGCGTTCGGTGACGACCTCCCCATGGATACCGCCTTCGGCGACGGCACGCCGTTGTCCGCGGAGGATGTGAGCACAATTCAGCGTGCCTATGAACAAGTGACTTCCAGCATCAGTTGGCAACCAGGGGACGTGCTGGTCGTCGACAACATCATGACATCCCTGGGACGGGCGCCCTTCGACGGCACCCCCGAGTTCCTGATCGCTCTTGGTTCCAAACGCTCCGGTTCGAGTGCTCAGCGGTAATCAACACCCGGTTCCCCAGGAGGACTCACCCATGACCACCGCAATCCACGAGCACGTGGCGAAGTACAAGTCCGTCTACGATGAACACGGCTGGTTCAGGTTCCCTTATCGCTTCACCGGGGACTCCGTCGCGCTGCTTCGCGAGCGAGTGGCGTCGATCAGCGCGCAGTCCAGGCCAGAGGTCGTCCACGAGAAGGGTGGCAACGCGGTCCGGGCGATCCACGGCTGCCACGACTTCGACGAGGCATGTGCCGCCCTGGTGCACTGCTCCGCCTTGGTTTCCTTGGCCACGGCTCTGATCGGCGCTCCCGCAGCCTACGTGTACCAGTTCAAGGTCAACCTGAAGCCGGCGCGTGAAGGCGCCGCATGGCCCTGGCACCAGGACTTCGCGTTCTGGAGCGAAGAGGACGGCATGCCGCGACCTGACGCCGTGAACATAGCCATATCGCTGGACGAGATGCACGAGGGCAACGGCCCCATGATCCTGATCCCGGGCACTCACCGCCTGGGCCTGTTCGACCTGCCGCCTAAGAAGTCACACGGCAGCGAGGAGGACTGGCGCAGCCACGTGGCTGCCGATCTCGCGTACACCGTGAACGCCGACCGCGCTGAGACTCTGGCCCGCAAGCACGGAAAGCGCCTCGTCCTCGGCAGAACCGGCTCGATCCACGTATTTCACCCGAGCATCATCCACTCCTCGTCGGATAACCTCTCGGCGGACGGCCGGGCCTTACTTCTGATCACCTACAACGCCGTCGGGAACGCCCCGACACGCACCACGCGGCCCAGCTTCCTGGTCAGCCGGAACTGCGATCCGCTCGTCCCCGTCGACGACGAGCGTTTCCGCCTCGAACCCGACACGCTCGACTGAGGACACCAGGCTTTGGGCCTAAAGCCGCGGGGTGGTGAAGCGAGCTGTACGAGCGTCTGCACTGACCTAAGCGGCATGACCGATGGGCACAGAAGGCGAACGGTCGTTGCGCCATGCTTCGCTGCCGATTGTGGGCGGCCAACGACCTCGTTCGCCGCTCTCTAACGGATCCCTGCGACTTCCGCAGCCCCGTCAGCAACGCGGATCCAGTCCGTCTCGGCAGAGATCGTGTCAGGCCGTACGGCGGTACCGCCGGCGCCGTGATCACTAACACCGTCTCATAGCGTGCTCTGCCCAAGCCGTCGGCGGGGCGCTGAACCGATAACCGCCCAGCGCCCCGCCGCCTCAAGTCAACGCGAGTCCACCAGAAGCCTGGACAAGGCGGCACGGTCCACCTTCCCGCTTGGGGTACGCGGGAAGGCGCCCTCGACGGCGACGTAGCGTGCCGGGAGCATGTAGTCCGGCAGGTGTTCGGCCAGCGCACTCCTCAGCCTCGCAGCTGCCAGTGCTGCTTGCTCGCTCGACCGATAGTAGGCAATGAGGCGAGTGTCCCCCGTCCTGGACGCGTCGGCGACGACCACGGCGTCCATGATGCCGGGCAAAGAGCGGAACCTGGCCTCCACCTCTCCGAGTTCCACCCGGTACCCCCTTATCTTCACCATTCCGTCTTCACGGCCGAGGAACTCGATCTGCCCGTCCGGAAGAAAACGGGCGAGGTCGCCGGTCCGGTAGAGCCTTTTCCCGGATCCGGCTTGAGGGTGGGGTATGAACTTCTCAGCAGTCAGCCCAGGTCGTTGCCAGTAGCCGCGAGACACCGGGGTTGCGGCGACGCACAATTCGCCGGCGATGCCGATCGGCTGGGGTCGGAAGTCGGCGTCAAGAATCAGCACATGCGCGCCGTTGATGGGGTAGCCGATCGAGGGCTTCAGCGGCCAGCCGTTCGGGTCTCCTGCCAGACGCAGAGAACTGACACTGTGCGTCTCCGTCGGCCCGTACTGGTTGAACAGGGTGGCTCCGTCGAGCCGCCCGAAAAATTCGCGGATGGCCTCGGTGACGTGCAACTGTTCGCCCGCCGTGACGAACTCCTTCAGTGTAGGGGTGGGGAGGTCCATCGCGGTGGCGTAGAAGGCGATGCTCTGGAGGGCCACGAACGGCAGGAAGATCCGCATTACCCGCTGCTCGGCAATGATGTCGAGCAGTGCGTCATAGTCGGTGCGGACCTCGGCGTCGATGATCACCAGCGTGCCGCCGGTGGACCAGGTGCTGAAGAACTCCAGAAAGGACGCGTCGAAACTGAGCGCTGAGAACTGGAGTGTCCGATCCCCCGGGCCAGCCGCCGAGTCCCGGCACTGCCAGTCGACAAGACCGGCGACAGGACCGTGCGGCATGGCGATGCCCTTGGGCTGGCCGGTGGATCCGGATGTGTACATAATGTACGCGAGGTCGTCCGGTCTGACCGCCGGCGCCTGGGCAGGTGGCTGCGCGGCTGTCGCCAGTGTCTGGGCCCAGTCCGCGGGCTCCCATATCCGAACGTCGTCGGGGACTGTGAAACCGGCGCGCAACGACGGTTGCGTGATCAGGGTCCGCAGGCCGCTGTCCTGAATCATGTAGACAAGCCGGTCGACCGGATAGGCAGGGTCCAGGGGAACGTAGGGAGCTCCCGACTTCAACACGGCGAGGACCGCCACCGCCATGTCTAGTGAGCGTTCCATCATGATGCCCACGGCCTGCCGTGCGGCTCCGGGGCCGGCCAGCAGCCGGGCCAGGCGATCCGACGCCTCGCCGAGTTCGGCATAGGTGAGCTGCTGATCACCGTGGATGGCGGCGACCGCGGTGGGAGTGCGGCCGCGCTGGGCTTCAAAGGCATGATGGACCAAAGCCGGGGTGCATTCCGCGTCTTCGGCGCAGGCCCACGTCCGCGTGACCAGAGCGAACTCGTCGGGCGACAGGAGCGTGATTTCGTTCAAGGGTCGATCGCAGTCGGCCATCACGGCCTGCAGCAGAAAGCAATAGCGCTGCGCGATCCGCCTGGCCGTGTCCGTCTCGTAGAGATCGGTGGCGTAGTCGAGGCAGCCGAGGAACGCGTCGTGTCCGGCGACGAAGTCGAAGCAGAGATCGAACGTGCTGGTGCCGGCATGGACGTACAACCGCTCGGCGGTCGCCCCGGGGAGGTTCAGGCCCCGGTCATCACCCTGGCCCATCGTCACGACGGTCTGGAACAGCGGGAACCGGCCCGAGTCGTGGATAGCGCCGGTGCTTCGGGCCAGTTCCGGCAGGGAGACCTCCCGGTGCTCGGCCATGTCCAGCATCTCGCTCGCGGCCTGCCTCACCAGCTCGCCGAACGACCCGTCCAGGCTCACAGAAAGCCGAAGGGGCATGAGGTCGGCCAGACAGCCCACCATCGTGTCCAGTTCGGCTCCAGCGCCCTGGCGGCGGGAGACAGCTGCGCCCAGCACCACATCGGTGCTGCGCGAGTGCTGCTGGAGCAGCACCGCGACGGCGGCGGCCATCACGGTGACCGGACCAGTCTGCGAAGCCCGGGCGAATCGCCTGACAGCGGTAGAAAGTTCTGGTTCCACAACGAACCGGATGCGGTCCCCCGCGTCACCGGGCTCGGCTGGCCTCAGATGGTCGCCCGGAATGGTCGTCGGCTCCGGCAGATCCCGCAGGCGCTCGTGCCAGTAGGCGAAAGCGTCCTCATCAAGGGGACGAGAGCGCTGCGCCTCCGCATACGCGCCCAGCTGCATCGGCGTGTCCAGCGGCTCGCCGGCAACGCCGGCGGCTTCGTTCCGCTCGCCGCCGAATTGTCGATAGAAGTGCGAGAACTCCCTGCCGAGCACATTGAGAGAGTGCTCGTCCACGACCGTCCGATGGAGCACAACAGCCATAACCCAGTCATCATGCGCCAGATGCACAAGCGTCGGCGCGATCGGCCCCTTCCTTATATCCAAGGGCTCAGTCGCGAGGGTCGTCAGCAGTTCGTCGAGGCCGGAATCGGGGAATTCCAAGCGAGATAGAGGATGGCCTGTCTGAATATCATCGATCTGCACGAGACCATCGGACGCCACGAGAGCACGGCTGCGTAGCGACTCGTGCCTGCTCACTACTTGCGCCAAGGCCCACTCGACTGCATTCGGATCGATGTCGCCCCGCAACCGGTAAGCCCACAGTATGGTTCGCCGAGAACCCCCTTCGGTTGAAGCCTCGCCCAGCCAGGTGGCCTGCTGCGCGCAGGTGAGCTGGTAGTTCGAGCCCTGGGGCACCAGGCCACGCCCCTGCGTCCCGTCGATTCGCCTAGTCACTGCTCGCTCCCCACTGTGCTCTTCAATGCGAACAAGGAGATGGCGGAAGCCAGTTCCGTCAGAGAACGGTGGCGCATGATGAGCCGGACCGGAAGCTTGAGATTCAGCTCGTCACTCAACACGACCATCACCTGGACGGCGGTCAGCGAATAACCTCCGGCTAGGTCGAAAAAACCGTCCTCGTCGGTGAAATCCGCGTGGCCCAGGACTTCCTCCCATGCCCGGCGCACCACCAGCCGCAGCTCGTCGGCAGAATGCGACTCAGACTGCTGCGATGTTTCCGGCATTACATTCTCCTCCACATCAGAGGTAAAGTGCGGGCAGGTCAGAGCCATCGGGCCCTCAGATACTCCCGGGGCCAGGCCGTCACACCGGGGTCTTTCACACCCGTTGGACCGTCGACGGATCCAGAGTCCTCATAATCCCCAATCGGGTCAAGCCTGGCCCTCTACTGTGGCACTCATGGTCATGAACGAGGTGGTCGAGATACTTAACGAGACAGCCGCAACCGTCGTGCTTCCCCGGTTCCAGCGGTTGACGGACGTCGATGTAACCGAGAAATCACCTGGTGAGCTGGTAACTGCCGTGGATCGCGAGGCCGAGGCACTGATCAGCGGACGGCTACGGACGCTCCTGGACGTTCCAATCGTCGGGGAAGAGGCCGCCTCGGCGGACCCCGGCCTGCTGGCGGCCGTGGCGACCGAGCCGACGGCATGGCTGGTGGATCCCCTGGACGGAACCGCGAACTTCGTGGCCGGCCGCCCCGATTACGCAATCATGGTCGCACTCCTGCGCGACGGCCGCGCAGTCGCATCATGGATCCTGCAGCCGACGACCGGAACCCTGTACCAGGCCGAACTCGGTTCCGGGACGTACCGCAACGGATCCAGGGTGCGGCGCTCGCCGGCGCCCGAGGCGACTTCCCAGCTACGAGGTGTGGTACTGACGGGTTTCCTCGACGAGGAGACGAAGGCGCGGATCGCCGCCGCTGGCAGCGCGTTCAACGATCTCGGACCCGGGACGAAGGCCGCCGGAATCGACTACCCGCGGGTGGTCGACGGCTACCAGGACTTCACGCGGTACCAGCGGACACTGCCGTGGGATCACGCGCCAGGGGCGCTTTTGCTGACCGAGGCCGGCGGCACGGTCCTGCGCCTCGATGGGGCGCCCTACCAGCCCGGCGACGGACGCACGGGCTTGCTGATCGCTTCCGATCCCGACTGCTGGGCGACGGTGCGGGATGTCATCGGATGAACCGGCCGCTTACTGCCATATGTCAGGGGTAATGCCCGGCGGCCCACTTTAAACTGCTGCCACGGAGGCAACGCCGCCACCATATTCCCTGTTATCCCCGTCCGGCATGGTCGTGCCTTCCGAACGCACAGAGCGGAACCAAATCCCTTCACCTCGCAGATGGTCGTCCAGGCCGGAACGCCCCGGACCGGGACAGATTCTGGGACGACGCCATCGACCCACGCCGGCAGGAGGCCTTCATGAGCAGCACGGACGATGACACCCGTGGTGAGGCATATGTAGTGGTGCGCAACCACGAGGAGCAGTACTCGATCTGGCGTGCGAACCGCGAGGTCCCCGCAGGCTGGGAAACGGTGGGTGCCGCTGCCCCGAAGGAAGAGTGCCTGGCGAGGATCGAGGAACTCTGGACCGACATGCGTCCACTGAGCCTGCGCGTGGCCATGGCCGAGGCGGGGATCCGCTAGTCCGGTCGGCACCCATCGGATCTCGGGGCGATCGGCTCCTGGGTCGACGACATACGGAGAGTCCATGTCCAACCCGCATCCGGCGCACGCGACGCTGGCCTACTGGTGCGAGGCTTTGGCCGGTCTGCCCGAGGAGATCGACGTACCAGGGCTGCGACGTGCCGGCGGAACCGCAGGTGCTGCGGATACGTCGGCTGTTTCAGTCGTGTCCCGGGCAGATCTCGACCCAGAGCTCTCCGCTGCGCTGGCGCGCCTGGCTGGCGCGGCGGGCGGCGACCTTCTTACCGCCCTCCGCGCCGGGGTCGTCGTCCTGTTGGCCAGGTTGGGGGCGGGCGATGACCTGCCGCTCGGTGCCGTGCTGGGGACGGGCGACCCGGTTGTCGTGCGGATCGCCGTCCCCGAGGGTGCGAGTTTCCGGGCGCTGGTAGCAGCGGTGCACGCAGCGGAACAAGCTGCATCTCAGAACACCGTAGTTCGTTACGAGGAGGTCGCCCGGGCTGTCAACGCCGCCCGACAAACCCCCGGACAGCCCTTGTTCCGAATCGGCGTCGCGCCGGACGAGGAACGTGTCACAGCCGCGCTGCGTCTGGAGGGCCGATCCGTCTGGTTCGCCCTTGAAGACTCCGGGGTACCGGATCCGGCCCGGAACCCCGACCGGATCCGGCTCACGCACGCCGCCGCATCGCTTGATCCGGCGGCTGCCCGCAGTTGGTGCGACCGGCTGGTCCATCTGCTTGCGGCCGCGGCCGGGGAGCCGGACGTCCCGGTCACATCTCTCAGTCCTTTGCTGCCTGGCGAGGCGTCCGCTCTGCTGGCCGCCGGGATCGGACCAGCCGCCGAGCCGGCCGCCGCCTCGATCGTGAGCTGGTTCGAGCGCGGCGTCGGCCAGTGGCCGGACGAGGTGGCGGTGGTCGGCGACGACGTGTCTCTGACCTACGCGGAACTGAACGAGCGGGCGGACCGGCTCGCCGACGTGCTGGTCCGGCAAGGTGTCGGAACCGAGCGCATCGTCGGCGTCGTGCTGCCCCGGTCCGCGGGGTGGGTCGTGGCCTTCCTGTCCGTCCTCAAGGCCGGCGGCGTCTACCTGCCGGTGGACGTCGGCCTGCCGGTGAACCGGGTCTCGATGATGTTGCAGGACGCCGATCCGGCGGTGGTGCTTACCGACGGCCGGACGATCGAGGGGTGGACCGGCCGGGAACTGTCGGTCACGTCCGACGGTCGCTGTCCGCAAGACGACAGCGCCCCCGACGCGGGGTCCGCCCGACGAACCGCTGGCGTATCCGGCGAACAGGCCGTGTACATGTTGTACACCTCGGGCTCGACGGGACTGCCGAAGGGCGCCCTGATGTCAGATCAGGCGCTCGTCAACCTGCTCAGCTGGCATCTCGCCGAGGTTCCGACCGGCCCTGGACGGATCATCGCCCAGTTCACCTCTCCGGGCTTCGACATCTCCGTCCAGGAGCTGCTGGCCGCTCTGCTAACCGGGGCCCTGCTCGCCCTGCCTCCGGACGACGTGCGGAACAGCCCGTACCAGCTCGCGGCCTGGCTGGACGAGCAGCGGGTGACCGACTTCTACGCCCCGAACCTGGTGTTGGAGCTGACGTGTCGCGCAGCGCTCGAGCAAGGCCGTACGCTCCCGCATCTGGGGCACATTTCCCAGTCCGGCGAGGCGCTCTCCCCCGGCAAGGCCATGCGGGAGATCTTCCACATCATGCCCGGCCGCACGCTGCACAACCTCTACGGACCTGTCGAGACCCACGGACTCGCGGCGTGCACGCTACCTGCCGACGTGTCGGACTGGCCCACGCCGGTGCCGATAGGACGTCCCCTCGATCGGACCCGTATCTACGTGCTGGATGACGACCTGCAGCTGGTACCGCCAGGAGTGACCGGCGAGCTGTTCGCGACCAGTGACTGCCTGGCCCGCGGGTACCACAGCCGTCCCGCGCTGGCCGCGGAACGCTTCCTGCCCAATCCGTTCGGGCCGCCCGGGTCCCGGATGTACCGGACGGGCGACCTCGTCCGCTGGCATCCCGACGGCGCGCTGGACTATCGCGGGCGAGCCGACCATCAGGTCAAGATCCGCGGCATGCGGCTCGAACTCGGCGAGATCGAGGCCCTGGCCCGGCAGGTCCCGCAGATTCGGGACGTGGTGACGGTCGCGACCGGCGCCGACGACCATCGCCGCCTGGACGCTTATCTGGTGCCGGTGCCTGGGGCCGATCCGGCGGAGGTGGTCGCCACCGTTCAGCGGCAGTTGGAGTCCGAGCTGCCCGCGGCGTTCGTCCCGGCGACGTTCACCATCCTGGACGAGCTGCCGTTGAACGCCAACAAGAAGATCGATCGCAAGGCGCTTCCAGCACCGGAACTCACCAGGTCGGGCGTGCTGACCCCGCCGCGCACTCCGCAGGAGATCCAGCTGGCCGAGTTGTACGCGGAGGTCCTGCACCGCACGTCGGTCGGCATCCACGATGACTTCTTCGAGCTCGGCGGCAACTCGCTGCTGGCGGCCGATTTGGCCGTACGGGTGCGCAAGACGATGGAGGTCGAGGCCGGCCTCGGCGAGATCTTCAGGAATCCCTCGGTCGCGCGCCTGGCCGAGTCACTGCAACTGGCGGAACCGGCGCGGCCGGCGATCCGCGCGGGAGCCGGCGGCTCGCGGCCGCCCGCATCGTTCGCCCAGCGGGGCCTGTGGATTCTGGATCAGATCGAGGGCGCCGGCGCCGGTTATAACGAGCCGGTGGTGCTCCGGCTCGAGGGGCCGCTCGACAAGAGTGCGCTGCGCAAAGCGTTCGTGGACGTGGTCGCACGGCATGAGACCCTGCATACCATCCTACGGTTGTCAGGCGAGGAGATCCGGCAGGAGCCGCAGGCTCACTCCAGCGCCGAGTTCAAGGAGATCAGCGTCTCCGCCGAGGACCTCGAAAGAGCACTGACGGACACCGCGCGACGTGCCTTCGACCTCGAAGTGGAGCTGCCGATCCGGGCCCTGTTGTGCGAGCTTGCCGCGGACTCACACCGTTTGCTGCTGGTCACCCACCATGTCGCCTGTGATGGGGCGTCTGTGGAGCCGATGCTGCGCGACCTCGCCGTCGCGTACAACGCACGGCTGCGGGGTTCGGAGCCGGACTGGGCTCCGCTGCCGGTCAGTTACGGCGACTACGCGGCCTGGCAGCACGAGCTCTTCGGCTCGCGGAACCGGTCCGGGCTGGCGATGCGCCAGATCGAATATTGGTCGAAGCAGTTGTCAGGCCTTCCGGAAGCCATCCCGTTGCCGGGCGGCCGCGCCCGCCCCGCGGCGCGGGACGGCGTGGGAGCCGCCATCGACCTCGACGTGCCCGCCGCCACGCATGCGCGCCTGGCGGAGGTGGCGCGCCGGTCGCGCGCCACGAGCTTCATGGTGGTGCACGCCGCTCTGGCCGCGTTGCTGACGGACCTCGGCTGCGGCACGGACATCGTCATCGGGGCCGTGGTATCCGGCCGTGATGACGACGTGCTCGAGCAGCTCGTCGGCCACTTCGTCAACACTCTTGTACTGCGTGTGGACACGGCGGCCGCGTCGGCGGCGCTTCCCTTCGCGGAGTTGCTGGATCGGGTCCGCGAGACGGACCTCGGCGCGCTGGCCCACCGCGAGCTGCCCTTCGAGCACGTGGTGGAGCTCGTCAATCCCAAGCGCTCGCTCTCCCATCAGCCGGTGGTCCAGATCATGCTGGCCTACCAGATGGCGGAGGTAGAGCCGCCAGTAATGCGCGGGCTGGTGGTGAGCCAAGGGCGGGTAGATCTCGGCGCGGCGACGTTCGACCTCTGCTTTACAATGTCCGAGCGCTTCGCGGGGGACGGCTCGCCGCAGGGGATCACCGGCGCTCTGGAGTACGCCGTGGACGCGTTCTCGCCTCAGGACGCCCAGTCGATCGCGACGGCCTTTTTGGAGCAGCTCGGGCACGTGGCGCCGCCAGCCGAGTAGCCGGATGTCGTCCGCTACGGCTGCGCTGGGTCGGGCCACCTGCTCGGATCATCGGGAGCGAGAGCGGTGACGCCATCGGCGGTCTCTATGCCTCCGCTGCGTTCCGCGTCACCCCCCACCGCTTAGCGGTGGAGTCGTGGATGAACCAGATGTCGCTCTCAGTGAGCAACTGCGAGACGACTTCGGGGAAAGCCTCTTCGAAGTACGTGTAAGGCGCGCGGTTCTCGATGTCGGGCGAGTGGTAATCGAGGCGGTCCGCCATGCCGTGATCCCGCGTTATCGGGGTCGCCGGATGGTAGGTAAGGATGTTGGGGCTGGCCACTATGAGCAGACCGGCATCGATGAGGAGGCCAACCTCCTCGATGGTCTCCTCGATCGTTTGCCGGTTCTCGCCCTCCAAGCCGAACAGCACGGAACTCCCCACTGGGATCTTGGCGTCGCGGATACGCTCCAGCGCCTCCCGCACCTTGGCCTTCCACGGGAAGCCGTCGACATGGCGAACGTTCTTGTGCACGTGCTGCATCACTTGGGCAGACATGCTTTCGATGCCCACATATATATAGGTGCAGCCGGACTCACGCAGCAGGCCGAGCGTGTCACGCACGCGCCGCTCCTTGTGAAGAGTCGTCACAAGGTCCACGGTCAGCTGACAGCCGAACTGAAGAGCCTTCAGCCGGGCAAGTGCTGTACAGTCGCGGATCCACTTCCGACAGCCTTCGGGCAGTTCCTGCGGGTCCTTAGCCGCGCGAGCGTCACGAAGGGCTTCACAGAACGCCATCATCGCTGGGAAGCTGCCGCTCCAGAAGATGGAGTCGTCGAAGAAGACTGCCTCGGCTCCGTAACTGACGTACTCACAGACGCGCTCCAGCGCGGTGGCTGCAGGGCTGTCGCCGAAACGCTTGAGCCCGCCCACCAGTAAGGCGGACTCAGAGCAGAAGTCACAGTGGTACGGGCACGCGTTAGAGACGGTCATGTGAGCCGTGCGGGCCGCACCTCCATCGGGCCGCGGAAAAATGGGGAAGCGGGCACGGATTGCGAAGCCCTGGTACGGCGAGGGCAGGTAGGCGAGATCGAACCTCCGGCCGCGGACCGGGAACGCGGTGACGGCTTCGGGCGTGACGGCGCAGATGAGCGACGTTCCGGGAACATCGGCGCCGGCCTTGCCGAGGATGTCTAGCCGGTCGATGACATCCGCAACGGTCGCCCCGGTGCGATCGAGGTCCATGGCGAGGGCTATGGCCCGCATGAGGACGTCGAGGGCGTAGTAGCCCTCGCCGGCAACTAGGAAATCGACCACGGCTTCTACCCTGCCGTCGTCGACAGCGCGAAGCGTACTGCTGTACTCCACGACGAGTGTCCGCGAGGCGGGTTCATACTTGACCGTCTCATCCATATGCCGACCCCCGAAGACCACCAAGCAGGTCGGAAGCTCCTGCTTGACGATCGTCGCCATCTCCAGTGCGTAACGATGGCCCGGAGAAACGGTGCTGACCAGGAAGACCCTCGGCTGGCGCTGCCGCAAGACGGCACGAAGCTCGTCGCGCGCCGTGTCATCCCAGATCCGCGGATCGAAGACCGTGTGGTCGGTGCAGCTGTCCTGTTCGTGCCAAGGTCGGATTCCGTGCTCTGCTGACATCCGTTGCTCCTCGGAGGGCGGCGTTGCCCAGTCAGGGCACAGATCCGCGAACGCGGAGGTCTCGCCTGCTCCCTCCCTGGCGGAGGTGATGGCGTTGTCCACGACGACACTCAACGCCGCGTAAAGGCACATCGGATCACCGGGATAGGTGATCTCGCCCTCTGCGGAGGTCATGACCGGTGCGAGCGCAGCGAGGACCGGGAACCGCCGCACGTCCCACGCGATGTCCGAGGAGTGGTCGCCCGTGCGAGCAGACAGGTCCGAAAGCCGGCCGGCCAGCAACTCACGGAGGACTTGTCGCGATCCCCCGTCAGCACTCGATGTGTCGGCTTGACGCTCGAAACAGGAGTTGACAATGATCTGACGAGAAAGCATCCGAGTCCTTCCATGCAGGTGCGTCGATCAGTCGCTACTGAGAACTCTCACGCGGCGATGGACGAGAGCGTCTCGTGAAGTCGCGTCGGCCGGTTTCTAAACCATGAGTCCTGTAACCGGTGTCGTCCTCATCGAGGATGAGCCGGAGCCCGATCTCGCCGTCCCGAAGATCCGGGACAACCGTGAACGACGCCATAGGAACCCGGCCATGGAACCGTATCGAGGTCAGCCGCCTCCAGACGGGATGACGCCCTACGATCAAACTCGTACATGTCGGCCCGCGGCCCGGTGTGTCTTGGCACAAGTGCGAACCCGAGTTTTAAGCTCGATTGAGAAATTCCATCCGCCCGTCATCCGTGTCCCTTTCAGCCACAACGACGCAGTCGTAGATCTCGAACCGGTTTCGTGGATCCGCAGAAGAAAGTTCAGATGTGCGCATGCTGAACCGAAGGTCTGTTGCACGATACCGGCGCAGGTGGCCACCGAGGCACTAACACATAACAGGAGCGACCACGACCCGCAGGTGACCGTCAGAGATCCTGTCGACTAGGTCTGCTCTCCAGTCTGGTGCTGACAACTCGCGGAGCCTATGCCGGACGTTCCAGCCCGTGCTGCCTCAGGTCTTCTGCATTTTCCGCTAAGCTGATCGGCGAGCTGCCGCCGAGTCATTCACGGCTCATGCGCCTAGGGTCTGTACGCACTCAGCCTCGATCCGCCAATGAGATATCTTGATGAGCCGCGTGTGTGCGGATACCGACGACAAAAGCCGCCATGGCTCGCGACCCTGACTCGGCCCACGACGACCGCTGGCGGCACCATGACGGGTCACGTCTACTGGCGTGGTGTAAGTAGTCTTCAGCAGTGAAGCACCAGGTCACAGCTACCGCATCGGGCATGTGAGTCATGGACGTGAGGCATCGGCCACCGGTAGCCCGATCCCTCACATCGATAGAGATCACCACATGATCAGCTGTGCCCTGGGTCCCGTCGGCGGCGAAGATTACTTACACCACGCGGGTGGACGCCACCCCATGACGAACCCAACGATCCCACAACGCGAATCTCAGTACCCGCGAAGCAGAGAGCAGCCAAAAGGGCGGAAATCGCGGCCGAGTGATGTCCGCCAGGACTATTGGCGCGAGAACAGCACGATAGGTCCACAGAGCTGTGAGCCATCGTGCCTGGGAGGCACCCAGCGACACCTGGCAGGGCCCCGCAGTGGCACCAGATGTACCCTGAAGGCCCGGAGCGCGTTTCGGACACTATCGGGTCGCGTCGTCGGTCCCTCTCGGACCACTTCCCCGGCCGCTGCGGAGCCCGAATCGGTGCTCCGCCACCAGCCCTCCCCGCTTGAAAATCGCCTCTCGGCTGCGACCACGAGCCGCGAATCCACCCGATCTGCCGTTCCGAACACGGTCTTTAGGACAAGGCCGCGAAGGTTGCGGGGGTGCGGTGTCAAGGATCCTGATCGGCTCGATCGATCGCAGGACGCGAACAGCGGAGCTCCGGTAGAACGACGCGTCCGCCAAGACGAGTCGATCCTTTGTTGTTCCGCTGCCTGGTCAGGCCGTCACCACTGGTACGGTCGAAGTAGCCAAAGGCACGTTCTCGCCGGGGTATCTGGACGAGTTGAACAGATCATGCCGTTCGGGATAGTTGATGCGGTCCTCACCGAGATCGGAAGCGCGCAGGTACCGATCCCTAAGTCTACTTGCTGCTCGCGGCTGGCTCGTTCGAGCAGACCGGTTACCTGGGGGTGTGGCACAAACTCACCGGCGGGCTGGTTGCTCTGCCGGTGGCGACCGTCACCGGCTCGGGGCTGAGGCAGACCAGGGCCCGGCTACGGATCCGTCCGCTTGCGGGTGCTGTTCGACCTGCTGGTGACCGCGGTCGACGGCACCAGCTTGGACGTGACCGCCACGGTGTCGAACGTCCACCGGCTGTGCAAGCACGGCTATCAGCACGAGGCCGCCGGCTATCCGCAGATTCGGTTGATAACGTTGGTGGCCTGCGGCACCCGCGCCGTGATCTGCGCGGTGTTCGGGCCGACCAGCGTCGGGGAGAGCGTGGCCGGACTACGGCTGACCCGGTCACTGCGGGCCTGAATGATCGTGCTGCTGGACCGGGGGTTACCGGCAAACGCGTTTTTCACCGCGATCGCCGACACCGGCGCCGATGTGCTGGGCCGCTTGTCGGGCTTGCGCCGCCCGCCGGTGCTGTGCCGCCTCGCCGACGGCTCGTACCCCATCGGTGCTCGGCGGCGGGCCGGTGCGGATCATCGAATGCGAAATCACCATCGCCACCTCCCAAGGACGCCAGACCAGGATCTAGCGGCTGGCGACCCACGCTGCTGGACTCTGGCCGACATCCGGCGTTCGCACGGGTCAAGCTATATCACGAGCGCCGCAACGTGGAATCTGCCTGCTCCGAGATCAAGAAGACGATGCTCGCACGACGAGTGCTGCGCGCCGGAACTCCAGCGGGGATCGCCCAGGAGATCTACGCGCTGCTCCTCGACTACCAGGTGATCCAGATCGCGATCGCCGATGTCACCGACACGGCCCACGACGTCGATCCGGACCAGGCCTCGATCAGCGTCGCGTTGGGGTCCACTCCGGACCAAGTCGTCAAGGCCGCCGGCGTCATCGCCGACACCGTCAGCGACCAGCTCAGGACAATGGCCGCCACGTCGTGGACAACCTCATGCCCGATCGTCGCCTACGGGTCAGTCCCACGCGCGGTGAAACGGCCGCTGTATTGCTACGTCTACAAAAGTCTCAAGGTCGACCGGCGGATACACAAAGCAACCCTGAGATCATCGTCATCGGCCTGCCACAGGCGTGACGGCGGTACCCGACCCGTCATGTCTACTGCCGGGGCCATCCAACCGGCGACATGCACAGCGCGGCGGTCCGAGCCGAGTCAGCTGCTTGTCAGAAGGCGGGCGCTGGGGAGCAGGCTGAGATGCTCCTCACTCACCAGGTCGAACCGGAGCGCAAAGGCAACCAAAGCCTCACGCTTCGAATGCATACGGCCCCCGGCCATGTACTTCGACCATTGCCTGACCGGAAGCTTGTGCACTGCCAGGTAGTCGATGTGATAGTTGATGCTGCTGCGATTCGCGTCCTTGAATTGGTCGATCCTCTTCAGTCTCGCGACGACCTCGCGGACCGAGGGCACCGCCGCCATGGACGACCCTCGCAGGCGTGGCTCGCACAGCGCGACGAGGACCGCGAAGTACTTACTGGCCTTGTCGAGGTGGATCGAAGAGGTAAGCGCGCTCGTGGCCAGTTCCAATCTGAGCAGGCGTGGAGGCGAGGCGTAGACGATCAGTTCAACGATGCCGCTACCTGTGGGGATGAGGATACGCGATATCTCGAACGGTATGGCCATCTCAAGCTGACGGGGGCGAACCTTGATCAACTCTGCCCCGCCCTCAAGATTTTCAACTGCATAGGTGGTAGTGGCGGTAAGATTGGAGATCAGTGGACGGTGATTCGAGGCTTTGAGAATGCCGATGCCCGTCTCGATATTTGGCTGAAAGTTTCCAGTGCGCTCTGATATCCCGAACTTCAGCTCATCGCCGACCTTGAGGTTAATCTGCCCCCCGCTGTCGCGCTGGCGTCCGGAGTGGTTCGACCATGTCACGATCACCTCTCCACCGACCTTCCCGGCCAACTGCCCATGCAACGCTCACACATAATGTTGCCCTCTTCCCGTGAATGCAGTGATCAACCGCAGCTATGCCTACCTTGCGATGAAGAGTGCAATGGGTTGACTGGCTGCAGTTGATCGGCCGCCTTCTGGCAGGATGGGGTTGACGATTCGCCTTCCCACATCCCGCCAGGAGACAGTGCGTCAGCAGTAGATGAAGGCTCCACACAGCCGTCATCTTAAGCTGATACGAGTCTATGTGTTCTGACTTACTGTTTGTCAAGCCTCTTCACGGTTCGCCCCGGAACTGCCAGAAGGGCAGCGGAGCTCGCCGCACGCTTCCCCGCGAGGTCGCGGCGACCCGACCGCTACTGACTTTGAATGCGTGATGTCGTCGCGGGTCAGGGCGGGTGGATGACCAGGCCGGTCTCGGCGAGACAGCCGTCAACGAGTTCGGGCCGGTACTGGATCCGTTTGAGCGCGAAGCGCACGGTGCCGGCCAGCTCGTCGAGGCCGACCGGGACCAGGTTTGCCAGCGGGCCTCGCTTGATCAGCGACCAGATGCCCTCGGTGGGGTTAATCTCCGGGGCGTACTTGGGCAGCGCCACCAGAGTCAACCAGTCGTGTTCGGCAGCGAATTCGGTGATCCCGGGCATCCAGTGGGCGCGCGCGTTGTCCCAGATGACGATCAGCGAGGCGCCGAGCTGCTGGTGCGCGGCAGTCAGCAGGTCACGGTAGTCGTTCCAGCCGAAGCCCTTCTTCTCGTTCTTGCGACCGTGGTAGACCAGCAGCCGGAAGAACAACCGCGAGCGGTGTCCGTGCCGGTAACAGGTCAGGCCGGCAATGTTGACCCGGCCCGAGCCGCGCCCACGGACTGTGACGATCGGCGTCTGCCCACGCCTACCCCAGGTCTTGGCATGCGGCGGCCTCAGGACGCATCCGGACTCGTCCTCGAAGAGAATCCACGCTCCTGAAGCCGCGGCTGCCTTTCCACGGCCGGCCACACCTCTTTCTTCCACAACTCGATCGCCGCCTCATCCCGCTCGACGGCACGACGCGCCGGGGCTTGCCAGGACCAGCCGTTACGGCGCATCAACCCCCACACCCCGCGGATCGTGTAGGACTTGTGGAACCGGCGACCGATCAGCGTCTTGATCCTGGCCAGCGTCCAGCGCTGGTCGTCCCAGCCATGCACGGCCGGGCCCTTGCGAAGCTCATCCTCCAAAACCTGGAACTGTGCCGGACTCAGCTTCGGCAGCGACGCCGGCCCCTTGGAGTGCAAGCCCTGCTCGCCGTCGGCTTCCCAGGCCGCACGCCACCGCTCGATCGACCGCACCGACACCCGCAGTGCCTTGGCCACAGCCTTGTTGTCGTCGCCGGTCTCGAAGAAGTCGATCGCGGACAGCCGGACCTGCTCGCGGAACTCGCGCTGCTTGGCGGTCAGGCCCCCACCCTGCGGATACCTCACACTTACGACGTACCGCAGGGATCAAGACCTGTCAGTACACGACATCACGCATTCAAAGTCAGTAGCGACAAACAAAGCGGATGAGCCCTATGAACTGCGAGCCTGAGGGGCGCAACGAGGTTCTACGAGCGCCGGGGCGACGTACTCACAGCCGGCTGCACGTCGAGGCCGGAAAGCCCTCTTCCGGATCCGGGCAGCTACACGATCGGGCCCGTACACCTGGTTGACCGTCAGTAGACCTCATGTCCTCGACCACGACAGACACAAGGTGCGGCCAATTGTTGTGACGGGCCGGTTCACCGGCCGGGTTCCCTGCGGCCGTCAGATCGGAACCGAGGAACTGAGGCTCCGCAAACGAGTTCCGATCACGTCGCGCGAGGTGACAGGGCCGTCGGCCGTACGAGCCACAACGATGCCGTCTCGATCCCGCACTTCAACGACCCGGTCGATTCATACTAGGAGCAGTTCGGGGTTCGGATCTCGGTGTGGCCCGGTGGCGGGCTGGTGGTGGCTGGTAGAACTCGGATGTGGCGCGCTTTGATGTGACGGATGCCGAGTGGGCTTTGATCGAGCCTCATCTGCCGGTGGCTGCCACCGGGCCGTTGCCGCGGCGGATGCGGGAGCAGTTCAACGGGATCCTGTGGCGGTTCCGCACCGGCTCGGGCTGGCGTGACGTGCCCGAGCGCTACGGTTCCTGGTCAACGCTCTACGACCGGTTCAACGCGTGGTCCAAAGCTGAGGTGTTCCAGGCCCTGATGGACGCACTGATCGCTGAGGCTGCATCTCGGGGACTGGTCGGGCTGGAGTTGGTCAGCGTCGACTCCACGATCGTCCGGGCTCACCACGAGTCAGCCGGGTTGGCGATCGCCGGGGAGACGTTGGATGCGTTGGAGCAGGCTCTGACCGAGGAAAAAGGGGCTCTGCTGGACGATCAACCGCCGGTGTGGCGGGTGGTGCGCCGCAGGCCACGCCCGGTGCGGACGAACAGGACGCATCGCCGGGTCCGGATCGTGCCGCCACACGACGGCGCCGCAAAGCCCGCGCTGCGGCAGCCGGGCTCGGCCGGTCCCGAGGCGGGCTGAGCAGCAAGGTCCATGCCGCGGTTGACGCGGCCGGGATGCCGCTGGCGTTCGTGCTGACCCCAGGGCAGGCTGCTGACTGCCGGCAGTTCATCCCGGTCCTGGACAAGATCCGGGTTCCCGGGCCGGTCGGCCGCCCACGCACCCGCCCCGGCGCGGTGGCCGCGGACAAGGCCTACTCCTCCAAAGCCAACCGGGCCTACCTGCGGCGACGCCGGATCACCGCGGTCATCCCAGAAAAGACCGACCAGCAGGCCAACCGGAAGAAGAGGGGCTCGGCCAGCGGCCGGCCAGTCAACTTCGACGCGGACCGCTACAAGCAGCGCAACACCGTCGAACGCTGCTTCCAGAAGATCAAGACCTGGCGGGGCCTGGCCACCCGCTATGACAAAGCCCCGGAGAGCCACGCGGCCGGACTCCACCTCAAAGGCTCGATCATGTGGCTGAAACTCCTCACCTCAACCACATGATCCGAACCCCGAACAGCCCCTAGTACTCCAGCAGCGGTTTGGTGTTTGTGCTGGTCATCAGCCTCGTCCTGATTGTAGGGCGGGGTCGTGATCGTTGGGGCTGGTTCGGGCGCGGATTCGGAATAACTCAGTATTCTGAGCCGTCGTTGTGCAGGTCATGGCGATATCCGAGGAGATCGAGCAGGTCGGGGTGTGGCAGGCCGAGCTGGAGTCGTTCCTGTTGCGGCTGGGGGAACGGTTCCGTCGGCGTGAGCCTCGACTACGCATGCGGGACTACGTCCGCGACCTGTTGGGCCCGGTGAGCCGGAAGAACAGCTGGCAGCTGGCCGAGTATGCAGGTCACGCCACACCCGATGGGCTGCAACGGCTGCTGGCCGGCTGCGTCTGGGACGCCGACGCGGTGCGCGATGACGTACGAGACTTCGTGGCCGGACGCCTCGGCGAGCCCGACGGGGTCCTGATCGTCGACGACACCGGGTTCATCAAGAAGGGCGTAACCTCGGCCGGGGTCTCCCGGCAGTACACGGGCACGTCGGGGAAGGTCGACAACTGCCAGATCGGCGTGTTCGCCGCCTACGCCTCATCCCGCGGCCGGGCTCTGATCGACCGGGATCTCTACCTGCCCAAGTCCTGGACCGAAGACCCCCAGCGGTGTGCCGCTGCGCGGATTCCGCCGGGTCGGGAGTTCGTGACTAAGCCGCAGATCGCCCGCGCGATGGTCGCCCGGCTGTTGGACGCCGGGCTGCCGGCCGCCTGGGTCGCGGCCGACGAGGCCTACGGTCAGGAGTTCAAGTTCCGGCGGATGTGCGAGTCCGCAGGGGTCGGCTACGTGCTGGCCGTGCCGAAGTCGCAACAGGTCCGCACCGACCGTGGGATCTGGCGGATCGACCAGGTCATCGGCACCGCGCCGGACGAGGCCTGGGAGCGGATCTCCGCCGGTGACGGCGCCGAGGGCCCCCGGATCTACGACTGGGTCGTGGGCCTGCTGCCCTACGTCCCGGACTTCGACGATCTCGACGACGGCGGCCCCGCCTTCGAACGCTGGATCCTGGCCCGCCGCAGCCTGGCCACCGGCGAGATCGCCTACTACATGGCCTACGGCCCGGCCGGCACCACCATCGACGACCTGGCCCGAGTCGCGGGGATGCGCTGGGCGATCGAGGAATGCTTCGGTGCGGCAAAGAACGAATGCGGCCTGGACCCGTACGAGGTGCGGCGCTGGACCGGCTGGTATCGGCACATCACCTTGGCCATGGCCGCGCACGCGTTCCTGGCGGCCCAGGCCGCCGACGCCGTCGAAAAAGGGGCGAACCCGAACGTCAACCCGCTGTTATACCGCTGTCAGTGGCAGAGATCCGGCGACTCCTGGCGGCTCTGACCTCGCCGCCGATCCCACGCACCATCCTCGCAGTCCTGGCCTGGTCGACCTGGCGCCGGCAGCGGCAGGCCGTCGCCCGCCGCTGCCACTACCAGCGCCGCGCCCGAACCAGCCCCAACGATCACGACCCCGCCCTACAATCAGGACGAGGCTGATGACCAGCACAAACACCAAACCGCTGCTGGAGTACTAGGCTCCTGCCATCGTCGGCAGACAGCAAGGCGCGTGACATACTCTCCCCCGCACTGGTCAAGCAGGTGAAACCAAATACACTGGGCCGACTTGGTTGAGCGTTGCCTCACCTGCGGCAAGCCTCCTGGCGGGATGTGGGTTGCTGCATGAACGCACCTCCCATCAGGGGGAGCTTGTCGGCAGAAGCTTAAGGCGCGACACTGTTGTCATCTGAAGCTGATGTTGAGTCCGTGTTCTCTGGCTCGCGGCTTGTCAGACCTCTTCGTGTCCTGATAATGAAGGGTCACCGATCGCAACGTGTCCCCGGAGGGTTCAATGTCGAGTTCGGATGAGCGACCGCCCCGGCGCGGTCTTGCCGAAAAAATCGAGCTTGTGCTCCAGGCGACCACGCCCGTTGGCCAGCAGCCACCGTCGAATGATGAGATCGCGAAACGCATGAACGCCAGAGCAGAGCTTATGTACCGGGAGGGACGGCTGCCTGAGCTGCTGAGCGTCACCAAGCAGTGGTCGTGGCAACTTCGCCGCCAGCGCAACGGCAAGTGGCCGGATACGCTCTTTCAAAACTTGGTCGTGTTCGCCGAGGAATTCGGTACTCCAATTTCCTTCTTCGCCGACGGGCCCGACGCTTTGCGGATCGAGAAGCAGCTCGAAGAGCTGTCAGCCTTGAAGCAGGACGCGAATGTTGTGGCCGTGGCGCACCGAATGTCGAACCTGTCGCCTGAACGCCAGGCCCTCGTCATGGCCGCCTTGACCCTCGCTGAGGGCGAAACATCCCACGCCGAAGACTGATGTAGGTTGGGCATGGCCGACGACTACGAGCACCTAGCCCGCGTGCATGGAATACCGTAGATGTATGACTTACAGGCGCTGTGCGACCGGATGAGCAAACTCTATCCGGGTCCACCGATCGAGCTTTTCGAAGTGGAGTTCAGTCCTGCCGGGCCTTGCGACACTGTCCAACAAAAGGCCTACCACTGGCGCATTGTGGAGTCGTCAAGCACCCAGACGGGCAGGTCCAGTTGCACAACGTACTCCACGAGTTGGCCCACCTCGCCTTCGGCAACCTGGATCCGAGCCAGGCGGAAATGGAGGCGCTGCTGAGCAGGTTCGCGGACTTGGATCCAGGCGTGGTGCTGGCTGTCTTCCGTCGCGATCAGCTTTCTTTGGGGGCATTCGATCCTGAGGCGGAGTATCTCAGAGAGATGTCTTCTTCCTATGCGAATGCTTTAATTTTGGAGACAGAGGAAAACGTATGCGCGCAACGACGGCAGAACACGTTCTGACGTGGCAACCCTTCTTGTTTCGCAATAGAAACCACGCGATACTACTCGGCGAATCGCCGCTATGGCGTCGTCATGGGGGCTCGAGGTCGGGGGTTCGAAAATGCTGGAAGATGTCGTTGTAGCCGTCTTGTGGTTCGCGACCGCCAATCTGCTGCGGCGCTGGGCAGCACACCGCACGGATGCCGCCAAGCAGTCGGCGCTGTTAGCAATCGGATCCTTGGCCGTCGCTTTCACCATATTCATCAAACCGTTGCAACGCCTAGTCGACAGGTACGCTCTGTTCGGGGCCGCAAATAGTAGCTATCTCTTCGGGCACTGCTTCGCACTTCTGTCCGGCTTCGGATTCCAACGTCTGGTGATCTACCTAGTCAATGTCGACGACCCGACACAAGCCAAGTCTCGCTCGCGCCGGAGGCTTTGGATATTTGGGGCGAGCATTGCGGCGATGGTGAACCTGTACTCCGCCTCGCCGGGTCTGCGCCGAAATTTGAACATGGTGCAGCGTGACGATCACCGGCTGCTGTACTGGTACATGGCCGTGTTCCTGTCCTACGGGGCTTGGAGCCTGATCGACATAGTTCGCCGAACATACCAGTTCGCATCGGTCACGCCCGATCGCTGGACCCGCCGCAGCATACACTGGATGTCGGCCGGAACTCTCATGGGCTACGGCTACTTCGCATACAAGGGCGTCTACCTGCCCCAGATCGCGTTCGGGGCCAAACTGAGCGTGGCTTTTGAGGCGCGAATGGTTGCCGCATTCACGTTCGCCTATGCCTCCGCCCCCACCGTCGCGAGTCTTATGCCGCCGATCGGTGGGCGGTGGTCCAAACGGCGCCGACTGCGTCGCATCGCGCAGAGCACTAAGGCCATCGAGCCGCTATGGATGTTGGTTACGTCGGTCCACTCAGGCGCGATCTTGCACGTCGATGCTGAGGCTCAGAAACAGCCGGCGTTCCTCCTCGGTCGTCGGATGACCGAGATTTCCGACAGCCTGGCGGCCCTGGCGACGCGCTTCGACCCTTCTGTTGCCCAATCTGCCGGGCGCCGACGATTCGGCGTGTTGTGGCGCCCGTCGCCTGACACCGTCGATGCCATGATCATTAGTGACGCCGTCCAGTCCGCAGCGGCCGGAAGCCCGCCTCCCGAAGACACCACCACCCTCGCCGGGCAGAGTAGAGGACTGCCTTGGATGCTCGCCGTCGCCAACCGCCTGCCTAGGAACACGGCCGTGCGACCAACCGCTAGGGTAACGCGGAGAATCCTCGCCCGACCAAGATCATTACCGATGTCCTCGCCCCGTAGGTTGTCATCCTCGGCATCACCGCCTGCGTCACAATTCGAGCCTATGTGGCTTGGCATGGGATTATACCGGTGGTCACCACTTCCCTTGCGCCGATTACGGTGATCGTGTTTGGGATTGCTGCCGACAATCTCTCTGACATTCATGTCGGACGGCGCGAGCAACGCAACGCGATTTCGATCATGTTCGTAGTCCTCGTAGGCGGCATCACGGCGTGGTCCGTCGCCGACTGCGATCGTACTGGCATAAGTCAGGGCTTCCTAGCGTCACTCGAGGCACGTTGATCACGCAGAGAACCTATTATTGAGGACTATGCCGAACCCGACCGTACATAATCACTGTCCGGCGGCGGTCAGGGGGGTCACCATATGGCTGACCGGCCTGCCCAGCTCAGGAAAGACCACACTCGCAAACGAACTGGCCGCCCGTATCGCCGCCAACGGGCACCGCTCTCAAGTACTTGACGGCGACGAACTGCGCACCCATCTGTCGCCGGATCTGGGCTTCTCCAAGGAAGACCGCGATACCAACGTCCGTCGGATCGGCTACGTGGCGCAGCTACTCGCCCAACACGGCGTCAAGGTACTGGTACCGGCCATCGCCCCCTACGCCGCTACGCGCGCCGCGGTTAGGGCTCGCCACGCCGAGCAGGGCACCTTGTACTTTGAGGTCCACGTTGCGGCTCCGGTCGAGGTCTGCGCCGGCCGCGACGTGAAAGGCCTGTACGCGAAGCAGGCCGCCGGCGTCATCAGCAATCTCACCGGCGTCGGCGATCCTTACGAGATTCCCGTGGCGCCCGACCTGAGCGTGCCGACGCACCGACAATCCGTGTCGGAGTCCGTCGATGCTGTGCACACCTTCCTCGTACAGCGGGGTGTCGTCTAGCAGGCTCGACGCGTCGGCATGATGCCCGGTTCTTTCGGCCACGTCACGTTCCCGGTGAAGACCTGCTGCGCCGGTCCAGCCAGGACGAGTTCTGTGAACCCCGGCCCGACTCCCGTGATCCGAACTGCAAGCGGAGTGTCTGACCGATTGTGCACGCGTATCGGGTCATGAACAGTCAAACCCAAATGGCGTGCCGTCATGGCGCATGCGACCGCGGCGCTGCCACATGAAAGCGTCTCTGCTTCGTTGCCGCGCTCATATGTCCGTACTTTGAGCTCTTCGCTCTGCCACTCGGCGAACGCGACGCTCGTACCGCCGGGTGCGAAGCAGGGGTGGTTTCGGACCGCGCGGCCGAGGGCGGTGACGTCGAGCTCGTTCACGTCCTCGACGAAGGTCACTGCATACTCCGTACCGGTGTCTATCCGGTAGAAATCGAATCCGTAGAGCGAAAACGGTCCTTCCAACGCCGTCGGCTGCGGAGAGGTCACCTCCACCATGTCGCCAGAAGCCCGGCGTGCCTTCAGGACATGCGTGCGTTCTCGGCCCCGGAGTTCCACGGTGAGCTGTGTCGAAGCCCCTGATTGCAGGACATGGAATGCAGCGCATCGCGCGCCGTTTCCACACATCTTCGCCACCGACCCGTCTGGGTTCACGACAGTTAGCAGGATGTGGTCAGGTGTATGACGCCGTATCACCAGTACGCCGTCAGCACCGATGCCGTACTCCCTGCGACATGCCCACACAGCGAACGCCGACAGCTCCCGCGGCGGAGTATGCCGGTCCGCGTCCAGCAGGATGAAGTCGTTGCCGGCGGCAACGAGTTTGGCAAAGGTCACGGACCGCGTCGGTTCACGGCCGACCTCGTTCGGCTCCTTAGTCGGCATGCTCGACGAGCTTCTCGTAGAACGGCCGATGGTGGTCGTAGAAGTCCTTCAGCAGCGGGCTGTTGTCCACCGTGACCTCGTAGTCGTTACCCCGGTCCGCGAATCCGCTGCTGTTGATGGCGTCGATGTGCCAGGCACGGTGCCGCTGCCACTCCGCGCGCTCCTGCGGCTGCCAGGACATCGCACGCGGCAGGTACGGCAACCCGGTGTAACGGCAGAAGGTCCGCACTGCCGTCTCGGTGTCGGTAAGTAACCGCTCAGACCGAAGTACCAGGGGTTGCCGGTCGCAAACCCCCCGCAGAAGCTCGAACAACTCGTACAGTCTCTCGAAGCCGATCTCGGGTCTGGTCACCGTGGGCTTCATGGCATAGTGTGAAGCGATCGTCTGCCGTGGTTCGCGAGCGATGAAGACGTGGACGAACGGTGCGAGCCGCGCCGGGTTCTCGAAGACCCCGGGATAGCGGTGGTCGAGTACCTCTTTGACGAAGACCGTGCTATTGGCGCCGAGCGCCGTCAAGTGGTCGATCAATTCCTGATCGGAGGTGGCGACAGCTTGTCGGCCGTCCGCTCCCGGCAGTTCGACCCGCCCTGTGTCTGTGAACTCAAGCCATGGCTCGTGGACAACGACCACATCGCCGCGCTCTATCATCATGCGCAGAAACGCTGTTGAGGTGGAACGCGAGTGCGCCCACATCGCAATCACAGCCATGCCGGCCCCCTTCCGCCGCTGTTTCGGCTCCGCCGATACTCCGTCATCCCGACCAGGCCGTCGGCTTGCGATCCCAGCGGTGCGCCCGCAGTGATGCGATCTCCTCCTCGCTCAGTGGCGGCAGGTCGCTGACCGCCAGGTTCGTGCGCACGTGCTTCAGTGTGCGCATGCCCGGGATGACCGTGCTGACTGCCGGGTGATGGAGGATAAAACGCAGCGAGAGCTCGGGCAGCGATGCCTCCGGTGGCACAGCCGCCTTGAGTCGCTCGGCCCGCTCCACGCTCGGGCCCAGGTTCTCCGGACCGAAGTACGTGGCTCGCCAGTCCTCGACGGGCCAGTTGCTCTTCGCTGTGAGCGTCCCGGTCAGCGTGCCCTCGTCGAACGGGACACGAGCGATGATGCCCACCCCCGCGTGCTGGGCGCGATCGAACAGCTCGTCCTCCGGCGCCTGGTCGAAGATGTTGTAGATGACCTGGATCACGTCCACCAGCCCGGTGTCGATCGCTGCGAGGCAGTTCTCCGGCTCCCATCGGTTCACGCTGATTCCGAAGCCCTCGATCAGGCCCTCGTGCTTGAGCCCTGCCACAGCCTCCTGCCACCGCGTATCCGTCGCCCAGCGGTCCTCCCACACATGGAACTGGAGCAGGTCGATACGGTCCACACCGAGGTTGTCGAGGCTGCGGCGGGTATAGTCCCGAATGTGGTCCGTGGGGGAAGACGTCGTCGAGCGAGTCGTCCGGACCGGGCGGCCACTCTCGATTCCTCGGCGGGATCTTGGTGGCAACATAGACCTTGCGGTCTCGGTGGCGACGCAGTAGGGCCCCGAGCATCAACTCGCTCACACCCCGGCCGTAGGACGAGGCGGTGTCGAAGAAGGTGCAACCCAGCCGGACGGCTTCGTCCAGACAATGCGGCGCCTCCTCGTAATCGGCACCGGCAGCAAACCCCCCGGAACCGCCGGCGATGCCCCACATGCCGTAGGCGATCTCGCTGATCTGCCAGCCCAGTCGGCCCATTTTACGGTACTGCATGAGTGGTTGAATCCTTCAGTCGATCGTCGAGCAGCAGCTGAATGAGGGGGCTGCCGGCGGGCGGCCTACGCGGCACGCGCTACCGAGGGCGTCCGGGCATGCGGTAATGGTCGACGAGGTGTTTCGCGTAGGCGGCAATCGCATCGTCCAGCACCGGCTCGTCAAGGCGCCAGCGCTGTTCGGCTGCCTGGCAATTGTCCCTGCGGTAGAGCGCGGCGTTGTCGGTCAGCAGGTGGTCCAGGCCGCGCCGCAGGCCGGCTTCGTCGTCCGCTGACGGATCCGGCAGCAGAGCGGAGAGCGCGACGAGCTCGCGCTCTCCGCTCTGCGCTGCTGCAAGGTCCACACTCGCCAGATAATCCCGGCAGGAGATCTCCCGGGGTGCTTCGTCCGTGTCGTCGAGCAGGCAGGCGAAATTCCGGCTGCCCGGGTGGAGGATGTTCAGGGTCGAGCCCCAGATCTCACGGTCGAGGACCGCGGCGACAATACGCTTGGCGGCGTAGTCGACGGGGGTGAAGTCCGAGCGGATCTCGGCCCGCGGCCGGACACCGAGCCGGACGAACGAGGACAGCAGCAGGTGCGTGAGCGCGACCGGATTGGGCATGCCGGTGTCCGTGCTCGGCATCACTTCACCGAGCCGCAGCAGCGTCACCGCCGCACCACGACGCCTAGCCCTGTCGAGATAGCGCTCGGCGACCCACTTCGACCGGTTGTACCCGCCGGGCGGGGCGTCGACCGCCTCCACATCGCAGTCCTCCGCCAGGCCCGGCCCGATTATGTCCGTCGAGCTCTGCAACGCGGCCGTCGTCGAGACCTGATGTACGGGTACCGGCCGGGATTCGGCCGCCAGTCGCAGCAGCTCATGAACGCCGAGCACGTTGGCTCGCCGATGAGCGCGGTAATCGAACAGGAAGTTGACCATCGCCCCGCAATTGAGTACCAGGTCTGCAGTCCCGGCAAGCCTACCCCAGGTAGCGGTAGGTAGGCCGAGAGAGGGCAGGCTTAGGTCCCCGGCGCAACCCTCGAGCCGATCAGCGAACTGCGGATCCCATAGGTCCCGTTCCGCCAACGCCGTCACCACCCGGCCGCGCGCCCGCTCGTCGTCTCCGGCCCGCACCAGGGCGATGACTCGCAGGTCGGTGGTGCGCAACAGTTCGTGGACGACGCGGCTACCGACGAATCCGGTCGCACCGGTGACCAGCACTGTGCGCAGGTCTGCAGCCTGGTCCGGGTACCGGGGCACCTCCAGCGGCGCGAGCGCGGCGTCCTGCTCCATCAGTTCGACTTCGGACAGGTTCACGGCGCGGTCGGACCGGTAGTTCTCGATCAGCATGGCCAGGCGCGCCGCCGTCGGCTGGTCGAACAAGTCCTGGACGCACAGCTGGGGAAGATCCATCTCGGCACGTACCGAATTGATCACGACCAGCGCCTTGAGCGAGTCGCCACCGGCGTCCATGAAGTGTTCGTCCGGGCCGAAGTCGGGGCGCTCGAGCGCCGCCCGCATCACCCACAGCACCAAGCCCTCCAGGCCGGGCGGCGCCACGCCCTGCGACAGCCGCACCGCGTCCGCCGCCAGTCGGCGTTCCAGCAGATGCTGCAGCTCGGTGCGGTCGGCCTTGCCGTTGTCACTCAACGGCATCGCCGGAAGCAGCAGAACATGGCGCGGCAGGCTGGTATGTGGCAGCGCGGAACGCAGCCACGCACGGACCGTCTCCTCGGTCACCTCGGGGTCACATACTGCGAACAAAGCCAGGGACTTCGCGTTGTCCCGGCCAGCGACCAACACCTGGGCCTGGCGCACTCCGCGGCAGCGCTCGGCGACCTGCTCGATCTCGCCCGGCTCGATCCGTACCCCGCCGATCTTGACTTGGAAGTCCTTCCGCCCAGACAGGAACAGCCGGCCCTGCTCGTCGAGCCGACCGAGGTCGCCGGTCAGATAGAGCCGGTCGCCGGGGATCCACGCGGTGAACGGGTTCGGCACGAACACCGACGCAGTCACCGAAGGCGCGCCGAAGTAGCCGGCGCCCATACACGCTCCACCGACCGCGATTTCGCCGATGTCGCCCTGTGGCACCGGCCGGAGTCCCTCGTCCACGATCACCGCGTAGCAGTTGTCGATCGGCCGCCCGACCGGCACGCTATCGCCGTCGGACTCGGACATCGGATGGAAGGCCATTCCGATCGACGTCTCGGTCGGACCGTACCCGTTGGTCACCTTGAGCCCCGGCAACAGCGAGGTCAGCCGGCGGACCATGGCCGGATTGACCGGCTCGCTGCCGACGACGAGCCAACGCAGCGAGCGCAGCTTGGTCACCGCCGCGGGATCGTTGTCGACGAGTGTCACCAGGGTGTTGAAGATACTGGAGACGAAATCACAGGCGGTGATTCCGTGAGCCTCGATGGTATTTACCGTCTGGATCAGGTCGAGGAACCGTTGCTGGATGGGGAGTATCGTGCGCGAACCCGTCGTCAGCGGCCACAACAGCTGCCACACCGAGGAGTCGAAGGTGTGCTTGCTGTTCTGAAGCACCACCTCTTCTCCGGTCGCCTCGAAATACCGGGTCATGAACTCGAACCGGTTCGCCAGACCGCCGTGCAGGTTCATCGCGCACTTGGGCCTGCCGGTCGTCCCAGAGGTGAAGAACCCGTAGACTGGCTCCCCTGGTAGCAGCTCAACACCGGGGCGGACTCCGGTCGGCACGATCCTGTCAACGTTCACCACCACGGCGAGGCGATGGTCGTCGCCCGGCACATGTCTCGCGCTCGCGCACAACACCGCTTTCGGGCCCAGCGTTTCTAGGATCGTCCGCACCTGTGCCTCCGGCCACGCCGGGTCGAGCGGCACGAAAACAGCGCCGAGCTTCATCAGCGCAAAATAGGAGACCGGCAGCTCAAGGCTGTTGATGAGCAGTACCGGCACGGTGTCGCCCCTGCCGACGCCGCGCTGTGCGAGTTCTGCCGCGAGGCCGTTGGCGAGCTGGTCGAGCATGCCATAGCTCAGGGTTCTTCCGTCATGGGACACGGCAGGTCGTTCCGGGGCCAGATCCGCCTGCCCCTCGATCAGCGCCGGAACCGCGCGGAATGGCCCGTAGTCGACCGAACGACCACTGTGGGAGAGGGCTGACATAGATCGCTCCAGATTCATCGGATGTCCGGCAAATTTCGGTGCTCGAGCCGAGCCCGGGTATTCCCGGGCCGGCCTCTCACCCTCCAGGTAGCGAGCGATCGAGATCTTCGATGATTCGAACGATGTCGTCTGCGTATCCCAGTGCCAAGCGCACAGTACTTCGGTCGACACCAATGCTCTGCAGTCCGGCGTCGTCGTACTCGAAGTACGTGAAGAAGGTGCTCTGCTCGACCAGTGTCTGCGGCGCACCGAAGTTGGACGCCATGAACGGCAGCCTGAGCCGGTCAATGACCTTCGCAGTGTCCGCCTCGTTCAACCCGAGCTCGAAGGTGACTACACCGCCGTGTCCCGCCAGGTACTCCATGCCCAGCTTGTAGTGCTGATGGCTGGGCAGTCCCGTGTAGTAGACCCGGCTGACCCCCGGGTGCGCATCGAGGTAGCAGGCGGCCTCCATACCGTACGAATTGACCCGCTCCATGCGCAACGGCAACGTGTAGAGGCTGCGCTGCAGCAGAGCGGCCGTGTGCCCGTCGACGACCGGGCCTGTGGTGTCCCGGTACCAGCGGATCTGTTCCACCAGGTCGGCTCGACCGGACACCACGCCCGCGACGATGTCGCCGTGTCCGCTCAGATATTTGGTCGCGCTGAAGAGCACAAGGTCGACGCCCCAGCGGAGCGCATAGAAGTTGGGTGGTGGGGAGAAGGAGCTGTCCAGGGTGACCAGGACGTCCGGCCCCAGGATCGCGCGCACCTTCTTGATGTCGATCAGGAACATGTGCGGGGAGGAAGGCATCTCCAGGTGGACCAGTTTGACCCGCTCGGCGAGCTCGCCGAGCCGATCGAGGAACGCCCTGGGGTCACTGATAGAAATCTCATGCACCACCACGCCGAACTTGGGCAGGATGCGATGGAACACATTGCGCACCTGCCGGTAGGACTCGGCCGGCAGTACGACCTCGTCACCGGCTTGCAGAAAGGCCAAGAACGTGGTGACGTGCGCGGCCATTCCCGAGGAGAACAGCAAGGAGGACTCGGCCTCGGTCAATTCGCTGAGCAGCTCCTCAACCGCGACCCAGGTGGGATTACTGTAACGCCCGTAGCGACCCGCCGGGGCCGACCGTTCATGAAGGCCCGCCTTGACATGAGCGGCATCATCGAAATAGTAAGAAGCGCTCTGATAAACAGGCGCGGCTATACTGTTGGTATAGACCTCTGAGGCTCGCTTTCGCGTCACCCGCATCACCCCTCTGGACCCCGGCATCAACAAACCGATGAATAAATATGCCTGATATAGCCGCGCGCATCAGGTGCACCCATATCCGGGGAGGCCATTCCTTACCCTCGCGCGCATGCCGGACGGTACCAGTCCATCGACATTCAGGGTGCTGATAGGTATCAGGGCTCAGTTCCCGCCCCACAACCTCACCGTGACAGCGCGTGCGGTCTGCCGCTCTACCAGTGATCCGCCGACAGATCCTCGGCCTGGAAGCCTCTAGCCGATGACGGTCTCACATCGTCCAGGCAGGCGGCCTCGCCCTCTCAGCGGTCATCAGTCCCTCGGCTTCCGGTTCGGTGCGGTGGGTCTTATTCCACCTGTCGGCAAGCGACATCGCGACCTCAACGATGGTGTCTTCCTGGCCAGCCACCACACCCCGGCGCCCAAGCTCCAGAAGGATGTCCCGCGGGTCCACCCGGAACTGGTCAGCGGCCCTGCGCACAGGCCCCGCGAAACCGGAGAAGACGCCAGCGATTCCGCTCGCTATCGTCACGCTGTCGTTGCCGGGGACGTGCAGGACGAATTGCCGGGCGGCCACGTCCGCGGCATCGAGGGCGCCGTAGAGTCGCAGCCGTGTATCCACGCCCTCCTGATGGAGGTTCGCGGCCACCAGCTCCAACGGCGCGTTCCCGGCACCCGCACCGAAACCTCTTGCCGTGACGTCCACTATGGTTGCGCCGACCTTGTGAGCCGTTAGTGCGTTCGCCACGGACAGACCGAGGTTGTTGTGTGCGTGGAAGCCGACCTCGATATCCAGGTTGGCGACCAGGAGGCCGACCTTCACTTCGACTTCGGCGGGCCGGTAGGCGCCAGCGGAATCCATGAGGATCAGTGCGCAGGCACCGTAGTCCTGCATTTGCCGTGCCTGTTCGAGCAGCTTCTCCGGCGAGACCATGTGCGTCATCAGCAGCAGCCCTTTGGCCGTCACTCCCATGTTCCGCAGCACAGTGATCTGCTGGCGCGTGACATCCGCCTCGGTGCAGTGTGCACCAACGCGCACTTCGTCTACTCCGCAGTCGAGGGCCGGCTTGAGGTCCCGCTCGATGGACGCGAAGCCGGGCATGGAGAGCACACCCAGTTTCGACTCGCGCAGTTCCGCCTTCGCCGTCCTGAGCATCTCGAGATCGCTGAGCGCGGCACGACCGACCTGGATCGAGGAAGCACCGATGCCGTTGCCGTGTCCGACTTCGACAACGTCGACGCCCGCGAGCTCCGCGGCTCGCGCGTACACCTGGATGTCCGCGCGGCCGAGCTGGTGGGCCACAGCGTGATTGCCGTCTCTGAGCGTCGTGTCGCAGATGGTGAGGTTATGCCGCGGGGCCACGGTCATGGGTTCCTATTCGCTCGGGCTTCGGCGACGGCCACCGCCGCGCACGTGATGATGTCGAGGTTTCCGGCATGCCGGGGAAGCCAATCCCCACGGCCTTCGACCTCTACCGTGACCATGATCCGGTCATCGGTTCGCACCGGCGGCACGACGACCCGGTAACCGGGAACGTAGGCACTAATCTCGCTTTCCATCAGCGCGACCGATGTGCGAAGCGCTGCCATGTCGACCTCGGTGGAGGCGGTGACGGCGATGGAGTTGCGCATGACGATCCCGGGCTCGGCCGGGTTGATGATCAGCACCGTCTTGGTCTGCGCGACATCGCAGAACTTGTACGTCGCCCGCTCCGTGGTACCGACGTACTCGTCGATGTTCGCCCGGCTCGCCGGCCCGACGCTAGCCGAGGAACTGGCGGAGACAATCTCCAGGTAGTCGAGTCCGCCCGCTGTTCGGCTGATGCAGTGCGCAATTGGCACGGCCGCCTGGCCGCCGCAGGAGACCATGCCGACGTACTGTTCGTCGAGGCATTCCTCGAGATTGAGCGCTGGCACGCACAGACTTCCCATGTTGGCGGGAGTCAGGTCGATGAAGGACATGCCCAGAGGCTTAAGCACGGACCAGTGATGTGCGGCTTGGGTGGCCGAGGTCGCGTCGAAAACGACGTCCACGTCGGCCGCCGCCTCGATCACGGCGTCGAGTCCCCGGTCGCTCACCGTCACTCCGCGCTGTGCCGCGAGAGACATCCCTGGGGAGTCGGCTCTACGGCCAGCGAACAGCGTGCACTCCAGCATCGGCGATGCGATCAGTTTGAGCAGAAGATCTGTCCCGATGTTGCCCGTACCGATGATCGCGGCGCGCAGGGTCTTCGGGGATGAGTCCGGTCGATCATGCATGCGACTTCCCATTCTGGATACTGCTACTGGTGGACCGACAACGAAACCGAACCCAGATTCTCGAAGACCGCTCGGGCGCGGCTGCCGGCACGAAGCGTGAGGGCGGAAGCCCACGCACCTGCCAGCACCAGCTCATCAGCTCTCAGCCCACGGCCCTGGGCTGCCAGCATCCGCACGAGGAAGGCGACAGACTCTGCCGGGTGGCCGAGCACCGCCGCGCCGTTCCCTCGCACCACCTGGCCGTCCACTTCCAGGACCATGGTCTCCGCTGCCAGGTCGGCCCGGGTCACGGGCACTGGCTCGCCCATAACGACCACTGCGCACGAGGCGTTGTCCGCCACCGTGTCGCCGAGCTGGATCTTCCAGTCGGCGATCCGGCTGTCGAGCACCTCGAGTACCGGGAACACTTCCGCCGTGGCGGTCAGGACGTGCTGAGCTGTGACATCCTCGCCGGCCAAATCCGTCGCCATGCGAAACGCGATCTCCGCTTCGACCAACGGTGCGATGAAGTGGTCGATGGTGAGCACCGCACTGCTTCGGAGCAGCATCCGGTCGGTGAGGAAGCCGAAGTCGGGATGGTCGATACCGAACATCTCCTGGATCGCTGTGCTCGTGGCACCGATCTTGTGTCCGACGAGAACGGCGCCGTCCGCGGTCTCCAACTCCCGCAGCTCGTGCTGAATCGCCGACGCCTCCTCGAACGCCAGGCTCGGATAGCGCGAGGTGATGGGCTGCATCGGGCGGCGCTGGACTCTGGCGTCACGGAGTTCGGCCGCCAAAGCCCGATAGACCGACGGCTTGTGCGGAAGGTTCACGACATCTGCTCCGATATCGAGTTCGTCATATCCATGATCAGGCAATGAGGGTATTGAGGAAACGCCGCGTCCGCGCCGGACTCGTCAGACAGTGGCGACGAACAACCTGGTTCCGGGTGTCCGCAGTGGCCGGCAGGTCACCTCGCGGTATCCCGCGGCCCGGAAGAGTGCGAGCCAGGCCTGCTCAGAGGGCAGCCTGACCCCCATAGAGGCCCGATGTAGATAGGTGAAAAGCGCGCTATAAGCACGCTCTCGTTCATCGTTCGCGTAGGACACGGCGTCCGCGGCCACGAAACACCCGTGTTCGCTCAGCGACTCCCGGCAGGCGCGCAGAACGCGGCCGATCAGTTCCGGCTGGTTCACGACGTCGTGCAGCACGAAGCCTGTATGCACCACGTCCGCGCCGAACAGTGGGGACGGATCGTCAGCCAACGACTCGATGGACCGGTTCACGACCTGGAGCCGGTCGTCCACACCGGCGTCACGGGCGGCACGCTCGGCCTCTTCGCACGCCCCGGCGCTGATGTCCAACGCCAGGCCGCTGGCCGTCGGCGCAGCCGTCAGCAGGTCGATCAGCAGCGCACCAGCTCCCGCGCCGAGATCGACGATCCGCTGGGGCTCGCGGCCGATAATCTCCTCGTGGACGACGGGGTAGAAGCCCTTCGTCCCGATCCAGCGGGAAGTGACGGCCACGGTGCGTCCGACTCGCTGGTACAAAGAGCCCGCCGCCTCGGCATCGCGGAGGAATTCGGCGCCGTGGTCGATATAGGGCCGGTTCGCGTTCAGCGACCAGGCCAGATACCCCGCCTGGTATCTGTGCTCAGCCATGTCGGGGCACGGTACAAAATGCTCGGGGCTCGTGCCCGGCTCGACGAGGCCCGCCGCCAGGAGCGCGGTCAGGAAGTCGCTCACCATCGGTTCAGTCACCCCTGCGGCGGCCGCCAGTTCGGCGAGCGTGAAGGGCCGCGCCGCGTCCAAGACCTTGGAGAGTCCGAGGTTGTCCGCGATCTCGAGGAGTGCGGTGTACGCGGCCAGATCCGCTGCCACATCACGGTCGTGCCCCAAGCCCATATCAGCTCCTGATCACCGGTGGGTGGTTCGCAGGGGGTCGCCTGCTTCCATACTCGGACGTCGGCGGGACGCCATGGCTGTCGGCCCGCGCGGTTCGCCGTTGCCGCCGTCAGCCGGTCTTCGTCTCCAGGACCTGCAGGCCCATGGCGAACGTCTCGAAGAGCTCTGACGGTCCTTCGATGAAGCGCTCGTGAGACCCGTCGAGGAGCACGGATCGGGTGTCCCCACAAGCCGTCCATCCCCCCATGAGCCGATGATCGACCTCAATGTCCTGGCTCCACCCGATGCTGGTGATCGGCGTCGCCAGCCGTCGCGGGTTCGGCATGACGTACCGCTTGTTCACGGCTATGTCCGCCTCCAGGACGTCCACGAAAAGCTCGGTGAGATCGGGTATCGGTGTACCGCCCATCGCGACGGTCAATTCGTCCAGTTCGTCCTTGAGCTCGGACCGGTCCAGGGAAAACCATCGATTGACCGGGCCGTCCTGCGGCGCGACCTGCGAGGAGACGAACAGGCGGTCCGGCCTCCGCCAGCCGCGCCGCTCGATCTCCGCGGACGTCTCGTAGGCCGCAAGCGCGGAACTGCAGTGGCCGAAGAAGGCATACGGGACATCGAGGTAGGGCTCGACGGCGTCCGCCAGCGCCTGCGCCAGCTCCTGATAGGTGGCCATGATCGGCTCGGTGAAGCGGTTCTCCCTCCCTGGCAGCTGCAGGCGGCACAGGTCGACACCGCGGTAAGTCTCGGGCCAACGGCGGTACATACTCGCCCCGCAGCCCGCGTAGGGGATGCAGAACACCCGCGCCGACGACTCGGCCAGCGGCGTACGCAAGAACCACCTGCCCGTTGTCGCATTGGTCATCGGCTGGTTCGCCTCCTTGCTGATTGAGCTTCGGCCGGTGGTTGAGAGCTGCGGTGATCGGACGGCCCCCGGGTAGTACGCTGAGGTGACGCGTGCACGCTGAAGCGATCACATCGGCGCGCGGTGCCATGACGGCCCCGGCTTTGAGCGTCGGTTCTGGAGCGAACTCAAAGCGGCCGGGTACCAAGATCCATGAGAAACGCTACTGCACGGCTGGATGGCGGCCGTACTGACACCGGCCAGGATCTCCTTCGCACACGGATTCTCAAAGCCGTCGGCCGCGCATGCCGGTGGGAAGGAGCAGGGGCGATGTGGGCCCGCGGTGCGTCTTCTGCCACGGTGAGGTCGCGGAGTCGTTCGGGCCGGCTCACGAACGGAATGGGGCCATCGGGCCGCCGCGTCGGGACTGCGGCATGACGCCCGATCGACCCTTCCGCGCATTGTTCCCAGGCACCAAGTCACAGCGACAGGCCGCGCCTTCAGTGGAAGAGCCCTGCCCGCAGATGAAGCCGCCGCTGGGACCGGCGCGCCGAGAAGATCACTTCGTGGCGGCGAACCCGCCGTAGAACACGCCGAGCCCCAACGCGACACAGCCTCCGGCGATAAGCCAGAAGCGGATGACGACGTTCGCCTCGGACCAGCCGAGTAGGTCGAAGTGGAAGTGGATCGGCGTCATCTTGAACACGCGCTTGCCCGTGCCTGTAATCCGCCTGGACAGCTTGAAGTAGCCGACCTGGGTCATCACCGCCAGCAGCTCCATCAGGAATAGTCCGCCGATCACCGGTGCGAGCAGCTCGGTGCGCGAACAGATCGACAGGCCCGCGAAGGCACCGCCGAGGGCGAGCGCGCCGGTATCGCCCATGAAGATCTTGGCGGGGGTGGCGTTCCACCACAGAAAGCCGAAGCATGCACCCATCAGCGCGGCGGCAACAATGGCCAGGTCCAGCGGATCGCGTACCTGGTAGCAGCCGGCGGTCACGTGCGAACCGCAGGGCTGGCCGTATTGCCACACGCCGATCACCGCGTACGCCGCGAACGCCATCACGGAGGCGCCGGTGGCCAAGCCGTCCATACCGTCGGTGAGGTTCACCGCATTCGACCAGCCCGCGATGACGAAGTAGGCGAAGACCACGAAAAGGACCGATCCGAGGCCGAGCCAGCTGATGTCCGTCAGGAACGACACGTGGTCGCTGGCCGGTGTCAGACCCCTGGCGTTCGGCTGGCGCAGGGAGAGCCACGCGAAGGGAATGATGACCATGAGCTGACCGATCAGTTTCGCGCGGGCGCGCAGACCGAGCGATCGCTGCCTGAAGATCTTGATGAAATCGTCCACGAATCCGACCATGCCGAGCCCCGCGGTCAGGAATAGCACCAGCAATCCCGAAGCAGTCGGCACCTTCGCGGTCAGCAGCTTGGTGAGGAAATACGCGACCAGCGCCGCCAGCACAATCACCGTGCCGCCCATGGTGGGCGTGCCGCGTTTGACCTGATGCGACCGCAGAACGTCCTTGATCTCTTGTCCATAACCGCGACGCGCGAAGAAGCGGATCGCCAGCGGTGTGCCGACCAGCGAGAGGGCCAGGCCAATGACGGTGGCGAACAGGACTGCTCTCAAGGCACTGATCTCCAATACGGGCACGACCACGCGGAAAGCGCGTGGCACGAGGCGCAAGCATAGGGCTTTGCGATCCTGCGTCGCACCGGCAGACCTCAATCAGCGGCCTGTGACAATCGACATGCCGTGCCCGCGTTCGAGCATCCAGATCTCCGTCAGGCCGCGACGGCCATCGAACGGTTCGAGCACAAGATGGTTTGTGGATGGTTGCTGGAATCATTTCAGTGTCGGCTGCTGGCACGTGTCAGGGGCGATGCCGGGCCCTCCAGCCTAGACTGCCCCGTGTCATCCATCGCTGGATGGCTGTTTCCACACGCGCGACGGCGCAGCGGATCGTTATCACTTGTCCTGACGAATGCGCGAGCGAGGATTCTTACAAGAATGGAAGGGTGTATGAGATATGAGCGCTACATCCATCCACATGATTCTGCACGATCTTGCTCTGGCGGATCCGGAACACCCTGCGCTCATCCACGGCGATGGCATCATCAGCCGAGGCCGACTCGACGCGTGGTCCGACGCCATCGCCGACCATCTCGCGGCGGCGGGCGTCCTTGCCGGCAGCATCGTCGCCCTCCAGTTTGAGACGTCGCCGACCCTGATCGCCACCGCCGTCGGTGTACTGAAGCTCGGCGCCGCTTATTCGGTCATGGACCAAGAGTGGAGTGTGCAGCGTCTCCGAAGGATCGACGAGGTACTCGGCGGTGCCTTCTCGGTCGCCGGGCCTGGCCGGGTCAGTGGCTGCTTCCGCCACGAGATCGAGCTGCCGGTCTTCGACGAGCCCTTCGTCTTCGCGGACTCCGCCCGGGAAGCCGCCCCCGTCGAAGGTGGGGATGTGGCAACGATCTTCTTCACTTCGGGGAGCACCGGTGAGCCGAAGGCGGTGCTCTCGACGCACGACGCGACTGTACGGCTGTTCGTCGGGGAGCAGCGGCTGGCGTACTTCGACGACCAGACGGTGATGCCGCACTTGGGGTCGTCCGCCTGGGACGCCCTTCCGTTCGAGGTCTGGGGACCGCTGCTGAACGGCGGCGTATCCGTACTCCGGAAGCACAGGGCGCTCGCCCCCGAAGAGCTCCGCAGGGAGATCACCGACCGCGGTGTCAATTCCGTCTTCTTCACCACGTCCCTCTTCCACGTCCTAGTCGACGAGGATGCGTCGGCGTTCGACGACCTTCGCGTCGTCTACGTCGGTGGCGAAGAGCTCTCCTCTGCGCATGTCGCACGGTTCCTGGCCAGGCACCCCGGCATCCCTCTATTCAACGGCTACGGTCCCGCCGAATCGACGTGCTTCGCACTGGTACACCGGGTGACGTCCGACGACACACGCGGCGCCATCCCGCTCGGCAGGCCGGTACCGAGAACCGGCGTACACATACTTGACGGTGAGCGCGAGTGCGGCCCGGATGAGGTCGGGGAGCTCTGTGTTTCCGGCGACGGGGTGTCTCCCGGATACCTCGGCGACGAGGTGTCGACCGCGGCCAAGTTCGTCCAGGTGCTCATCGGAGGCCGCCGTCTACGGATCTATCGTACTGGGGACTACGGGGCCAAAACCGCTGATGGGGTGTTCACGTTCGCAGGCCGTCGGGACCGCGAGCTGAAGATTCGTGGAAACCGTATCGATGCCGGACAGATCGAGCGGACGGCATCCGCTTTCGACGGAGTCGCGCAGTGCGCTGTGGTCCCGTTGCTCGGTCCTTCGCGCCGACCAGAGTCGATCGCCCTCGCGGTCGTCCCGGCCGGCAATCACTTCGACGAGGGAAGTCTGAAGAACACGCTGCGAAACAGTCTCCCCCCGGGGTGGGCCCCGGATATTGTAGTCCGGTTGACGGCGTTTCCGCTGACTGGCAATGGGAAGCTGGACACGGTCGCGCTGCACGCTGCCGCAGCCAAGGTGATGTCCGCTCATGGAGACAGCGATGCGAGCGATCCCGTCGGAGCCGCGTTCGCCGAAGTTCTCGGTGGAGCCCACGTGGATCCCGAAGCTTCTCTGTTCGACCTGGGCGGCACGTCGCTGAGCGCGGTCCGTCTGTGCAGGGCGCTAAGCCGGGTAACCGGTCTCAGCGTTCCCGCGTCCGTCGTGATCAGTCATCCGTCGGTGAGCATGATGCGGGCCTGGATCGCCGAGCAGCCGGTGACGGTGCCGCCCGTAAGTGCCGATGCGGCCGGCCCGGCCGCATCGTCGCCCTTGACCGGAATGCAATCCGCGTTCCTGTTCCAGCATCTGGACGGCAATGACGCGCAGAACCATGCCCAGCTGGCCTGGCGTGTCTCTGGCCCGCTCGATGTCGACCGGTTTGCCGAGGCACTCCAGGACGTCCAGCACCGACACAGCTACCTTCAGGGCCGCTACGCCTTCGCCGATCGGGCGACCTGGAATCGCGCCGAACGCCCGATCACGATCGAGTACCTGGAGGCTCCGACCGAGGAGAGTGCTCTCCCATTGCTCCAGTCCACGCTTGACACACCCTTCTCGTTGTTCGAAGGGAACGTCTGGCGTGCCGTGCTCTGCCGGCTTAAAGAGCGCGAGCAGCATCTCCTGGGTGTATCCGTACACCACATCGCCTTTGACGGATGGTCGGTGCGAATCCTCGTGGAGGATGTGGCGGAGGCGTACCGTGCCCGGTGTGCGGGCTGCGAGCCGCGGTTCGCCCACGCAGCGACCGTACCGTCGGCGGTGTACGCGGAAACCGAACGAGTCCGCAGCTTGGCCAAGCTCGCGAAGCAGCGGGAGTACTGGGCGACCGAGTTGGCCGGGATACCGGCCGGTCCCGCACCGTGGATCACTCCCACGCTGTGCGCGGACAGCGGCGTGAAGCGGATCGATGTGCCCTTGACAGCGGCGGAGGCAGATCTCGTCGGCCGCCGCGCCATCGGCAGTGGCCTGCTCGCGCGGTTCATAGCTGCGCTCGGCGAGACGCTGGTCGATGTCACCGGCGCCGAGGACGTCACCATCGGCATTCCGATTTCCCAGCGGTCGACCCCCGCACTGCAGGACACCGTCGCGTGCTTGATCAACATGATGTGTGTCAGGCTGCGGACAGACGGCGCCGGCGACGCCACGGCCCACGCCGCGGGTGCCGTCCAGGCCGCCCTGCGCAACAGCGACCTTTCCATCGCCGAGGTGGCCCGGGCCGCCGGACAGACCGGGCAGACCTTGTACCAGGTCATCGCAGCGGTGCAGGACTCCCCCGCCGCGCAGCTCCAGCTCGGTGACTGCGCCGTGGATCCGATCGACCTCCCGTACCAGCACCTCGCCGCTCCGCTGTTCGTCGAGCTGATCGCGGAAGACGGCGTCGCGTCAGGAGTCCAGGTCGCCTATGACTCCGCCCTGGTGACCGCGTCCACAGCCGGGCGCGTCAGCGCGGGAGTGATCGCCCGACTGCTGGATACGGAGGGCACGGCCCATGGATCAGAGGGCTGAACCGTCGCTGATCCACCGGCACACACGCAGGAGACGAAGTCCGCTTCAGCAAAGAGACCGAGCCAGCCGAGCACGCGAGCCGGAGTCCCAGCCGATTCAAGGAGCTTTCACCGATGAACACCGAATACGCGAATGTGACAGACCGTACGGCGGCGCTCACCACGATCTGGCGCGATGTGCTCAAGATGGACGACATCGACGAGACCTCGGACCTCTTCGATGTCGGGGGCACGTCCATACACGTGCTGGAGATCGTCGGCAGGGTCTACGACGTCCTGGGCCTGGACCTCCGGCTGCGCCAGATCTTCGAGCACGCCTCACCGCAGAGCCTGTCGGCGTTCATCGGGGAGCAGGGCGCCTGACTCCCGCGACTGAGCGGATTCTGTGCCAACCGGTACGAGACCTCCTCGGGTACGACGGGACGGCAAGTCCGGGTCGCTCGGATGCGGCGGCCTTCCGATGCCGCGGAACAGCGCCGAGTTGGTCGGGCCGTCCCCCAGGGGAGCAGGCGATACGCCACACCCGCACGATGGCCACCGTGGCGGTCCAGCGGCAGAGCGGTCATCCACCTGTCGCCTACCCCGGCTCCCCCTGGGTAGGCACCGGTTCAGCGGTGGTAGCCGGCCCTGCGACGACGTGCGCTACGGCAGGTAGTAGGGCCGATTGTGGGCGAGGACCGGAGGAGACTGGTAGGTCCACGCACCGGCTGGATCAAGGCCGTCGATCAGCATCGCGAGGTCTTCGCCCACGGGTGAGCCCCTGTCCGCCACGTGCACTGAGACCAGTTTCGCCGTTTCGGGATTCAGCGGGTAAAACTGAAAAGGATGGTACACGCTGAGCCGACTGCTCAGGAGACGACCCTCCGGGTCGGTTCCGTAGCCGGTGACGGGTGTGTTGTTCACCGGAGCACCGACCAGGCCGGCCAATCGCGCGTAAATGGTGAACAGCAGTTCCCCTCCAGGGGTGACCGTCCCGTCGTCGGCCAGGTCGGCGTCCAGCACACGGATACGCCAGGGATCCGTGTGCGAGCCATTGAGCGACGGCATGTTCGCGGTGAATCGCGCCGGGCGCTTTGGCTCCGCGAAAAGCTTGGTTCCGGCTTCGATCGCGACCGTGTTGTCACAGAGCACGTGGATCCTGCCGATGCCGAGCAGCTTGCTCTGATCGACACCCGAGACATACTCCGGGTACGACACGGTGGCTATTCGATGCCCCTGCCCACGCGGGTACGCAACGATGCTGATCTCTACTTCCTCGGTGATGCTGGAGCCGTCGCCGTACTGTGCGAAGAAGGTCATGTAGTTGATCGAAACGCACGCGCGACCGTCGAATTCGGCTGGGTCCAGGCGCGGGTGGAGACGGCCCAGGACCTTCGCCGCGGATGCCTTGTCGACCAGGTAGTCAACGCCGAGGCTGTGCAGCGCACCGCAGTAGAAGGGCAGGCCGAACGGCTCGGCGATGGGCGGCAGGGGCACGGGCGTCACGGAACGGGGCGCGGCGTTCTCAGTCATCTATGGCGCTTTCTGTTGGGAAATGGCGACGGGAAGCAGCGGGAGGGGCGACCCGGTCGCCGTCCGCCGCGGAAATGTCGGGAACCTGAGGCGGCGCGTCCCCCTCGTTCCGGGCTTGTGCCCGGAACTCCGGTCGATGAGCGCCGCCTCAGGCCACGTCAGAGCGGGCGCGGTGCGAGGCGGCGGGATTACCGGGCCTTGCAGCCGGTTCCGCAGAGATGTTCCTCGATGTACGCCATCTCCCGCTCTGAACTCATGTGCGATCGTCGCGATCGCTCATCAAGGTGGTCAGCTGACGCACAGCCGCGGTGGCGTACGATCCCGAAGGCAGGAAGAAGCTCAATTCCGCCCGCATCCGCCCCGGAAAATGCTCGTCCGATCGCCGGTCGTCGATCTCGATGACGGTCTGCACCACTGCCGCGCGCACGGATCGCCGTTCCTTCACGACACCGTCACGCACGGTGTAGCGGGTGATCGGGATGGCGGGCTGCGCGGCGAGGACGCTCACGCAGTCGCCGACTTCCCGCGCGTAGGTGAAACCGATGCCCTCGACGTCCACCCGGCGCGCGTCTGGCAGGCACTTCTCCACCTGCTCGGCCAGCGTCCGATTCCACTGCTGCGACGCGTGCGCGGCGAGGAAGAACGATGTCACCCGCCCGTCCAACTCGGCGAAGAAGTCGGCGTCCGCGCCGGTCCATTCCCTGGCGGCCGCCGCTTCGCCGGACCCCGAGGAGGCCAGCAGTTCCCGAGCCTTCGCCCACTGTCCGTCCGACAGCGCCGCGCCGATGAGATGGGCGACCTTCGGCCCTCCCGGTACACCGAACCGCTGCGTGTCGAAATAGTTGAGGAAGTAGAGAATCACCTTCTTGGCCGCCAACAGACCCTTTTCGCCCTGCCGGGGATCGAGATTCCGGAGGACGATTTTGAAGCTATTCCCTTCCAGCTCCCCGATCCGAAGCGGCGCGGCACTCTCACCGTAGCGCAGGAAACGCATCCAGCGGTCGCCGCCGGCCGCAGTCAGCCGATCCGCCGGATCGCCGAGCCCGATCGGCACCGATATCACCTGCTCAGTGACGCCGTCCTCATCCTTCAGTCCGCAATAGCCGACCTCTGATTGTGGTATCCCGACCGATTCCGCTATCCATTCCACTGCCTCGAAGGTCGTATAACCGCACTTGCGGAGCAGGTAGAGGCGATACCGGGCATCGTTCGGCGAAACGCAGCGAATCGCTGTGCTTTCGCGAACCAGGAAATCCTCGGGCAGGTGCTTCACCCTGATATCGCCACTCACAGCAGCCCTCCCACAAGTATGCCTCCGGTGATCAGAAAAGGGGATCGGATGAACACTGGTCATCATGCTGGTGGCGTCCATGTTGGCGGGACGCAGCATCTCGGAGAATCGAGCCATATCCATGCGACAGCTGGCGATCTTCAAACAGGAGTCACACTATTGGCCCGGCGAGAAGCGTCTGTACTGACACGAGTCAGGATCTCGTCCCCGACGGTACGGCGGCATCCTTGTGGGTGGCTGCGAGAGCGCCGAGGCGCGGCGGCTGCGGAGCGAGGAACTGTTGGTTCTCATCCTGGTTCGTGCGACAGCGCCGCCGTACCGCGGACGGCTCAATGGTTTACTCCCCCGAGGTTACGAGGAAGCAATCGATGATCAGCAGTGCAGCACAAGCCCTTCTCTCGGCCACTTCTGCGCCGGGCGTGACGCTGTTTCCGGAGGCGTTCGAGCGCATCGTCGCGAAGCTGCGCGCGGCCATCGAAGAGATCGCCGCGGCCGAGGATTTCACGGCGCTCACCGCTCCCCCGGTGCTGCCGCGAGAGGTGGTCGAACGGTCCGGGTACGTCCGCGAGTTCCCACACCTGCTCGGTTCCGTGCACAACTACGGCGGCGACGCGACAGACTGGCTCACCCGGCGCACCGCGGCGGTACCGGGCGGATTGTGGCACGAGACTCAGACGATCGCCGACGTGGTACTCACTCCAGCGGCCTGCTACCACGTCTACCCGTTCCTCTCCGCACAGCCCGAAGCGCTGCCCGCACGCTTCGCGGTGGAGTCCTGGTGCTACCGGCACGAAGCGACCTCAGAGCCGGGAAGGCTGCGTTCCTTCCGCATGCGTGAACTGGTGTATGTCGGCGAACCAAAGGCCTGTATCGAGTTCCGCGACCGATGGCGGGAGCGCGCCAGCCGCTGGTTGACGGAGCTGGGGCTTGACGTGACCGTGGAGGCAGCCACGGATCCCTTCTTCGGCACCGGGGCGAAGCTGCTCTCAGGCAGCCAGCGCGCCCAGGAGCTCAAGTTCGAGCTGGCCGCGCCGGTGGCCGACGGGGTGCGGCAGGCGGTGGTCTCAGCCAACTGCCACAAATCCCACTTCGGGGAGACGTTCGGCGTGCGGCTGCCGGAGGGCGGCCCGGCCCACAGCGCGTGCATCGGGTTCGGGCTCGAACGCCTCGCGATGGCGGTGCTGCATGCCGGCTGCGACGAGGCGCTCGCCGCGTGACCGCCCCGCGGCGCCAGGCAGCGGCTCATCCGTGCTCCGGCCCTGATGGATACCAGTACCTCGGAACAGGCTCGCACAGGTACAAAGGGCTGCTTCGTACGGCAGGTGCGACCAGCCCTGCTTCGGTCCTTGTCACCCAACCACTTCGAGATCCGCACCTCTGTGGCCCGACACGGCGCCGCCGGATGTCACAGGCGCCATGCCCGGGTCCGCTGCACGAGGTGCGCCGGTGCGTTCCCTTTCGGCATTCCCGACGACCTCACCCTTGGAGGGCACAAAACGTGAGCCGATCCATTTCCACGAGTCCGCTATGGCGGCCCTGGATGCCCGTCAGTGAGCCGGCCTCCACGCTGCACATCGTCGAGGCGAAGGGAAGCCGGGTCCGTGACGCAGAAGGGACCTGGTACCTGGACGGCATCTCGGGCGTCCTGAACGCGTCCTGCGGTCACGGCCATCCCCGGCTCGTCGAGGCCGCGACCCAGCAGATGCAACGGCTGGCCCACTACGACCCGATGGCCGCGAGCCACGAGCCCGCCCAGACTCTCGCCGCACGGCTCGCCGAGCTGCTTCCGGGCGACTTGGGCGAGACCTTCCTGCTCAACAGCGGATCGGAGGGAACCGAGGCGGCGCTCAAGATCTGCTGGCAGTACTGGCACAACATCGGCGAGCCCCGCGACCGCGTCGTCACCTTCGAGGCCGGATACCACGGCTCCACGGCCCTCGCCCAGGAGCTGTCGGGGTTGCCTTTCACCGTGAACGAGTGGAAGGACCGGTTCCCGGTCAACCAGGTGGCCACGCCGGAATCGCCCCGCGCGCTGCGCACGGCGGAAGGCGCCGAGACACTGCTCGCGCGCTTCTCCCAGACGCTGGAGAACGGCACACCCGCCGCCGCAGTCGTCGTCGAGCCGCTGCTCGGCCTTGGCGGCTGCCTCGTGCTCCCCGACGGATTCCTCGCCGGGCTCCGGCAGCTGTGCGACCGGCACGGAACGCTGCTTATTCTGGACGAGGTGTTCTGCGGGTTCGGCCGGACCGGCCGGATGTTCGGGTTCGACCACGCGGAGATCACCCCAGACATCGTCATCATGAGCAAGGGGCTCAGCGGCGGCCTGATACCGCTGGCCGCGGTGACGGCCAGGTCTGCGATCAAGGAGACTTTCCGGAACTTGTCGGTCCCCCAGGGACTCCGCTACGGGCACACGACCGGTGGTCACGCGGTCGCCAGCACGGTCGCGAACACCGTCCTCGACATCATCGCCGAGGAGAAGCTCGTGGAGAACTCGGCCGTCCAGGGCGCCGGAATCCTGGACGGCCTCAAGGCCGCCTTCGGGGAGCACCCCAGGATCGCCGACGTCCGCGGACTGGGCTTAGTCATCGCTATCGAGGCTGACGGCCCGGAGTCGGCGGGAGTCATCGCCGCGGAGGCCGTCCGGGGCGGCCTGCTGGTGCGCGACGAGCGTTCGGTGGTGCGAATCGCGCCCCCGTTGACGATCACCACCGACGAGGCGATGGAACTCGTCGACAAGCTCTGTGCGGCTGTCTCCCATCTCAACTGAGGCAACAAAGCCCTAACACCGAGGAAGGGAGATGATCATGGGTCGAGCTGCGGCCACCCCGGGGCCGACTTCGCTCGTCGAGGAGGCGCGGCTGACGGGGGAGTTCGATGGTTGGCACAATCTGGTCTTCTGCGCGGTGTGGCTGACCGGGGGCCTGGACCTCCCCGCGGTCCGGGACGCCTGGCGGGCCTTGTGTCTGCGTCACGACGTTATGCGCCGGGCGTACGCGTCGCCGGACGATGCGTGGACGTATGACGATGTGCTGAGCGACGTGGAGTTCCACACCGCCGACACGGACACTGAAGCGATCGAGGTCATGCACCGGATCCTCGGGACCCCTTTCCGGCTCGACGCTGTGGGACTGTCGCGTATCGTTGTCGTGCGCCGCGACGACCGACGACATCTTTTCGGGATCGCATTGGACCACATCATCACTGATCACAGTTCCTGGGGCCTTCTCGTGAAGGAATTCGGCGAGCTCTACGCGCGCGCCGTCGCCGGTGAGGCGATCACTTCCGACTCGGTACGCGACAAGTCCTACCAGAATTACGCCACGCTGCTACGCCACGAGCTGACCACGCAGTGGGGCTATCAGCGTAAGGCCTTCTGGCTGTCCTACACCGAGGCACACGGGCTTTATCCTCCCCTGTTCCCGTCCGTGGGCGAGCCGAGTGCCGAGCCTTCGCTGAACTTCGTTGAGCAGCCGTTGCCGGCGGACCTGAGCGTGCGCGTCGGTAACGCCGCCAGGTACGTCCGAGCGACGTCGTCCGCGGTGGTGAACGCGTCTGTCCTGGCAGCCCTGCAGGAGGTGAGCGGCGCGACGGACGTCGGGCTCGACACCGTTCACCATGGCCGTCTGATGCCGGGTACGTCCGCGATGCTCGGCCAGTTCGCACTGGGCGCCCCCTTGCGTCTGCGAAACCGTCGAAGCGATCCGCTGGAAACGGTGCGCGAAGTCTTCACCCACGGTCTCGACGTTTTCGAGCACCTTCTTCCGCTGCAGGCAGCCGGAAGGTATTGGAACGAAGAACTCGTGTCCATGAGCAGGGGATGCGACGTCCATGTGACACTCAACCAGAAGGTGGAGACCATGGGGACTTCGCTCCTGGCCGGCACCCGAGCCGAATTCGTCCCGTTGGAGATGCCGGTCGGAACGTTCATGAGCGATTCCCTCATCTTCGCGTGGCGCCTGGACGATTCGGCCCCGCACGTGAGCGTGCGGTACGACGAGAACATGTTCTCCCGGGACACTGTCGCCGCCCTCGTCCGATCGGCCGAGGGGTTCCTGCAGGCGGCCGGAAGCGGGGCCTGATGATATCTTTCACCGGCGATTTCCGGCATGGCCGCGATCCCGCGATCGCCGACGCCGCCCTGTCGGGCGTCTTCAACCATCGCCGACCGGCCCGGAGCCCGGCGGCAGTGCTGCGCGCCGCGGACGCCGCCGACGTCGTGGCCGGGGTGAAGCTGGCCGCGGCGGAGGGCTGGCAGGTCGCGGTCCGCTCCGGTGGCCACAGCTGGGCCGCCTGGTCGCTGCGCGAGGACGCGTTGCTCATCGATCTGGCTCTGCTCAAGGACATGCTCTACGACGCCGCAACCGGCATCGCGACGGTCGGTCCGGGGGTGCGCGGCGGATTGGACCTCGACCCGTTCCTCGCCGGGCACGACCGGTTCTTCGCCGTCGGCCACCATCCCACCGTGGCCATGGGCGGGTTCCTTCTCCAAGGCGGGATGGGCTGGAACTGCCGAGGCTGGGGATTCTCCGCGGAGTCCATCGCGTCGATGGACGTGGTGACCGCTTCGGGGGAACTGGTCCGGTGTTCCGAAACGGAGAACGCTGATCTCTTCTGGGCGGCCCGCGGGTCGGGCCCCGGCTTCTTCGGTGTGGTCACCGCGTTCCGGCTGCACACTCGCCCCCGGTACCGGAGTCTGACGCGTTCGGGCTACGTCTATCCCGCCGAGCTGGCGTCAGAGGTGCTGACCTGGTTTCACTCCGTCCGACAGGATGTGCCTTCGTCGGTGGCGCTAGTCGCTGTCGGAGCCACCCCGCCGGCCCTGGACACTCCGGCGCTGATCGTCGACGGCCTGTCCTTCGACGGCGGCCCGTCTTCGCTGGCGGCGCTGGACACCTGCCCCGTAGCTGGCAAGGCGCTGGCCTACACACCGGCTCGGCAGGTGGACATCCGCGATCTCTTCGCTGAGCACGCGCGCGCCAATCCCGAAAGCCACCGCTACTTCGTGGACAACGCCTATCTCGCCGGGGCTGCTTCGGACGTGATCGCGGAACTGGCGCCGGCCTTCTGCGACCTGCCCACCCCCAACACGTTCACCATTCTGGGCGACTTCAGACCCCAGGACTCGCCGGACCTGCCGGATATGGCCTTGTCAGTACGTCCGGACCTGTACTTCGCCGCGTACGTCATCAGCCGGGACCCAGCTGACGACGACCGGTGCCGCTCGTGGCTGGACGCCACCATGGACCGGCTGGCGCCGTACTCAGCCGGCTGCTATCTCGGGGACAGCGACTTCACCGTGCGTCCCGACCGGATCATGTCCGACGCGGCCTGGTCGAAGTTCCAGCGGATCCGAGCCGCCCGCGATCCCGAAGGCCGTTTCCCCGGCTACCTGAGCGCTCCGGCGCAATGAGATCGGGCGGACCGCTCGCGGACCGAGTGCTCGCCGGGTCGGGGTGGACCAGCTCAGCGCGCACCCGATGGGCGCCATCCCGTGATAAACATCTACGGACACTGCGATAGCGGATCTGCCATCGAACTGGGGAAAGAATAGAACTGTGAAAGTTGTGATGTCCGACTCGCGCGTCCGCGCGTTCTATCTGGCGAGCGCGATCTCGACCTTCGGCGACTATGCTCTTTACATCGCTCTCGCGGTGTGGGTCAAGATCCTCACCGGCTCCACCGGCGAGTCCGGCGTGACGTTTCTCATGCCAATCCTCGGCGCGCTGTGTTTGCCCCTGACAGGCGTCATCGTCGACCGAGTGCGCCGCAAACGGCTGCTGATCGGCACCTACCTCGGCACCGCTGTCCTGGTGGCGGCCATGCTGGCGGTACACAGCCGCGACCAGGTCTGGATCATCTACGTGGTGGCCTTCTTTTACGGTATCTCCGGCCCGATGAGCTTCGGTGCCCAGCAGGCCCTGATCACGAAGATCGTCCCCGAGGACCTGCTCGCCGACGCGAACGCGGTCCAGCAGACCACGACCCAGGGCATGCGCCTGATCACCCCGCTGGTCGGCGTCGGTCTGCTCTCCTGGCTCGGCGCGCACGCTGTCGTACTGGTCGACATGGGCACCTTCCTCGTGGCCGCCAGCTTGTTGCTCGGAGTCCGGGTCGACGAGGCCGAGGCGTCGGCCGACACCGAGCCGGGGCAGGAGGATGGCCCGGCCGACCGGCGCCGGTGGACCGCGGACATCGCCACCGGCTTCAGGTATGTCGCGAGCGCTCCGGTTCTACGCCAGATGTGCTTCGCCCTGGCGGTCACGGTGTTCTTCATGAGCTTCTACGAGACCATCGACTTGCAGATCGCCACCGTCGGGCTGCACCACAAACCCAGCTGGGTCGGTCTGATGGTGAGCATGCAGGGCGTCGGCGGACTGGTGGGCGGGTTCACGGCCGGCCGGATCGCGCGGCGGATCGGCGACGGTCTGCTGACCGTGACCGGGCTGGCAGCGATGACCGCGTTCAGCCTGCTGTCCGCGGTCCCGGTCTCGGCGGTCGTTCTGGTCGCCGCGGTGTTCTTCGGGCTAGGCATGCCTTGGGTGTTCGTGGGGGCGATGACCATCACCCAGAAGAGCACACCGAACGCCATGATGGGCCGGGTCGGCGGCGTGGTGGACCTGTCGATCACCGCCCCCCAGTCGGTGGGTATCGCGGTCGGCGCCGCGGTCATCGACCACGTCGACTACCGCGATCTTTGCTTCATGGTCGCCGTCGGCGTCGGGGCTGCGGCGATCTACCTGACCACACGCAAGGAACAGCGGCGCGCGTCCGAACCGGTGCCGTCCACGACCGCCGAGGAGCGGGACGGCGCCGAGCCCGGCAAGGAGTCGGGCGTGCCCGCGCTCAACGGGCTCTGAACGGTCGGGGAATGTGGCTGGCCTGGCGCGACAGCGCGTGCCTGGTTCCGGCGCCGCGGGCACTGGTGCACAGCGGCGTGAACCTGGGTCCGTGGCTGGTGGAGAACGGCATCACCGTGGTCTCGACGGTCCCGACGCTGGCCTCGTTGTGGCCGGTGGAGCCGCTGGCCGACGCCAGGCTGTTGATCTTCGGCGGCGAGGCATGCCTGCGGAGCTGAACCCGGGCCGCCGCTCAGCCTTCTTCCGCGGCGGCTTCCGCGCGAAGCATGGCTGAGGCTTCCTCGAGCTGGCGCGGCGACGGGCACCTGAAGATAAGGCTAGCCGGAGGACGCCATCCTGATGCGGACTCGTAGCGCGACAGCAGCAGAGGTATAAGGAGCGAATGCCCCCCGACGTTGAAGAAGTTCGTGTCCTCTTCTATGGCTACTTCTATGTCAACGTCGCTGTCTTCCAGGACTCTGCGAAACACCCGGAGCCAGAGTGAGCCGGAGGACTCTTCGCCGCCAGACAGTGGCGTGTCAACCGTGAGCACGAAATCTCCTGCTGGTTCAGTCGATACTGCGAGGCATCGGTCACTTTATAGCCTTCCAGCGGTCGCTGGACGACCACATAGCGGCCGAGCATCGTGGCTTGATGCGTGACCATACTCGCGGGTTTGGACCCGCCCATACTGCCACCAGTCAGGATCTCCGGATTCGGGTTTCGCCGTTGGGAATTCCGATATGCTCGGGCGGGTGTTGTCCCGCCCCGATGCCGGCCGCCGACTGATGGCATTACTCTCGGGGCTTGAGCGACCGTTCACGAGTCAGCCACGACGGAGGATCCCGATGAGCACTCCCGTTGACAAGCAGACCATCCCGGCCGAGAACTTCTTCTCCGCCGATATCAGAGTCGGCCGGATCGTATCGGTTGAGGACTTCCCCGCGGCCCGGAAGCCTTCCTACAAGATCCAGGCCGATTTCGGGGAAGTCGGCGTCCTTCACACGAGCGCACAGGTGACGAACTACAGTCCCGCCGAACTCATCGACCGCCCCGTCGTCGGTGTGGTCAACCTCGGGAAGAAGCGCATCGCGGGGTTCACGAGCGAGTTTTTGCTGCTCGGGTCCTACAGTCCCGACGGCAACGTTCATCTGCTGTCACCGGCGGCAGCGTCCGCTCCGGGAGACGTGGTCGGCTGACACGCCCCCGTCCGCGCGGCATAAGGGCACGACCGGCACACCACGCGGCACACATTCGGCGGGATCCGGGGGATCCCGCCGACTCAGGAGGCGAAGGTACCGGACCCGGGCCCAGCGATCTCGCCGTTTCCCGACGGCACCGCGGCTGCAACCTCCCACCGGCTCACGGCCTGGTCGAGATACCTGGCCAAGGTCGCGACGGTCGTCGAGGCGACATAGGCGTCCGCACCGGAGTCCAGCAGTCGCCGGACTGGACCGCGACAGCTCGCGCCGAGCTCCGGATCGTCGAACTCGGCCACCACCACCTGCGCGGCCGGGAACATCGAGCGCAGTTTGCCCAACAGACACGCGCTGATCGGCGGCACCAGAAGTACATCGGCGGTCTGCGGCGCCGCGTGGATGTCGAGGACCGCGTAGTCCGCGCCGAGTTCGGCGGACAAGGATGTGCGCGTCGTTTCCGACAGCTTCATCGCCGTGGCGACGACTCTGACGTCCAGACGGCCCGTCGACGACTTCGGTTCGGTCTCGCGGCCGCTGACCTTTTTCGTCCGGAGGCCTCCCGGCGCGGTTACCGTCGCCACCGGCTCGCCATCCCGCGTCACGACCAGGACCTCGCCCGGGGTCAGCGCAGCGAAGAAGTCCACGACCGCACCGGGCGTCCCCGCCAGATCGACCTGCCGTGCGGCCGATGCCGCATGTCTGTCAGCCATTGCCCACCCAGCGACGATACAAAAATCAGCGCGTCACACATACAACCCATCCTTACTGTGACGCTGCTCCCCGTGCGCGACAAGAGTCCGGATCATTTGCGACTCCCGGAACAGGTGGCGGCCGGTGCCGACCCGGTTTGACATCAAGGTCCGCGCATACCGGGCTACGAGACCGCGTGACCCGAAGCGCTATGCTCCGCCCAACCTCCCGCCTTCGCACGGTCCACCAGCGCAGACGCCCCGTCGAGGGTCGGCGCCAAGTACAGTGCTCTGGCTTCCACCACAACTGCGAAACAGTCCTGGACCGCGGCGGTCAAGCGGGCCATGTCCAGCGAGCTGCCGCCCAGCGCGAAGAAGTCGGTTCGTAGGCCAATCTGCTGTTCGGGCGGTGTGTCAAGCAGGTCGCGCCAGATCCGCGCCATCGCGCGCTGCGTTTCGGTCATCGGTAGTCCGGACTGCCCTTCAACCGACACGTCCGCTTGCGGCAACGCGCGGTAGTCCACCTTGCCGCTGGAGGTCAACGGCAGTGTGCCCAGTACGGTGAAGGTAGTCGGCACCATATGCAGCGGCAATCGCTCGGCCACGTACTCGCGCAGCTGCTCGGCGCTAGGGGCCGCGCCGGACTCGGCAGTCACGTACGCGTCGAGGCGAGGACCGCCCGAACCATTCGCGACCACGACCGCGGCCTGCCGCAATTGCGGATGCGCGGCCAGAGTGTGTTCGATCTCGCCCAGCTCGATGCGCAAGCCCCGGATCTTGACCTGCCGGTCGACCCGGCCCAGGAATTCCAGCTGACCGTCGCCGCGCCAGCGCACGACGTCGCCGGTCCGGTACATCCGCTCGCCGGGCTCGCCGAACGGGCATGGAACGAACCGATCCGCGGTCAGGCCCGGCTGTCCCAGATACCCACGAGCCAACTGCGCACCCGCGACGCACAGTTCGCCGGGTACCCCGGTCGGCACCAGATCGCCGTGGGCGTCCACGACATAGGAGCGCATGTTGGCCATGGCGCGGCCGATCGGCGGCGGGGCGGTCAGCGGCTCTGTCGGGCACTCATAGTCCACGCAGGCCACGGTGGCCTCGGTCGGACCGTAGCCGTTGTGAAAGGCCCGGTCCGCGGTACGCCAACGGTTGACCAGCTCGGCCGAGAACGCCTCAAGGCCTACGAACAAGGCGCGCAGCGCCGGCAGGCCGGCATCGTCGAGCATGCCGAGGACTGCGGGCGGGATGTCCGCGACAGTAACAGCCTCGTCACGCATCAATCCAGTCAGTGCGTCTGGGTTGTGGAGCACCTCGATCGGCGCGGCGACGCAGGTGGCGCCGGAACACAGCGCGGCATAGACGTCGAAGACGCTCACGTCGAAGGTCGGGTTCGCGAACTGCAGCACACGGTCCCGGGGAGTGACCGCGAACAGCCGGTCGGCCGCGCCGCCCACGAAGTTGACCGCAGCCCGGTGCGTGACCTGAACGCCCTTGGGCGTACCGGTCGAGCCCGAAGTGTAGATCACGTAGGCAACATGCTCGTTCTGAGCGGCGCACGGCGGCGCCCCGCCGGGCTGTGCCGCCATGCGCGCTGCGAGCTCCGGGTCATCGAGCATGATGCTCGGCATCCCGGATGGCAGCAGATCGGCCAGCTTGCTCACGGTGATCACAGCTCGGGCTTGGGAATTCCGGAGCTGATACGCCAATCGATCCGCCGGGTAGGCCGGGTCGAGCGGCAGCCACGCGCCGCCAGCCGCGAGCACCGCCAGTTGCGCGGTGGGCACGTCGGGGCCGCGGTCGAGGAGGAACGCCACCACGATGTCGGGACCCACGCCATGCTCCTCCTGGAGCAGCCAGGCCAGCCGGTAGGCGCGGTCCATCAGCACGCCGTAGGTCACGTCGGTGCCCTCGAAACGCACTGCCGGATGCCCGGGTGCCCGTGCGGCGTGCTCGGCGACCAGGTCGTGCAGCCGCAGCGTGGAGGTGGCAAAGTCGACCGCCACGGGATTCCAGCCGTGGATCAGCCGGTCGCGCTCCGCCGGCGGCAGGATCCCGATCCGACTGATCCGGCGTTTCGGATCGGTGACGATCTCGCTCAAGGCGATGACGAAGTAGCCGAGCAGCCGCTCGATCCGAGGCCGGTCGTACAGCTCCTCCGAGTAGTCGGCCCACAGGCTGGCCCCGTTGTCAGGCCGCACAGCCAGCCGCAGTGCGAGGTCGAATTCGCCGATGCCGGTCGGCAGTTCCACACTTTCGACGTCGAGCCCCCGAGGCCAAGAGTCATCGAAACCCTCGTTCGTCAACAGGCTGAAGACGATCCGCACCAGTGGGCCGGGGCCGAACGCCGTCTCGCGCTGGATGGTCTCTACAAGAGTGCCGAAAGGAACGTCGTGGTGGGCTATCGCGCCGAGCACGGTATCCCGGCAGCGCGCGACCAGCTCGCCTACGGTGGGGTCGTTGGCAAGGCTCGCGCGCAACACCAGAATGTTGGTGAAATTGCCCACCACCGGCGCGGTCTCAGGACGTATCCGGCCGGAGAAGATCGAGCCGACGGCCAGATCTTCCTGCCCGGCACAACGGCCGAGTACTAGAAGGAGCGCGGCGACGAACACGGCAAGCGGGGGCGCGTCCGCGTCCGCAGCGAACATCCTGGCCTGAGCGACCAGTCCGGCCGGCAGGTCCCGTGCGACCGAGGAGCCGGTCCCGACAGACTCGATCGGACGGGCTCGATCACTGGGGAAGTCGAGCGTCGGAACGCTGGCCAGTGCGGATCGCCAGTAGTCGAGCTGACGGGGCATCGTCTCGCCGTCCAGCTGTCGGCGTTGCCAGACCGCGAAATCCACGGGGGCCATTGACACCTGCGGCAGGTCGGCTGGTTCGCACCGGACCGCCGCCGAGTAGTAGGCCGCAAGGTCGCGAACAAGGACCCCGGCGGCCCAGCTGTCGGCGGCGATCCGATGGAGGGTGAGGATCAGCAAGTTGTCGCCGTCCGCGATCCGCGCGAGCCAGAACCGCACCGGGTGTTGGTCAGCGAGGTCGAACGGCCGGCGAGCCTCATCGACGGCCAGGGCCAGGACGTGCTCCCAGTGATCGGCACCGAGGTCCTGCTGCTCCGGTCCGCCCACCGGCACGCTCTCGGGAACGGGGTCCACGAGCTGATGGGTCACCCCGTTCTCGGAGCCGAACCGGGTGCGCAGTCCTTCGTGCCGTGCGAGCAAATCGGCGAAGGCCGTGTGCAGCGCCGCAGTATCCAGCGGTCCACGCAACCGGAGCCCGCAGGTGATGTTGGAGGCAAGCCCGCCGGGTGACGTCTGGTGCAGACGCCACAGGTACCGCTGCTGCTCGGTGGCGGCCAACACGCCCTCGCGCGGGACGGGCGTGATCTGGCCGCCCCCGGCCGACCCAACAGACTGCCGGTGCGTCTGCGGCCCCGGCATCGCTCCCCAAGCGCTTAGGGGCGCCGAGCCATCGGAGGCGACGAAACCGCCGGTTTCTGCAGCCATTTGCGTGCGTCCTTTCTGTGGTGCCGCTCGTGCGCTCACCGTGGCACCGCTGATGCTCAGCCTCGGCGCTCAGAGCGAGGGGAGAAGGAATTCGAGCTCATCAAGGGCACGCCCGTGATCATCCACGAGGACATGGAACCTGCGCTCGAGGCGTGCCGGTTCGTATTCGCCGTTCCGGGTCAGTGCCCCGGCGATGCGCACGGCACTCCAATGGTGTGCGATCCGTTCCACCGAGCGTGCCGCGACAGCCAACCGCGGGATGTCAAACCGCTGGGCGGCCAGCGCGAGCCAGGCCGCGTGCAGCGCGGTCTGGGCGAGCACAGCCCCGGCGACAAGGAACAACTCATCGCAGATCGTCTCGCCGGCGCGCAGTCTGACGACGACGTCCCGCAGGTAACGGCGCTGGCCCCCCGCGCCCACGAAGGCCTCGACGGAGCTCTCGGCACGGAAGCCGTCGAGGTTGGAGCGGATGGTGCGACGCAAGGTGTCGAGATCGAACGCGGGGAAGGCGGCGGTGTCGATCTCGACCTCAAGCCACCGGTTGGCGATCGGCCGGTTGGTGAAGAACATGTCTCGGGCATGCAGCTCCGGGTTGTTCGAGTCCCGCGCTGCCATCAGCTCCTTGATGGCGATGTCGCCGTCGAACCGGGGCGGGACCGCGTCGAGCACCCGCACTGTGGAACGTGCTTCGTCGAAGCCGTAGACGACGACCAAATGGTTGGTGTGGACGTCTTGATACGCGGGCCGGAATGGCAGGTCGAAGTTGTCGGCGGCCACGATCACCGGCCAGCCGGCCAGTACCTCGTCCCGCACCTGCGCCCAGCCCTCTTCCGCGTCGGCCGGCTCGCGCCAGGTCGAGCGCACCGGATGATACGGAGCGATGGCCTCCCACAGCGATGCGCCCGGCGGGCACGGAAAGTAGTACTCCTCGCGGCGCAGCTGCGCAGGGTCGTGCCGGAATCCCCAGGCGGCGCCGAGCGTCTCCAGAATCGGCGCGCCGTGGAAGCCCAGCAGCGTACCCGCGCTGGTCCACAAGCAGCCGACGACGTCATACCGCCAGGAAGGCACCGCTTCGATGACATGGCTGCTCGGATTGATCACACTGAGGCTCCGATCGGGTTCGCGGGCACAAGGGTGAGGGCGAACACATGGATGGCCGGGTTGTCCGGCAAGCTGATCGCCGCCAACTCCGTCTCACGGGTGACAGGCACACGGCTACGCCAGACAGAGGGGCCCATCGCCCTCTGCACATGGCGCGGATAGTGCATGTCCGCACAGTGCAGTCCGTCCGGCTCGCCGAAGTGGGCCGGGGTCTCGGGCCAGAAGTCCGAAACCCGCAGCCACTCCGGGTCGAGTGAACCGTCCGCGTAGCGGAGGTGTAGCGGATCCTCGCTGCGCCGCTCGGAGGCGGCTATCAGGTAAATCCAGTCGTAGCGGCCAAGCGGCAGTTCGATGCACTGCTCGCCGCAGCGCAGGTTATCGTGGCCGTGATCGTCACGTGCGGGAAAGAGAAAGGGCACGGCGCCCAGGGTGATTCGGCCGCCCACAGGTGGCAGCTGCTCGGCCGGGAAGCTGTTGAACCAGATATTGAACTCGCCGCGGGCTTTGTCTTCCTGCCGGGTTATGCCGCGGTTGTCGAAATGGCTTGCGATGGGAACAGGGACAGCGCCCTGAACCTCGAGAGCCGACCGTAACGTCAAGGTCTCCTCATTCCTCGTCAGCACCTGCCTGGTCTTGTGGACTGTGAAGCCACGGAACGGCCTGCGGCTCGCGACCGGGCCGGTAACGCAGCGCGGCCCACAACTGCCGGTGATGTGCCCTGGGCATGAGATGCGCCGCCACGTCGGGCCTGCCCCCGGTGAACCGGTAGGCGCGCCGGCCACCGCAGGCCCGCGCTCCCGGCAGGCGGCACAGAACCTCGTCGAAGGCATCCACGGGCCCGCGCCAGATATCCATGCCGATCAGCACCCCAGAGCCGTCGAGCAGATTCGCCGCCTCGGCGGCAGCGGTTCGCAGCAGCCTTCGGGCCGGGCCCGGGACCGCGATCATGCCGCTCGCGTCGAGGAACCAGCACAGCGTGCCGGCGTGCTCCGCCGTTCCATCCGGAGCGCCGGTCCACGGCGGTGCTGGCCGCCGGGTGGTCCGCGGGTCGCGCTCCATGGACACTTCTGTCAGCATTTTGTCATCGACTGCTAGATGAAGTTCGACCGGCCGGTAACCCAGACGCGCATAGTAGTCCGGCAGACAGCGCTCGACGACGGCGTCCAGGAGGACCCTGCTTATGCCCTGAGCTGCGAGCTGCCGCTCGACCGCACCGAGCAGCCACCGCCCGGCGCCCGTCCGCACGGCGGCGACGCGAGAGATGAACGACTCGCCATCAGCCCGGGCCGGGGTCGAGGTACGCAACGTGGCAACCAGCTTGCCATCTCCGCCAACCGCACTCCAGATCGTGCCTCCGCCGGCGGCGAACGCGAGGACGGACGCGGCGCTGTCACGGGCCCCGTCCGGTTCCGGCAGGCCGGGCAGCGGATCAGAGCCGGTGTACGCCGCCCTGGTGAGCCGCGCAATCCGCCCAGCCATGACGAGGCCCGGACGGTCGATGCGGTCCAGGAACACCGGTCCATCCGGTCTGCGAACCGATCCACCGGTCGCAAGAGACGCCTCCATGCGATTCGCCTTCAGCGCGTGGCGTTCCGCAGACTGAGCGGCCGCGTGTCTGTCCACACCTGGTCGACGTGGTCGAGGCCTTCCCGCTTGGAGCCGCCGAAGCCTTCGGCGCGCCAACCCTCCGGTAGGTCACGGCCGGCGAGCCAGACCGGATACTGCTCCTCGCGGTTCACCACGACCGTGTAGGCCGCCGCCGCATCGGGGTCCCAGCTCACGCTTTCAATCTCCCTGACTCAGAGGACTCACTACTTCGCACCGCGCCCTGTTCACCATCTGCGAAACAGGAGAGCACTTCGCCGAGCCGATGATGCCAACGGGCCCCGAGACGCTCCCCGCTGTAGCCTGTGATCTCCTCATCGACGACAAGCGTGAGCTCAACCTGCTTGCCTCGGACTACCGCGGCGACCGTGAACGGCGCCATCGACTGACTACGCCCATATGTGGGTGAAATCTCGACGGCCGGGATCCCAGCGATGTTCACGGTGCTATCCCCGGACGCCACCTGGTAGGTCAGGAGTCCCGCAATAGAGCCGGAGACCGCGGGTTTGATCGCGGCGACAGACTGGAACGGCACGTCCGCACAGTCGATCTCGGAATACCACCCGTCGAGGAAGTCTCCCACTGCCTCAGAGATGTCTCGCGGACCGGTCAAGTCAAGTGAGATGACGGTATTCAGGAAGCATACGGCGGAGGGAGCCTTCCTCGGCCTTCCCCACGGGTATGCGATGACAGTCGGCTCTACCCCCGCGACATCACGCACTGCGCGGTGAAGCGAGAAGAGGACCAGCGGGAAACAGGAGCCGCGGAAGACACTCGGGATAGCGACACTCGGGGCCAAGACATAACGGACGCCCTGCGGGTCCCCCCGCAATGCCCCCTTGCGGAGCCCTTCAGGGAAGGCGCTCAGGCGCTCCGTCCAGAAACCGACTCCACGCTTCTCCGCCGCGGCTTCAAACTCGGCTTGCTCGTATACTGCTGCTTCGAAGCGGTCCCATTCTCCCTCACGTGGAGGAGCCGGAGCAGCCAGCTGCTTCTTGATGAGATCAAATCCCTGGCCATCGACGAGTGCGTGTTCGCATATCAACAGCAGATAGTCGGCATGAGGGCTCCGCACCAGACGCACCACCATCGACGCGCCATCCGGAGCGCCTTCGAACGCGGCGACCTCCTCCATTATACGCCGCAGTGACTCGTCCTCGTTCTCTGCCCCCAGTTCGGCGAATTCATGCGCAGCCTGATATCGCTCCTGGTATCCGACACCCCGGCGGAACCTGATCCGGTGGGACAGCGTGGGATTGCGATGCACGATTGACTGCAGAATCACGTTCAGGTCAGCTGCCGGCAAAAGGGAGGGTGCTATACGGTAGAGGCCGTATATGGCAGTGCGCCTGCCGGAACGCTCCGCCATCAGCGCAAACCCGAGTTGCGCTCCCACCAGCGGCAGCTCGTCCGTCATTCGCACCCTTCCAGCCGCAATCACACGATCACCGACCCCGAGACGGCTTGGCAACGGATGAGCGCAGGAAAGCAACTGGCCCATGTCGAATCGCACGGTGACTTCGCCAAAATTACTGGAACAAGCGATCCACGAGGTACTAACAGCTAACAGGATTGCAAGGACTCGATCGACATTTCTGGACATGCTGCGAACCGACGGGCCGGACAGGGCGCTCGCCAAGCAGTACGGCGCGTAGTTTTCCCAAGGCGGTCACGAAGGCCGTCACGAAGGCCGTCGACGACGCCGACGTGCTGCTGGCGTTCGAAGGGAGTCCTCGTCGAACACGAGGCAGCGAACGCAGCCCGGCATGCGGTGCTAATAAAGGCACTGCGACAGAGGCAGCAAAGGCCAAGGCACCCGCGGCGTGTTCGTCAGCCGGCTGGCCAAGGCGATCTCGTCGCTCACGGCCTCGCACCCGCTGCGGGGCGCTGTCGGCGGGCCGCCCGCCCCGGGTCCACTACCCTGACCGACGAGCTCGCCGTCGTCGTGCCCGCGCAGGGCCGAGACATGGTTCGCGCGACCATCGGCGACTTCCTCGTCCCTCGTGCGCGGCGCTACTGGCGCGGGCGGTACTCGGCCGAAGGCTGCTACTCTCACGACCCGCGCCGCGCCGTGCCGGGTCCTTCTCGATCCGCTAGGCCCAGGCAGAGACCGAAGGTTCCACCGCGCGGTCCTCGATACCGATACCGACGTTGACACCCCATCGTCCCCACCGGCCTCGACCAAACCCGCGGACGCCATACTGTTCTTCGACGACGTATTACTTCTACGCCCAGAACTCATCGACCGATGGGACCTGCGCATCTTCGTGTCCGTCCCCTTCGAGCAGACGGTAGATCGCGCCAAGAACCGAGGCACCGCGCTGGCCGGATCCAGCGCCGACACCGCCAACATCGATCGGTCCTGGCGCGACCGCTACATCCCACCAACAGTTCTACTTCGCCCTCGCCCGCCCAACCGGCTACACCGACACATCGTCTACAACGATCGAATCGACTGGCCAACCTGGGAAGTCCGACCAACATCATCGATACACGGGATTTGATAATTGCTCCGATAAGAGCCGGCCCAGGCCACTGCGGCAGATCCCGGCTGCGGCTGTCGCGCTAGGAGTGTTCTGAAAATCTTCCGGTGAGGTCGCCGCGCGTGTGGGGCGGCCTCACCGGTTTGGGTGTGCCTGGGTTGGCTGGGGTGGGTGCTGTGTTGGTCAGGTGGTGGTGGCCGTCAGGGTCCAGGTGCCGTTGGCCGGGGCGAGGCCGAGGTTGACCAGGCGGCGCAGATTCAGGGCGGCGGCGCGTAGCTGGAGCCAGGCGTCGTTCTTGATGACGCCCAGGTAGTGCAGGCGTCTGCCGTGCGCTGTCAGGTGGGCGATGCCGCGTTCGACGGCGGGGCGCCATTGTCGGTACTCGTGCTGCCAGTGCCGGTCGGTGGCGGCCTGCGCCCGGGCGGCGGCCTGCGCGTCGTGATGGGCCGGGATGGTCAGGTGGCGTCCGTCCTTGGCCTTGGTGCAGCGGGCTCACAGTGGGCAGTCGTGGCAGAACGGGGTGAACGAGGCGTTGCGTTCTCCGGCGGGGCGCGGCTTGCTTAGTTGTGCGGTGTGCCCGGCCGGGCAGGTTGCGGTGCCGGCGGCGGTGTCGATGATGAAGTCGTCCAGGGTGTAGCCGCCGGGGACCGTGGCGCGCAGCGGTGGCGGGTTGACGAACAGTACGTGCCCGGCCCAGGCCAGCTCGGCCCGGGACTGCGCGCCGCCGTATGCGCAATCGCCCAGCACCGCGCGCGGGCCCGACTCGCCGGCCAGCAGGTCCGCCGCGACGACGGCCTCGTGGAACTGCGGCCCGCAGCCCGGCGTCATCGCCACCGCGGTGAACAGCCCCGTCTCCGGCTCGAAGCAGACATGGCCTTTGAACCCGGCCCGGTAGTCGGACACGGTCTTGTGGATGTGCCGGGCCTGCGGGTCGACGGTGGAGATCATCCGGTCCCGGACCGTGCCTTCGGCGATCCGCCAGCGGCCGTCACGCCCGTCGGAGCCCGGGGCAGGCTCGACGTCCTGGCCCGCGACCAGGGGCAGCAGGCCCACCGCGTTCGCGGCGGCTTCGCCCAACTCGCGCTCGGGCAGATGGGCCAGCAGCAGGTGCGCGTCCCAGACCAGGGCGTCGACCAGGTCATCCCGGGCCTGCTCGTCGTCCCAGGCGATCCGTGGCTTGCCCGGATCGGCGTAGTCATGCGCGCAGCAGTGCCGCTCGCCGACCTGGGTGGCGCCGGGAACCTCGCGGATCACCCGCCGCACCGAGGCGATCAGCTGCGTCACAGTGTCCTGAGTGGCGACCGCGTCGGTGAACACCGTGGAGTCCAGCACCCGCCGCCGCTTTCCTTTGGTACCCCGGTGGCGTCCACGACCTGCCGCACCCGCTCGAACAGCCAGTCGGTGGAACCAGCGGCGGCCAGCCGCCTGCGGAAGTACACGAACAGCGAAGCATCGAACCCCGGATCGTGCAGGCCAAGCCCGGCTGCGGCCTTCCACCGCAGGTCCACCCGCACCATGACGGCAGCCTCCGGGTCGGAGATGTTCTGCAGCACCTGTAACACGTTGGCCACCGCGAGCACCTGCGGCGGCACCGACGGCCGCCCGTTCGGCGACGGGTACACACCCGCGAACATCGACTCCGGGAACAGCTCGTCCCGATGCTCGGCCAAGAACGCGAACACGCTCCTTGCCGGTATCAGCTCCCGGCACTCAGCCCACACATCTGGACCCACCGGAGTCTCAGCACACCTCCCCATCACACCAACCAGCATGACCCCGAATCAGCCGATCCGGGGCCAAACCGGCCATGATTTTCAGAACACTCCTAGGGGCCGCGCTCGCTCCTGTCAATTGCTAGTGCCTCGACGACCGTGTGCGTCAGTACCGTGCACCAGACTCTCGACTCGGTCGGCGCAGATCCGCGACTGTGTCGTTACGGCGCGAAAGGGGCGCGCATGGAAGACAGACTGCCGCTGATGAGCATGCAGCTCGGGTTCGCGCTGATGACAGAGCGGACAGGCCGGCGAGTTGCCGTCTACGAGCTCTTTCGCGCGCAGCCCTCGCTCCTGTCGGCTGTCGACCTGGAGACGGTTCTCCAATCCATCATGCTCAGGAATCCCACACTGTCTCACCGGATAAGGCTGCGACGTGGCGACGCGTACCTGGAGCGCTATTCAGCCACATATGAGTTCACTGAGCTGCGAGCAGAGAGCGAAGAGGCCGTCCTGGCCCGCGTCGCGGAGGCGGTCGAGAAGTTCGAAACCGACCCGGACGGCACGCCGTTGTCGGGATTCCTTGTTCGCTGCCCGGATGCCGACTACATACTGACGATGTATGACCACGCGTTGGTCGATGGCCAATCGCTGATCCCCCTCAGACAGCAGCTCGCCGGTCCGACACCTCCCGCGGGCGACGAGTGGGAGCGCTTCGCAGCCGCTGTTCGTAAACAGGCCGAGGCCGACGCCGCCGTCACCGATCGCGCACTCGATTTTTGGAGGGCCCGTCTGGCGGCATTGCCCGATAAGCTCCCTAGACCGGCGGTACCAGACAACCCGCGAATCGTCCGCTTCGTGCGGGTCCCGGACGTCGTCGTCCCGAGCGGTTTCCCTGGCCCCTGCTTTCCGTACATCCTCCTTTCGCTGCATCGGAGTCTTCGCGACATCACGAAATCCGAGTCGGCGGTCATCGGCTATCCATGGGGAAAGCAGACCACCGTCGCAGGATGTTTCGTGAACACCGCCATCTCCGTCGACCTAACCGGGTCGCGTGGTCTCACGGAGGCGATACCGGACTTCCTCGACGGCTGGTACAGCGAGATCGACCACGCTGAGGTACCGTTCCTCACGCTCGCCGGGCTCGGATCAGCCTTCTCCGGCTCGGTCGCCGGGCTTCTGAACTACACGGTCGACCCTGTCACCGACGTGACCATCGCCGGCGTTCCAGCGGTCGAGATCCCGGCGGAGTACGGCCACAGCCAGTTGATGGCACCGTTCTCGGTCGCCGCGGACATGCATGACGGTCGCCTCAGCCTCCAACTCATCCTTGATAAGGACGTCACAGGCTACAGTGCCGAAGAACTTGGCACTCGCTGGCGCCATCGCCTAGATGAGGCACTCTCACCATTTTCCGCGTGAGCGCGTGTCGCGCGTTAAGCTTGTGGCACAAGATCTTAGGGTTGACTCTTGTAGATGGGGTGTAGCCGCGGGTTGGCCAGGACTTCGATCGGGCGGTGGAAGCCCACGGGGCCTCGTGCGGCCGGATGTGGTTGAACACGACCCGGTATGCCTCAGCCTCGCGGTGCAGGTCATTTGACGGTGGCTATATGCTCGTGGACGCGGTAGCAGTGCTCGTACTTCAGCGAACCGAAATCGTATTTGCGGACGCCGTTCTGGCCGAAACTCTTGACGCGAGTGACGCGAACGCGAAGCCTTTGAACGCCCCGCCGTTGTCGGTGACCAGCTTGATCCAATGCGGCTGTCCGGTGTCCGGGTCGGTCGACAGCAGCTGGGCCGACGGTACCCCGCCCAGGCATCCGGCCTCGGCGATGGCAATCCGGACAGCCTCGATCGCATCCGTACCGGTGCAGGTCGGCTCGATGTGCCAGCCGTGTTCGTACTTCGTGAAGTAGTCGGTGACGCCGGCCAGGCGCCAGATCCCGCCGGTTGTGGTCTCGTATTCGGAAAAGTCCAGCTGCCACACCTCGTTGGGGCCTGGCGCAGCTGGGTCGCGAACGCCGCCTTGCGGGCCCGGGTCAACTCGCGGCGCTCGCCCTAGTAACCGGCTGCAGCAGACCGCGGCGGCGCGGGCCCGCTCGACAGTGGAAGCCGAGGCGGCATGCCCGTCGCGACCACCATCAGAGCGTGGATCTTCCGGTGGCCACAGGCCGACCAGTCCGCAGCGCACTCGGCCGCGACCGGCTCCACGGCCTCGACCACCGGCACCTGCCACAGGCCCTTGGTCATCGACTCGCCGCGCCGGTGCGCTCCGCCGGATGCCGGTGGTCGGTGCGGCGCGGGATGCCGGTCGACGTGCAGAAACCTCGAGACCGGCATCCGTGCGGACGGCCTGACCGCAAGTCTGGTGTCCTCCGGCCCAGGAGCGTGACGTCGACCAACTCGGACTCGCCGACCACGGCGACGGTAGTGAAGTCGACGACAGTGCGGAGCAGCTCCTTACGGTCGGCCATGCCGGTGATCGGGGCCTGCCAGAGCGCGGGCAGATCGGCGGCCAGGGCGCAGATGCGCCCGCGCTCAGCGGTCGCGTCAACGCGAGCCAGGCCGACGAAACCCTGGAAGAGCTGATCCGGAGATCACAGCCGTCTGGGGCCTGGCCCACCGGCACGCACCACCGGACCGCAGCCGCCAGACCGCCTGGGCCTGGGGCCGCGCTGCGCAGCGTCGGTAACAACGCAGGCAAGCTGGCCGGCTGGAACGGCTGCCGATCGCCGCCTCCCTAGACCGCACCCACAGCTTCCGCTGAATCTGGCCGCGGTCCGGATGTTGCGGTGGCCGGAGCCGGCCGCGGCCTTCTTGGCGTGGTGCAGATGCACCCGGGCGTGGTCGGAAGTGATGTGCAGTGTCTTGCTGATCGCTGCAGGGTCCAACCCGTCGACGGCCAGCATGAAGACCGGACGCTGCCGAGCCGGCAGCATCGTGACGTAAATGGGACAGGTCGATTGTGCTGAACTCCGACGGCGCCGACTCCGTCTCGATTACCGCGGCCATCCGCCGCTCCATCTCACGACTAGATGACTGATGTGGGTTGGTGGCGTGGGGCTGGCGTGTAGCCGGTTCGGCTGACGACGGCAGGGAGCGTGTCCAGCATCGGTGTTGACGAGGAACCCTTTGGCCGGGGAGTCAACATGAACACCGATCTGGACACGCTCTTGACTGCACTGTATGTCGCGCTGACTGATCGCATCATCCCCTCCCGTAAAGTTCGCCCGGATTCGCCAGGCGGCCCGCCGGCGGTCACCGACGCCGAGCTGGTCTGCCTGGCCGTGGCCCAGGCCCACCTGGGCTTCACCAGCGAACGACGCTGGCTGCGCGCCGCCCCCGACCGGGTCGGGCACCTGTTCCCGCGCCTGCTTTCGCAAAGCGAGTACAACCGCCGCCTGCGCCACCTGGCACCGCTGATGGACGCCGCCATGCGCTGGCTGGCCGCCGACACCCCCCAGCTTCGATACTGTGCGGCTGCTGGACGGCACCAAAATCATCTGCGGCATGTCCCGGGAAACGACCAAACGCTCGAACCTGTTCGGCTGGTGCGGCTACGGCTACGACCGCTCCCACAACCTGTACTACTGGGGAGCCAAACCCGATGGCCTGGTCACCGGATACGTACTGGTCAATCCGAAGCTGTTCGGCGAGGCAGCGGCGACGGCGATGGTGATGACCCGGCCGGCGAACGTCCCACCGCCAGGCACCACGATCGTGGCCGACAAAGGCCTGCGCAGCCAGGCATTGGAGGCCGAACTCGCCCAGCGCCACCTACGCCTGATCCGCCCGGCCTACGCCAACGAGCCCGACCCCAGGTACTACCCGGCCTGGCTTCGTCAGCGCATCGAATCGGTCAACCAGTCCTTGAAGCACCCACAGGGGATCGAACAGCCCGGAGCCCACCGGCCCGACGGACTGTTCACCCGCATCGTGCAGCGCCTACTCCCACTCAACGCCGCGATCTGGCACAACTGGCTCATCGGCGCCAACCACAAACGATCCCTCACCGCCTACGGCCACTAACCACGCTAGACCCCCGCCACCAACCCACATCAGTCATCTAGGGCTGCGGACCGCGTAGCTGGCCATCCCCTCTCCCCGGCACGACCGACACCGCTGAGTCCTGCCGCGCCCGCACCGCCTACCCAACCGCAGAAGATGCAGATGTTCGGCGGAGGTTCCAATCCCGCGTTGATTCGAACACATTATTGATACGAGGGGTGGACATGGCTGCTCGGTTGAGATTCGTTGCACCCGCAGTCAAGAACCGCGGTGTCTCAACCGGTTGAAAACCATAGAGAGCATCCCCAACCTGCCAATACGCCTCAAGTCGAACTTGGATCGACGGAGGGTCTTGCCATGCACGTAACGAATCTTCTAAGCTCACACGTGAAATAGTAAACGTTCACACATAGTAATTTGCGAAGCACTCATGCTATTCGTTACAATAATTCCGCCGCCCTCCACTCCGATATGAGCGACGCGAATCTCCTTTGGCCTGCCTGCAAGTAGGTAACTTATTTTGCGAGAGGAAGATTATGACGGCGGATGGGATGATTGAATTTCTCCGTCATTATGCCGATAGCAGTCTTGATTCATGGCTAATAGACGAGCGCCGCACCCTGCCACCGTCACTAGTATCACAATTTGGCGCAGAAGGATTGCTCGGGCTGCGAGTAGATCGAAAGCATGGAGGCCGCGAGCTTTCCTATGTCGACACATTCAGAGTGATAAGGCAAGCGGCCGCCATAGATCCGAATCTCGCCGTATTGCTGGTAGTCCACAATTCCCTCGGTATACCGCCGATCCGGGATTTCGCCGATGAGGCTACGAAACAACAAGTCCTGCCTATCCTGGCAACGGGACGTGGTCTGACCACAGTTGCCACCAGCGAACCTGGCATGGGCTCGAATGTGGTACGCGGAATGACTGCCACCGCGGTCCGGCAAGCCGATCGGGGATTCATAGTCAATGGCGAGAAGTCATGGATCAGTCTTGGGGCCGCATCGACCTTCGTAACGGTACTTGCGAAGTTACAAGAGCCCAACGGCCGAAAGAGAGGCATAACGGCGTTCCTCCTTCCGACCTCAACGCCTGGGTTCCATCCCCGCAGCGAAGCCATGACGATTGGGCTAAGAGCGATACCCCAGGATCACATCGCCTTGGAGGATATGAGGCTGTCTTCCTCGGCAGTCCTTGGAGCAGAAGGCGACGGCGCAGCAGTGGCTCAGAACTCCTTCAGGACTGGGCGCGCCTTTCTCGCAGCGACTGGGACCGGCGCGATGCAAAGATGCATCCAGCTCGCCGAGAGATTTGCCAGCCGCCGGAGCATCGCCACCGGACGACTTCTTGACAACGGCGTGACGCAGCGGATACTGGCAGATTGCACTGCTGCGGCGCGCACAGTGGAAGCGCTCGTATTCTCGGCAGCCACCAAGATGGATGGCGATGAGCTCGTTCCCGACGAGTTCTTTTTCGCCTGCAAGATTATCGGATGTGAATTGGCCGGTGAAGTTGTCGACCGGTGTGTGCAACTGTTGGGCGCGCGGGGTTTCGTCGATACCGATATTGTGGGGAAATACTTCCGCGATTTCCGAGTCCTTCGTATATTTGAAGGCGCCACCGAGGCCATGTCCGTCTACATCGGAACTCGGATCCTAAGGGATCTGGAGTCGTTCAACACCACCATGGTGAAGACTTTCGGTCCCACGAAGCTGGGGAGCGATCTCAAGGCCAGCCTTCACGACCTTGTAGATCGGGCAGGGTCAGACCTCACCCCTGGGCAGCGGCATTTGCTTGCACGGGCCGTCGGTGAAGTGGCGTGTTGGGGCGTCACAGCAGCGGCGATCGCAGAGGCGGCAGAGAACACTCGCACGGAACTCGATTGTTACGCCGCGCACTGGGCCGTGCAAAGGCTCGAGCAACGCCTAGCTGCTGCGCATCGCGAGGTAAGGCCGGCGCTGGAACTGCCTGCAGAGGTGTTGGCCAGCCACATCGCGCAATATGTCCGTTCGATCGGCGATACGCAACAGAGCTACGGTGGCGAACGGCGCACCGTCGATGCCTATCTGCATCGCGATCTCGCCTAGAGTTGCCGTGTTATATCAGGTGCGGTCACCCCCCACTTCCCCACCAAGGAGAAAGATCCCCATGGAGTCGTATCAGCATGTTCTCGACACACTTCGCAGCATCATCGAGAGTTCCGTCGATGATCTAGACGGCGGCGAGATCAATGCGGACGGCAACCTCAAGGGCGAACTCGGCATTGACTCGCTCGGCATGTTTGAGGTCGCAGACAAGGTTCAGGAGCGGTGGGGCATAGTCGTTACCGATGAGGACATCAGCACCTTCACTACAGTTGACAGCATCGTGACATTCATCCAAGTCGAAGTTGGCAAGAAGGGGATTCCCGCAGTGGCGGAAGCGTGATGGCCGAGGGCGAGTCGAAGGCGCGGAGGTCAGAGCGTGAGTAGGGCCGCTGTCATCGCAGGAATCGGGTCGAGTGTGCCAGGGCCCGCAATTACAAATGACATGATCTCCGAGCGATTGGACACGACCGACGAGTGGATCAGGGGCCGAACTGGCATCACCGCCAGACACTGGATCGGACCCGGTCAAGCGACGTCAGATCTGGCCGTAGAAGCAGGATCCCGAGCCATCGAGTCCGCTGGAGGCGATAGGCCCGACGCTGTGGTGTTGGCAACGACTACACCGGACTACCCTTGTCCGGCGACCGCTCCAGAGGTGGCATGGCGGCTGGGACTGCCTAGTGTTGCAGCCTTCGATGTCGGTGCGGTCTGCTCAGGGTTCCTGTACGGCCTCGCCGCCGGCGCGGGATTGATCAGCGCCGGGTTCGCCGACAACGTCATGGTGATCGGCGCGGACACGTTCAGCACCATCCTCGACCCCGCCGACCGCAGCACAGGCGTCGTCTTCGGTGATGGCGCGGGTGCCGTGATCCTACGTTCCGGCGAGGAGACCACACCGGGGGCGCTGATGGCGTTGGATCTGGGTAGCGACGGCGCCAGCGCAAATTTGATCACCGTTCCGGCAGGCGGATCCCGGCAGCGCTCTACCAAGTCCGCTGCAACGACGGCTGACACCTACCTAAAAATGGCCGGCAGGGAGGTGCTTCGGGAATCGGTCGTCCGCATGGCCGAGTCGTGTCGGTCTGCTATTCGCCAAACAGGCTGGACGGTGGCCGACGTCGACCGGCTGGTCCCGCACCAGGCGAACATTCGCATCGTGCACCGCGTTGCTGATGAGCTGGGTCTTGCGCGCGCCCGAGCTGTCGTTGACCTCGATCGCGTGGGCAATACCTCGGCGGCATCGATTCCGCTCGCGCTGGCCCGTGCGGCAACTGATGGCACGGTCCAGCCCGGTCACAAACTCCTGCTCACGGCATTCGGGGGCGGGTTGACGTGGGGATCCGCAACGCTCATGTGGCCCGATGTCAAACCGATCTGACGCTGTGCGCTGTGTTACATGATGCGGGCGGTTGGTCGGCGGCACGGGTCGGTCGTCAGGGAAAGTAGCGCCGGCGTTGCCCCGTCAATCCCGGTCTCGACGGCGGCAAGCTGCCCGGATCGGAAGATCTCGGTGGCGTTAGGTCTTAGGCCCGCGTCGGGGTCCAGGGGCGACGGTCCGTTTTCGTTCACCCTGTCGTTCTCGACTTGGAGGCAGCTGCGCCGTCATACAGGCTTGCCAGTGCCGGGCGGCGTCTTGTGGCGGGGACAGCGACGCAGCGAACCCACCGATAGGAGAGGTTAGGGGCTGATCGGCGCTAGGGCGCGTCTGTGGTTGTGATCAGTAGGGTTGTTTCGGATCGATGATCATGTCCGTGCTGGTAGAACACTGATGTGACGCGGCGTGAGCTGAACGATGAAGAATGGGCGCTGATCGAGCCGTTCTTGCCGATCGGGCGGTTCGGCCCTTATCCACAGCGATTGCGTGAGCAGTTCGAGGGCGTGATCTGGCAGTTTCGTACCGGCGGTCAGTGGCGGGAGATGCCGGAGCAGTTCGGCCCCTGGCAGACGGTGTACGACGCTTTCGCCCGCTGGCGGAGCGCCGGGGTGTTCGCCGCGTTGATGAACGGGATGATCGCCGAGGCTGCGCGCCGTCGGCAGGCGGACTTGTCGCTGGTCAGCGTGGACTCCACGGTGGCTCGTGCGCATCATGACGCGGCGGGGATGGTGGTGGATCCGGCCGTGCTGGTGGCGCTTGAACAGGCCGCGACCGAGGAAAAGGGGCGGTCGATACCGGGCAAACCGTCCCACTGAGTGCCGAGGAGCGGGCCCGGGAGGACGAGCGGGCCGAACGGCGGCGGACCCATCGCCGTCGCCGGGTCCGGCTGGCCGAGGCTGCGCTGGGACGTTCACGCGGCGGGCTGACGTGCAAGGTCCACCTGGCTGCGGACCGGCGCTGTCGTCCGCTGGCGTTCGTGCTCACTCCCGGGCAGGCCGCCGACAGCCCCAGGTTCGTGCCGGTGCTGGAGAAGGTCAAGGTCCGCGGGCCGGTCGGTCGTCCGCGCACCCGTCCGGATGCTGTGGCCGCCGACAAGGCGTACTCCTCCTCCCGGGCCAACCGTGCCTACGTGCGCAGGCGCGGGATCAAGGCGGTCATCCCGGAGAAGGCCGACCAGGCGGCCAACCGCAAGAAGCGCGGAAGCGCCGGCGGCCGGCCGGTCGCCTTCGACGCAGTCCAGTACAAGGACCGCAACACGGTGGAGCGCTGCATCAACAAGATCAAAGCGTGGCGTGGCCTGGCCACCCGATACGACAAGACACCCGACAGCTACATGGCGGGACTTCAGCTTCGCGGATCAATTATCTGGATCCGCAGCCTCCGCCCCGCCACATGAACACAACTCCAGACAGGCCCTAGTGCGCCGATCAGCCTAGAACCCGATGCCGAAGGCCGACCGGGGGCGTTCGGGAAATGAGGCCGCGCGGTCTGGCGTCCCGCGACGCCATTCGCCGACCGCGGCTTGTGCTACCTCTCTGTCGTCGCGTGGCCCACCACTAGGAAGTGCTCCAGTCGCCGGGCGCGGGTGTCCGCGGAGTCCGTCGTCCGTAGTGATGGCTGAGGTCATCGCTCGGTAACCCTGTGGGCGCTCAGCTGGCGGGAAAGCTCGTCGCGCCAGTTCCTGATCAGCTCAAGCCCCGAACGGCCCCATGGTCGAGGCTGGGTGTCTAGCACACAAATTGTTCCATACGCGACGCCAGTGTCCGCATCGACGAGTGGGGCGCCCAGATAGGTGCGCATCCCGGTTCCGGCGACGACACCATTGGTAGCGTAGCGGGCGATATCAGTGAGATCCTCTAGCACTAGGGCCTCCCCCCGATCAAGTGTGTGCACGCAGAATCCGAGGTCTCTTGCCATAGTCCGAGCTACGTCGGGTTTTTGTCCGCTGGGACTGGTTGGCACATGCAACCCTGCGAAGTACTGCTGCTGGCCGGCGCCGATAACGTTCACCATCGCGAACGGCGGGGTACCGGCGCCGATTAGGGCAGCAGCCGCGCGTGCGAGGTCGAGGGCGAAGGCATCGAGCTCGGGGTCCGGATGTGCTCGGAGGCCGTGCCGTGCCTGCAGCATCTCACGGATCTGCCCCGCTTCTTCCGCTTCTACGGGAGCCAGAAGAAAACGACCGGTAGCGTCGATTGTGGCCATGCCAGCGTGATCCTTACTGTTCGCTTGACTGTTGTGCGCGGTGCAGGGCCAATGCATGTTCGGCCAGGGTGATCAGCACCGTCTGAACCGACGCACGCTCGCGAGCGTCGCAGGTGAGGGTCGGCACCGACTGGGCTAGACCGAGGGCTTCGTGAACCTCGTCGGGTAGGTAGCGGTGCGAACGGTCGAACTCGTTGACGGCGACTACGAACGGCAGCCGACGGTGTTCGCAGTACTCGACGATCGGGAAGCAGTCGGCGAGACGCCGGGTGTCGGCCAGCACCACGGCTCCTAGCGCGCCCGCTGCCAGGTCGTCCCACATGAACCAGAACCGCGGCTGGCCGGGGGCGCCGAACAGAAGCAACTGCATCCCCTGCCGCGGCAAAGTGATGCGCCCGAAGTCAAGCGCCACGGTGGTCGTAGTCTTCTTCTCGGTCCCGACCGTATGGTCCTGTTTTGTGGAGGCTTCCGTCACGTCGGCCTCCGTAGTCAGCGGATCGATTTCACTGATTGCGCCGACTAGGGTGGTTTTGCCGACTCCGTAGCCTCCAACGATCAAGATTTTCATGGCCGTTGAGCGTGCCGCGCGAGCGTCAGACTCAGACTTTGAGTTCGCGTAGGCCAGCAAGGACTTGCTCCAGAATTCTTATGTCGGTGGGGTCGGCGGTGAAGCTTGGGGTCGCATGGGCCAGTGCCCCGAGGTCGAGCAGGTCTGCAACCAGGATTTTGATGACGGTGGCGGGTTGGCGGAGCAGTCCGGCCAGTTCGGCGATCGAGCGGGTCTCGGAGCGGCACAGCACGTGGATCTGTTCGAGCTCGCCGTCCAGTTGCGGCGGGTCGGCGGAATTGGCGTGGACGAGGGAGGCCAAATCCAGCGGCCGGGTAGGTGTTGTACGGCCGCCTGTGAGGGTGTACAGCCGCAGCCGACCGAGCTCGGCATCGTCTGTCCAGGCTCGGCCCACATGTTCCATTACCGCTCCAGCTCGTCGTCTGGGCTGCGCGAGGGGGTCGCCAGATGCTTGGAAACGGCTGCTATGGCCTGCGCCATCTCGTGACCAACCAGGCCGGGGTCGGCGCTGGGGCTGGTGAGGAGGGCCACAACTGTGCGCGGCGCGGCGCTGGCAACGAACAGCAAGGCGTCATCGCGCTCGACGATCACTTGGCGAACTACGTCGGTGCTGTGCGCCGCGGAACTATCGATGCCGCGGGCCAGCGCGAATAGGCTGACGGCGAGGGCGGCCAGCCGGTCGGCGTCATCTATATCGACGCCAGTGTGGTGGGCACGTATGCCGTCGGTGGATGTGAGCACCGCGGCGCGGGCGTCGGGCAGCCGCTGCACGATGCGGTCGAGGAGCCAGGACAAGTCGTTCGTCGCCGGTTCGGTTGTGGTCATTGCTTTACGCTTCCAGTTGGGGCGGGGTGTCTCCGTCTATGCGGTCGCTGGGCTGTTCGCCGGCGCCTGTGCGGAGTCCGCTGTGGTACTTCGCCAGCAAAGCGGGGGACATCCCGGTTGGTTGCGGGCCGGGACCTGGGGCGGAGGGTTGCCCCGACAGATAGCTGCCGTCACGGCGGGGCAGCGATGGCCTGGCTGCAGAGCCGACCAAATCCGGGCGGCGGTTGAGTTCCTGACCGGGGTACGCAGCGTCGCCCAGCCCGGCCATTGGCGCACGAGCGAGGATCGTCGCCTGCCGCGATGCATCCGTTGCCCCCGCCGTCGAAGTAGCCAGCAATGCCTGCGGCAATAGCACCGAGGCTCGAACTCCACCGAACAGATTCGGTTCTACGAGCACTGAAATCCCGTGGCGCCCGGCAAACGCGGCGGAGGCGAGGAATCCGAGCTGTCCATCATCGAGGCGCTGATGTACCTGGCCGAGGTCGATCCCAGATAGGAGGGCGCAGGCTCGCTCGTAACCGGTCCGATCCATGCCCAAACCACGGTCATCGATGTCGATGGCCAGGCCCGAGGCGACCTCTTGGACCCGGGCGGTAACCTCGGTGTCCGGCCTGGAGAACTTCGTGGCGTTCTCCAGGAGTTCGGCGAGCAGGTGGATGATGTCCGCAGCGGCGACCCCATGGACGCGGCCCTTCACCGGCGGCAGGATCCGAACGCGCCGGTAGTCCTCGATCTCGGCGACGGCTTGGCGCAGCAGGGTGTTCAACTCTTCGGGACCTGTGGCGCTGCGCGGGATTGCCCCACCAAGCGCGGCCAGAGTCTCGACGGCTCGGCGAACGCGGGTGACCAATTCATCGACTGAGTACAGGGCCTTCAACGCTGCCGGGTCGTCAGTCTTGCGTTCAAGAATGTCGAGCTCCTGCAGAGCCTTACGCACCATGGTCAGGACCCTGCGGGCGATCGTCATCGATGCCTGCGCCTGGACCACATCCTCTGCGGGCGCAACGGGCAGCGCAGCTTGTTCACTCAGCTTCGCGATGCCGGCCGAGATTCCGGCGATGCCGCCGTTGGAAATCGCCTTCTGCACGGCCTGGACTGTATGTGGCTGCTGCTGGTCGAGACGACCGGCAGCAGCTATCAGTGCGTTGCCAAGCTGTGTCGTCCACGTGGCTTGCAGGTGCGTTGGATCAGCACGCGAGCTGGCCTGTCTTGGCCGCGCTTGCTGCGAAGCGCTGGCGAACTTAGCGATCAAGAAGAGCGTGATCACGCCATAGATGCCCGCGATGGCAATCTCGATTTGCGGCCGTGCCGGCAGGTTCAGACTGTGGACGGCCCAGCTCATCCCGGATCCGAGCCCGCCCGCAGTGATCGCGATCCCGACTCCGTAGGCGATCCGCCCGTCCCATCTGCTCCGGGCTGGAGCGTCCTCGCTGTCCTGCCGCCCATGCCGCCCTGCGGGCAGACCCGACATTCACACGCTCCCCTCAGCCTGAACTCAAAGCCCTGATGGACTCGGCGATGCAAGCGCGAACTGCCCCGGCCGCGAGGTAGTAGCAAGCCTGCGGCGAGGTCAGGTACGCACAGTCGACTATTGATCAGCTCTCAGTGCGCGACCCGCTTGCAGAACACAAAACTTCCTGATTGGAGGGGGTGGCGTCTACGGTGAAGTGTGCACGGTCGGTTTGGCGAATGGTGGATCGTGCACAGTCGCATGGCGGGGCGGCGGCGGTCACGGGCGAGGTACCGCCGGGCTGGCCGTCGGCCAGCAACACCTCGTACGAAGATGCAGCGACCGCACTACGGCCGTTAGCCGGCAGGAAGCAGCTCAAAACCCTCGGTTGCCGCCAGGGCGACTGGCTACCTTGGACTGCTCGACATCGGCCGCGTAGCTCAGCTTTGTCCGGGCCAACCGCGACCAAGCGTTGTCTGCTGGATCACTTCGCGCATCTGCCACTCAGGTTCCTCGACGATTTCCTGAAGTTCCCGGTCCGTAGGATCGCCGAGAGGTCCCTTCAACGCCGGCAGCTCGGAACCCGTGGCGAACCGAATACGCAGGCGCGGCACGCGGTCCGCAACCCGAGCAGCGATCGACCTGTGCCAGGAGGCTGGCATAGTCCCACCAGGATCAATGCTCCGATAGTCGTCGTCATGGAGGTAAGTGGTCAGAACTGGTTGCGGTTCCTTTGCAAGGTCCGAGGCGATCTCCGCTACAAGCGCCGTGGCCTCGTCCGCAAGCATCGACACCTGCGTGGCGATGTCCTCCGGGATGACGCTGTGGCCGATCTGCCAGAACACGACATCGCCCTCGGACACGCCCAGATATGCGGCAAACCAGGACTCAGGCAAGCCGAGATGCTCACGGATGACCTGCAGTTCGGCCGCACTCATCCGATCCACCGAAGTACCTCCGCCTCCACGGTCGCGTCCTGTTCATCACACCTGGCGGTCGGGATGCGCCCAGGCAGCCATGCCGACCTCAATGATGGCATCGATTGCCGCATTCCCTGATCGCCCATAGCTTCGGAAATCAGGATACGAAGAAAACCTGTTGTCCCGCCACCTCACCTAGCGGCTGTGCGGCCGCTCGCTGCGACAGCACTCTTGCGCCGTCCGAACACGGGTGGCTCGTATCCGGACGGCCATTTTGCGGTGGCGGGCTTATTCGGCGACTGGCTGCGAGCCGGCCCACTTGCTTGGGTAGAACAGGAGCAGGGTACAGCCGGTGGGGCTGTAGGGGACGTGGGCGGTGCCCTGCTCCGCACACACCACTGCATCAGCCGGGCACGCGTCAGTGCCGTCGATCCCGGCACCGGCAACTCCGGTGTGCAGGACACCCGACTTCACCACGACCAACTCGTCGCTGTCGGTGTGCGCGTCCTCTCCCGGCCACTTTGCACCTGCGGCGAAGACGACCTCAAGCGCCGCCGGGGACCCGTCAGCGGCGGTACGCAGCACCTTGGCCGTGATGTCCGAGCTGATCTGGAACTCCCCGCCAATGCGGCTGGGCAGTACGGCGTCGAAAGCTGCCATCGAAAATGTCCTCCTCGGTGCGGTCTCTGAGTATCGCACTCCGAAGATCCCTGATCGGAGGGGCGGCGTCTATCGTCGAGCGTGCACTGTTCCCAATCGCAAATGGTGGGTCGTGCACAGATTGGCCAAACAGCCCTAACATCAGGTCACATGACAAGCAGGGGCGCCGGTCCTGACAGTGGGCTGATAAGATTTCAGAGGCTGCTAGGCCATCCGACAGCCCGGCCCAGTGGCGCGGCACTGATCGCAGCGCTCGCGGCGGATCTGAACGGCGCGGTCGTCCTGCTCGGGGCTAACGGAGCGGTGCTCATCCGGGCCGGCAGTGCGGCAGGGGCTGAAGTCGCACACGCAGCAGCCTCTGGTGCGGGCGGTGGGCAGCTCGGACACGAGATCCAATTTCAGGGCTGGCATGTCCGCGTCTGGCCGCTGGCGGCCAGCGGAACGCCGACTCTGGTAGCCGTGCGCCGACAGCCGTGGTCACTGCAAAACGAGGCTGAGGCCTTACGCGCAGCAACGATCATTGCGACAACCCTGATTGCCGACGAGAACAGCGCCGAGCGGACCCGCCTGGCTGCTGGGCGGCGCGCGATCTGCCGCTCAGTGTTTCAGCTGCTTATGATCGGCCAAGTGGCTGAGGCTCAGCGCGTGGCCAATGCCCTGCATCCACGGATCCTGGATGCCGAGTTGGTCCGGGTGCACGTGATCGCTGGCCGTATCCGAGATCGTGATTCGCTGCTGGAGGCTTGCGAGTTGCGCCTCGACACGCTTGCCATTCCCATCGCCTGCCCGGCGCGGTCCGGCCACGTCATCGTGATAGAGCCCCTCACCGGCAGCAAGCCGAGCACTGGTAGGCAGGCAAGAGTCAGCGAAGCCTTGAGCGAGTTGGTCGCGCAATCGACCAGCCGCAGCCTAGGCAGCAGTCGCCAGCATCCGATCGTGGCAACAGCCACCGGATACGCACAGGCTATCGGCGCCTTGGCCACAGCCGCTGTACTGCCCAACCGGACAGCGAACGCCGAACAATCGCGGAGTCTTGCTGAACTGGTTCCGGCCACCGCTGTCGATTGGGCTGTCGGCCTGCTTCAGCCGTTAGCTGATGTCGATCATGATGGGACATTGCGTTACACCCTGGAGATGGCACTTACCTTCACCCGGAGCGAGGCCGCCTCCATCCTGGGCGTGCATCGGAATACAGTACACGCCCGGCTAGCTACGGCATCGAGCGCGTTGAACGTGGATCTGGCACGGCTCCCGCACCGTTCTGCATTTCACCTTGCGCTGTGCGCGCCATCAGGTGATGTCGCCCGAGGCGGCAACACCACGCTCGCCGAGGTCCTACAAGACGAGCAACTCAGGGCCTGGGCGGTGTGCCTCCTTGAGCAGCTTGACGCCGCCGTGATCCCGCGTGGCCGGGCCCGAATGCGCGACCTGCTGCGGGCATTCGCCCATACCAATGGCAGCATCACCGCCGCCGCTCATAGAATCGGGTTGAGTCCGAACTCTGCCAGTCGCTGGCTGGTAGCGGCCGAAGCCGCCGGTGGAATGCGGCTGCGGCACGGATTCGGTGGCGCCCACGAGATAGCAATCGCTCTGGCGGCAACTGAGGGTTTTGAGCTGCTTCCGGCCGGCTAGCGGCGTTGGTGCTGCCGCTACGTTCGTACGAGGTGTTTCTGGCCCACAGCCAGCCCGGTGGCCCCTCGCCCCGTCATCGCCGCCGCCTCACTATACGACTGGGCACGATCCACCATTCGCCGAACCGACCGTGCACACTTCACCGTAGACGCCACCCCCTCCAATCAGGAAGTTTTGTGTTCTGCAAGCGGGTCGCGCACTGAGAGCTGATCAATAGTCGACAATTGGTTGGCCACCAGGCAGCTGCCGGCCGGAGCCTCCATAGGTGCCGTGCGGGTAGACGACCTGCCTGAACAACGCTGCACGGCGATGTACGGCAAAAGCTGCCCGCGGTGAGGCCTGGCGGCTCGCCGATATCGGATGCGCGCATTTGCTTGCGAACGTCGCATCTTGGCAGGGCGAGTTGGGCGCCGCTCGCCCCTACCGAGGCAGACCGCCTGTTCGCACACGCAGCCGCCTTCAGCAACGGCAAGGAACAATAGGGGGCCAACGGTGTCCGACTACGAGAAGCTAGCCCGCGATCTTGGAATACCGCACACGCGTGACTTGCAGGCGCTCTGCGACCGCATGAACGAGCTCTGCCCTGGCCCGCCGATCGAGCTGGTCGAGGTGGAATACAGTCCCGATCGGCCTTGTGCCACGGTCCACCGACAGGCCTCCGGCCGGTGCGTTGTGGAGTACGTCAAGCACCCCGACGAGCAGGTCAGGCTGCACAACGTGCTTCACGAATTGGCGCACATCGCCTTCGGCGACTTGGATTCAAGCCAAGCCGAGATGGAGGCGCTGCTGAGCAGATTTCCCGACCTGGATCCAGACGTGGTGCTGGCTGTGTTCCGCCGTGATCAGGGTTCTTCGGGCGCGTTCAGCACCGACGCGGAGTACCGCGCGGAGATGTTTGCTTCCTACGCCGACGCCATGTACTTGGAGGCAGAGGAGAGCCTGTCCGTGCGCGCCAGAACGATCCGACGGGTGGTAGATATCGCAACGCTAAATCGTCGGCTGTCATTCTGATGAGCCCGGGATCGGCATCGCCTGCAGCGCCTTGACCAGGACCGCGCGGCTGGCGTCCTGCCGACGCACCTCGGCCGACGCCGTTGCCCGGGGCCCGGAAGCTGCTGACTGACGACGCGTACGCCTGGCAGACCAACACGATGCGCGAGACGAAGCAGTTCGGTTCCGGGACCTACATCACCCCGATGCAGACCGTCACCATCCCGTCCGGCCGCGTTGTCACCACGGCCGCCATCGGCGCCGGCCTGGCCCCGGAGTTCCTGCTCCGGGGGCGGAAATCGTCGGCTTCGTCACCAGCCCAGACGACTACTTCATGGTCCCCTGGCACGATGCCGCCGCGATCCTCAACCAGAGCCGGCAGGACGGCTGTGCCCCGGAGCGTTACCGACTGCCGGGATTCCCGGACACGGATACCCTGAGCGCGCCGGGCGTCACGCCGTGAAGCTCAACGCCGGTAGACACTGGACGTGACGGCCGAGGACCATCAGCGGCCACCGCGGCACGACCTCCGTGTCCTACTCCCCTTCCCAGGCCGCGTACCAGGTGTTGAAGAACGGCTCGATCCTGGTGATGTCCCCCGGCAGGTTCGCGACCGCCCACGGGGTGTCGGCTCCCTGCCGGGTTCCAAATCCCCTCACGGTCGTTGACCTGCCGCGTTACGGCACCAGCGAGATCGCCGGGATGAACTCTGATCATGTGGTTTCGGATGCTGTACCTCGTCCTCATCCGCACTGTCGGATGGCTGGCACTGCTCGCCCGGTCCTCGGCGTCCAAGGACGCTGAGCTCTTGGTCCTCCGCCACGAGGTCGCGGTGCTACGCCGGGGCAACCCGAAACCAAAGCTCGACTGGGCCGACCGCGCGATCCTCTCCGCCCTGACCCGACTACTCCCCCGCACCCTTCGCACACACCGACTCGTCACCCCGGCAACGCTGCTGGCCTGGCACCGCCAACTCGTAGCCCGAAAGTGGCGCCAGCCCCGCCCACCGGGGCGGCCGCCGATCCCTGACGATCTCGCCGCACTGATCGTCCGCCTGGCAAGAGAAAACCCGTGCTGGGGCTACACCCGCGTGCAGGGCGGACTACGCCGGCTGGGCCGACGAGTTAGTGCTTCCACGATCCGCCGGATACTGCGCGCCCTCAAGATCCCACCCGCCCCGCACCGCGCCAACGACCTCACCTAGCGCGCCTTCCTGCGCAGTCAGGCCGCCACCCTGTTCGCCACCGACCTTTTCCACGTCGACTGCGCCGTCACCCTGAAGCGGATCTATGTCTTCTTCGTCATGGGTCGGCACCCGCACCGTGCACGTCCTCGGCGTCACCGAACATCCCACGTCGGCGTGGGCGACGCAGTGCGCCAGAAACCTCATCGCGGATCTTGGCCAGCGTGCCACGCAGTTCCGCCACCTCTCCGAGACCGCGACACCAAGTTCACCGCCGCGTTCGACGCCGTGTTCGCCAGCGAAGGCATCCAGATCAAGAAATCGGCCCCGCAGGCCCCAAAGATGAACGCCTACGCGGAGAGATTCGTCCTCACCGCCCGGACCGAATGCACCGACCGCATGCTGATCCTCGGAGAACGCCACCTGCGAACCGTCCTGGACCGATACACCCGGCACTACAACACCGCGAGACCCCACCGCGCTCTCAAACTTCGCGCGCCCGCCGACGACCCGAACGTCATTCCCTTCGCCGCAAACCTAATACGCCGCGAACCCATCCTCGGCGGACTTCTCAACGAGTACCACAGAGCCTCATAAGACCCCTGCGATCGTGTTCGTGGACGGCAAGGTCAGGGCACACGCAGGGGTTTTGGAACCCGACAGGCACGTCGGCTTTTCATCGAGCGCCAGCCAACGAAGGAAGAGGTGAGCAATCCCGCCGTCGTCGAAGAGCTTGTTGAGGGTCGTGTATGAGCCGTACGCCGGCTCACGGTGTTTCCCGGACACGATTTCCGCGTCGTCACCGTGAATGGGGACCCAATCCTCATGCCGTTCGCACACGATCCGGCGATCCTCGTTTTCGGCGAGTCGGCCGTCGTGGTCGAGTGCGGCCAAGTAGAGAGCCAGGCAATCTGCAGCAGCCGTCGCGGCCTGCCAGTCAAACCGGTCGGCCGCGTCAGCGCCGTCGTCGTCAAGGGGCTCGACCATCATGACTAACTCGGCGGCGCTCAGCCGGGCATCGCCGGGTTCGAAGGACACCGCACCAATCTAGAGCCACACCGTAGAGCTCGAGGCGCCTTTCGGCTCGAGATCGGTCCTGGACTCACCGTGCGGCGATCAACGAGCCCGAGCCGGCTCGAAGTCGGAGTGGCGTCGGCCGGTTCAGCTCTTGCCCTGCTGCGCCGGACGACACCTCCTGACGGGCCGCAGCGTGAACCGCAGCAGGACCGGACCGAGCTCGGCGCCGTCTGTCGGCAAAACGCCAGGTCATCGCTGGCGACTGCCACTGGACGCCATCCTTGCCACACGTCTGACGTGCTGAGACACCGATAGAGGAACAACGTAAAGGGCCCTGACCAGCGGGAACAGGTGGTGCGACATGGCGAGGCGGAAGCGGACCGCGATACCTGCACTGTTCCCCCTGTCCGCGGTACAGCCCCTGTACCGCGCTCCGGTCCCCGAAGCGTGCGTGCCGGCGCCTCAGGCGCTCGTCCCCGTCGACCGGCCGGACCGGGACCTGCTCGGTTCGTGGGCGTTGGGCCGGGCCCGGCGGGTGGCTGACACTGCGGTGGGCGGGCTGCGGTTCGCGTTCTATTGGCGGTGCTCGACCGAGGATCATCAGGACCCAGTCACATCGCGGGCCTGGCAGCTGGGGCAGGCGTTGGCGACGGTCGGCGGCGAGGGCCGGATCGTGGTCGAGTTCTCCGATGTGGGCAAGAGCCGTTCGATGTCGCCGCTGCTGCGCCCGGGGTCGGCGGCGCTGCTGGCGGCGCTGGCCGACCCGAATCGCGGCTTCGACGCCGTGGTGATCGGGTCGAACGAGCGGGCGTTCTCGGGCAACCAGCATTCCCTGGTCGCCCCGTTGTTGGCGTCGCACGGGGTGCAGTTGTGGATGCCGGAGCTCGGTGGCCGGGTCGATCCGTCGATCGATACCGTCGAGGAGCTGATGGACCTGCTGGGGATCCTGGCGCGTCGTGAAGTTCTGCGCGCGCGGGCCCGGGTCACCAACGCCATGACCGTCCAGGTTCGCGATCAGGGCCGCTATGAAGGCGGCCGGGTGCCGTACGGCTACCTGCTGGTCGATGCCGGCCCGCACCCCAACCGGCGGGAGGCCCGGCGGGGCGTGCGGCTGCACACTTTCGGCGTCGATGCGACCACGGCCCCCACCATCGAATGGGTCTTCGCGATGCGGTTGGAGGAGTACAGCATCGCCAGGATCACCCGGGCCCTGAACGACGCCCAGATCCCGTGCCCGTCGGCGGCCGACCCGGACAGTAACCCGCACCGCAGCGGCGCCGCGTGGACCCTGGGCACGGTCCGGGAGATCCTTCAGAACCCCGTCTACACCGGCCGCATGGTCTGGAATCGCAGCCGGACCGATCGCGACCTGGTCGACCCGGACAACCTCGCGCTCGGGCACCGTGACGTGCGGCGCCGCAACACCCCGGACCAGTGGGTGATCTCCGAACGGCGTACCCACCCGGCCCTGGTCAGCGAGGCCGACTTCGTCGCCGTGCAGGCCCTGCGCGCCAAGCATGCGAAAGCGAAGCACGACTACCGGCTTAAAGGGCTGCTGCGCTGCGCGAGCTGCGATCGCGCCTTCGAAGGACACTGGGTCAATCATGTGCCCGGCTACCGTTGCCGCCACGGCCACAGCAGCGCCAAAGACCCCGGAACGCGGCCGGCGGCAGCAACCTATCTGCGCGAGGACCGGGTCCTTTCCAAGCTGCCGCTGCTGCTCCACAGACTTACCGCCGCCGAACCGGCTGCGGTCATCACCGGCGCGACTGCCAGCGCCGCCCGCCCTGTCCCGCCAAGCCCCGAGGAGGTGATCGACCACCTGCGCGAACACGCCCTCGTGCTCCGCTACGACCCCAGAACTCGGACGCTGGAGACCGGCAGCGAGCACCCGGTGCGCATCACCATCTGAACGAACAGCTCATCAGAACCGACTGCCGAAAGGAGAAGCCCGGAACACGCGACCCGCCGTCACACGACGGCCGTCGTCAAGGAACGCATTTGTTGGGAGGTGATAGGAGGCACGACCAGCGCCCGGGATAAGGCGAGAAGAAGCCTGGGTGCCAAAAAGGCCTGCCCGAAAGCAGCCCGATATGGGGTAATTGTGTGTCCGAGGGGGGACTTGAACCCCCACACCCTTAACGGGCACTAGCACCTCAAGCTAGCGCGTCTGCCATTCCGCCACTCGGACGAGTGAGTTGAGCCGATCTGGGGGTTTTTGCCGCCTTGATCCGCTCGCGTTGGGTCAACCATATCAAAAGTTGGGGGTGCTGTTTCAACAGGCTTCGTGTGGCGGTGGGTGGGGCGGGTGGGCTCACTCTGACGGGTGATTGTTCGGACCTTTGGGGCGGGGGTTGGGGGTGCGGGGGCTGGTGCGGGGTTAGCTTCTGGTGGGTGCCGCTTACTTTCTGTGCAGGGATGGTGCGTCATCGGGAGTGTCTGGGAGTCGGAGTGGGGGCCCGCGCGGGCCCGGGAGCGGTTCTTCGCCGGTGAGGGTTTCGGTGGGGCGGCCGCTGATGGTGGTGTTGGTGCTGGTGGCGCCGGGTTTGGCGGTGCTGGGGCCGGCGCTGGTGGTGGCGTTGGCCGGTTGGGGAGTGCCGGCTTTGGGTCGGGCTTTGGTGCCGGTGGTTGGGGCTCTGGTCGTGGCGTCGGGGGTGGAGCCGCTGGGGTGTGGGTGGGGGCCTTCGGTGGTGCTGCTGGTGCTGGGACCTCTGGGGCGGTTGATGCCGGGGAGGCTGTGCGGGCGGCGATTTGGGCGTCGTGGCAGCGGTGTCGGGACGGTGGGTTGGGGCCCGGGGACGTGGACCTGCCCTATGCGCCTGACATGGGTGCCGAGGAGTTGCTGTTGCGGGCTTCGGCGCCGGTGGTGGAGCGGCTGCACGGCATGTTGGTCGGGTCGCCGGTGTGCGTGGTGCTGACCGATGCTGCGGCTCGGGTGCTGGTGCGGCGGGCTGGGGAGCCGGGGTTGAATCGGCACCTTGACGCTGTGCAGTTGGCCGAAGGCTTCAGCTATCACGAGGCCGATGCCGGGACCAATGGGATCGGGACCGCGTTGGCCGAGGGGCGGCCGGCTGTGGTGCTGGCCGGGGAGCACTTCGCCGACCGGTTCCTGGCCTTCGCTTGTGCCGGCGTGCCGATCCGGGATCCCTTCAGTGGGCGGATCCGCGGCGTGGTGGACCTCACTTCGTGGCGGCGGGATGCCAGTCCGTTGATGGCGGCGTTGGCGGCGGAGGCCGCGGAGAACATCGAGTTGCGCCTGTTGGAGCAGTACTCGGTGAAGGAGCGGGCGCTGCTGGCTCAGGCGCGGCGGGCCGGTGGGCTCGTGGCGGATCGGGTGGGTGGGGCCGATCGGGCGGCGGGGGTGATCGGGGTCGGTGACGGTCACGACACCGACGCCGACGCCGCCGACGCCGCCGATGCCCATGACAGAAGCGACGGGCCCGGCAGCGTGCGGCGCACCCGGGGTGAGCTGGTCCTCGCCCCGCGGGCCCGGCACGGCGCGGGCACCGACCCGGGCCACGGCGAGCGCCGCGACCGGCAGCTCGTACGGGGCAAGGCGGCCGAACTGGTCGCGGCGGCCAAACGCGACGTGGTGACCATCCCGTTGCCCGGCGGCCGCCACGCCAAGTTGACGGCCCGCACCGGTCGCACCGCGGCCGGCACGGAGGTGGTCACGGTGGAAGCGGAGATGACGAGCGAGGCGGAAGGCAAGAGGACTGGGGAGAAGAATCCGGCTAGTGGGGAAAAGACGAGCACGTCGGCGCGGTTGCCGGGCGCGAGGCAGCCGGGCGAGGCAATGCAGGCGGTTGGGGCGGCAGGGCCGGAGCCGAATACGGTGCGGACGATCGCGTCGCGAGCCGAGCAAGTCGAGATGCGGTTGTCGACGACCACAGGAACGCGATCTGGGCAGAGCGGGAGCAGGAGTGGGAACGCGACGTCGAGTACGTCCGTCCCGCAGGCCACGTCGGCGGCGCAAGTAGCCGCAGGTGGAAAGGCCATGGGCACAGCGCCGAGCAAGACCGGCGCTCCGCTCCCCCACGACCACAACCACAACCCCGAACCGCAGCCCGAATCGCACCCCGAACCGCAGCCCAAATCGCAGCCCGAGCCGACCAAGAAAAGCGACTACCCCATCCCCCCGAACCCCGCCGACTCCCCCACCGAACCCCCCGCGGCGTCCGGCCATCAGCTCCCGCATTCCGCCGGCGGCCTGTCCCTCCTCGACACCGCGGCCCCCAACCCCTTCCTCGCCCCACCCGGCGGCGAGCTCGTGATGGTCGGGGAGCCGACCGTCGGCCGCATCGCCGTGGCCGCGCGCCAGCGCCTGGCACTCCTGCTGGACGCCAGCGGCCGCATCGGCACCACCCTGGACATGGAGCTCACCGGCGGTGAGCTGGCCGAGATCGCCCTACCGGACTTCGCGCAGCACGTGGCCGTCGACCTCGCGAGCTGGGTCCTGGACGGCGAGGAGTGCCCGCCGCCCACCACCGAAATCAAGCTGCGCCGCGTCGCGGTCCGCACCATCCGGCGCGGCAAAGTGCACCGGACGCCCGGAGCGCACGTCGCCTACAACGCGGCCACCGCGCAGGCGCGCTGCATGGCCCAGCGGCGCACGGTCCTGGACGCGCAGCTCACCGCCGCGACGGCGGGCAAGCGCTGGGTCGCCGAGGATCCCGACAGCTCGGTGATCGCCGCGCCGATCATGGTGCAGGGCATGGTTCTGGGTGTCGCCTCCTTCTATCGCCTGGGCAACGCGGACCCCTTCGACGAGGACGACATCCAGCTGGCCGGCGACCTCGCCTCGCGTGCCGCCGTCTGCCTGGACAACGCGCGCCGCTTCGAGCGCGAGCGGGCCATGGCGCTGGCGTTGCAACGCAGCCTTCTGCCACGGGCCTTCCCCCTGCAGTGCGCCGTAGAAGTCGCGCACCGGTATCAGCCCGCGCAAGAGGGCGTCGGCGGCGACTGGTACGACGTGATCCCGCTGTCCGGCGGACGCGTGGCACTCGTCGTCGGCGACGTCGTCGGGCACGGCATCCACGCCGCGGCGACCATGGGCCGGCTGCGCACCGCCGTCCGCAACTTCTGCGCCCTGGACCTGCCGGCCGAGGACCTGCTCAGCCAGCTCGACGCGCTCGTGGAGTCGATGGACGCCGACGAGGCCGAGGACCAGCGCGGCGTCGGCATCATCGGCGCGACGTGCTTGTACGTGGTCTACGACCCGGTGGCCGGCCTGTGCTCCGTCGCCGCCGCCGGGCACCCCTCGCCGGCCGTGGTGGCCCGGGACGGTTCGGTGGAGTACCTGGACCTGCCGACCGGCCCGCCGCTGGGCCTCGGGGGCTCGGCGTACGAGGCGGTCGAGCTGCCGATCGACGAAGGCAGCACCCTGGTTCTCTACACCGACGGCCTGGTGGAGAGCCGGGAGCAGGACATCGGCACCGGGCTGGAGCGGCTGCGGGCGGCGCTGGCCGGTCCCGGGCGCGATCCGGAGGAGCTGTGCGCGTCGGCGATCGGCGGGCTGCTGCCGGAGCGGCCCTCCGACGACGTGGCGCTGCTGGCCGCGCGGGCCCGGCGCACCACCCCGGACCGGGTCGCCACCTGGGACGTGCCGATCACGCCGGAGTCGGTGGCGTTCCTGCGCTCCGAGGTGTCGCGGCTGCTGCGCGCCTGGCGCCTGACCGAGCTGGTCTTCACCACCGAGCTGATCGTCAGCGAGCTCGTCACGAACGCGATCCGGCACGCCACCGGCCCGATCGAGCTACGCCTGCTGCGCGACAGGGCCCTGATCTGCGAAGTGGCCGACGGCAGCAGCGTCTCGCCGCGGTTGCGCCGTGCGCAGACGTTCGACGAGGGCGGCCGCGGGCTGTTCCTGGTGGCGCAGCTCTCGCAGCGGTGGGGGACGCGCTACACCGCGCGCGGCAAGGTGATCTGGTCCGAGCAGCCGCTGCCGCCGAACGGCGACTACTAGCCAAGCTGGCTGGAGCAGCGAAAAGCTGGAAGAAATGCGCGCTGCCCCGCCGCCGGGCAGAATCGCAGTGAGGCCCGGCCGGGACGGCGGGGCCCGGAAAGGGCGGCGTGCGATGGCGATCGTCTCGCGGGGCTTCCAGGGTCGACGGCGCTCGTCGGACCACCGGTTGCCGCCGGGGCAGTACGAGACCCGGGACTTCCCCGTGCTGTCGGCCGGGCCGACGCCGCGGGTGGACCGGGACGCGTGGCAGTTCAGCGTGGTCACCGAGGCCGGAGAGCGGCGCAGCTGGAGCTGGCGGGAGCTGATGGCGCTGCCGGCCGAGCGTCCCGTGGTCGATCTGCACTGTGTGACCAAGTGGTCGAAGTTCGGCACCGCGTGGCAGGGCGTCTCCCTGGACCTGCTGCTGGCGGACGTCGAGACCGAGGCCGAGTACGCCCTGGTCCACTCCTACGGCGGCTACACCACGAACCTGCCGCTCAAGGACCTGCTCGACGGCCAGGCCTGGATCGCCTACGGCTACGACGGCCGCGACCTCACGCCCGAGCACGGCGGCCCGGCGCGGCTGCTGGTCCCGCACCTGTACCTGTGGAAGTCGGCCAAGTGGGTGCGCGGCATCGAGCTGCTGGTGAAGGACGAGCCGGGGTTCTGGGAGAGCGCCGGCTATCACGATTATGGGGACCCATGGCGCGAGCAGCGGTATCAGGGCGACTAGGCGAGCGGCTGCGCTGGCGGGTCGCGACGCTGGTCGGACAGCGCGAGGAGACGCCGACGACGCGGACGCTGGTGCTGGACGTGCCGGGCTGGCCGGGGCATCTGGCCGGCCAGCACGTCGACGTGCGGCTGACCGCCGAGGACGGCTACAGCACGCAGCGCAGCTACTCGATCGCCTCCGCGCCGGACGGCGCGCTGTTGGAGCTCACCGTGCAGCGGGTCTCCGACGGCGAGGTGTCCCCGTACCTGGCCGGCGACCTGGTCGACGGGGATCTGCTGGAGCTGCGGGGGCCGGTCGGCGGCTGGTTCGTGTGGCGGCCGGAGCAGACCGAGCCGGTGCTGTTGGTGGCCGGCGGGTCGGGGATCGTGCCGTTGATGGCGATGATCCGGACCCGGCGGCAGCTCGGCTCGACGACGCCGTTCCGGCTGCTGTACTCGGTGCGGACGCCGGAGGACCGGATGTACGCCGACGAACTCCAGGCTTTGGATCCCGGCCTGGAGGTGACGTTCCTCTACACGCGCCAAGTTCCTGAGGGCTGGCCACGTTTTCCGTCCCGGATCACCGAGAAGGACCTGGCCGCCGTCGCCTGGGCGCCCGAGACGCTCGCCACGACCTACGTCTGCGGCCCGACTCCTTTCGTCGAGTACGCGGCGGATCTGCTGGTCGAGCTCGGGCAGGCGCCGGATCGGATCCGTACCGAACGTTTCGGCCCGACAGGAGGCTGATCATGTCTGTGCCCGCGTACGAGTACCCCGCCGAACCGTCCGGTCCGTTCGCCGACGAACTCGCCGTCGGCTACCTCGACGGCGAATACGAGGACGGCAACGCCCTGGCCGGACCACTGTCGGAACTCTTCGCGGTGGACGTCGTCTCCGCGGAAGGCCACTGCGTCAGCTGCGGCACGACCGGCCCCGTCGCGCAGCTGCGGGTGTACGGGCCCGGCCCGGGACTGGTGGCGCGCTGCCCGGAGTGCGGGCAGGTCGTGCTGCGCCTGGTGCGCGGCGCGGAATCGGCGTGGCTGGACCTGCGCGGAACGGTGAGCCTGCGGTTCCAGTTGGGCGGCGACTGACACAGTACTCTGATATTCAAACGGCCCTGACGTGGACACTCGCGTCAGGGCCGTCGCGCTGCTCGCGCCGACGCCCCCGTCGAACCCCATGCGGAGACGGTGCAAACCCCTTGCCCTCCCCTTGTCTTGATCCCGGCATCTACTGGGGTTCGCATTCGCACTGCTCTGAGAATCGCCAGCTCACGCGCTAAATTGCCACCGACACGGTAAATTCCGGCGCACAACCCGTCCGGAATCGGACGACCTTCTCCTATTGAGTGTCCTGATACTGCTCGCTACGGTGACGCCACCAGGCCCCTTGCAGCGCGCCCCCACGCGCCCCCACCGAAGGAGCAAGTATGCGCAGGATCCTGATACGCCTCGCCGCACTCGCCGCGGCCGCCACCGCCGTGGCTCCGGTCGCCCCGGTCACCGCCGCGGCCACCGGAGCGTCGTTCAAGCCGCTGTCGTACAACATCAACGGCTACAACTGGGGCGGCTATGCCGCCACCGGGAGCGGGTTCACCTCGGTCGCCGCGACCTGGACCGAGCCGGCCGCCACCTGCAACTCCAGCAACGACCTGTACGCGCCGTGGGTCGGCATCGACGGCTACGGTTCCTCCACCGTCGAGCAGACCGGCGTCGCGACCGACTGCTCCAGCGGCAGCCCGGTGGACCAGGCCTGGTACGAGATGTACCCGGCGAGCCCGGTCTACCTGAGTTCGAGCTCCTACCCGGTGCGGTCCGGCGACGTGATCCACGCCTCCGTCACGTACGCGGGCAGCAGCAAGTACAAGCTGACGCTGAACGACGCCACCCGCGGCTGGACGTACAGCACGACCAAGAGCCTGTCCTCCTCGCGGGCCAGCGCCGAGGTCATCATCGAGTCGCCGACCGGCGCGTACCCGAACTTCGGCACGCTGCACTTCAGCGCCGCGACGATCAACGGCAAGTCGCTGAGCTCGGCCAACCCGACGGCGCTGGACCCGTCGAACGGCGTGTACGAGGCGCACACCAGCGCGATCTCCGGCGGCACCAGCTTCACCGACACCTTCGAGCACGAATAAAAACGTAACCCATCGGGTGCGTCGGACGACGACAGCCCGGGCCCTCCCTCCCCCACAGATCGGCCGCGGCGTGGTGACACGCCGCGGCCGATTGCTTTTCGGGGGCGGTGGTCGCGGTGTGGGTGTCGGTGGCAGCGGCCGCTACGGAATTCCACTAGGATTTTCGTAGTTACTCTGTTCAGAGTAGTAGCGCGCCGCCAGGAGGAGGAGCCGACATGACCGACTATGGCCACGACCTGCGGTTCGGGACGTTCATCACGCCGCAGAACCGGGATCCCCAGGCGCCGGTGGCGCTGGCTCAGCTCAGCGAGCAGGCCGGGCTGGACCTGGCGACGTTCCAGGACCACCCGTACCAGCCGGCGTTCCTGGACACGTGGACGCTGCTGTCGTGGGTGGCGGCGCGGACCGAGCGGATCCACCTGGCGGCGAACGTGCACAGCCTGCCGATGCGGCCGCCGGCAGTCCTGGCACGCTCGGCGGCGAGCCTGGACCTGCTGTCAGGAGGACGGTACGACATGGCGCTGGGCGCGGGCGGGTTCTGGGACGCGATCGCGGCGATGGGCGGACCTCGGCGGACGCCGGGTGAGGCGGTGCAGGCGCTCAGCGAGGCCATCGACATCATGCGGGCGATCTGGGATCCGGCCGAGCGCGGCGGGGTGCGGGTCGATGGGGAGCAGTACCAGGTGGTCGGGGCCAAGCGTGGTCCGGCGCCGGCGCATGACATCCCGATCTGGATCGGTGCGCTCAAGCCGCGGATGCTGCGGTTGATCGGGGAGAAGGCCGACGGGTGGCTGCCGAGTCTGTTCTATCTACAGGACGGTGACCTGGAGCGTGGGCAGCGGCTCATCGACGAGGCCGCGGTGGCGGCGGGGCGGGATCCTCGGGAGATTCGCAGGCTACTGAATATCTCGGGCTCGTTTGCCTTGCAGGGCCAAGGGTTTTTGCAGGGGCCGCCGGAGCAGTGGGCTCAGGAGTTGCTGCCGCTGGCTGTGGAGTCGGGGGTGAGTACGTTCATTCTCGCCAGCGACGATCCGCGGGACATCCAGACGTACGCCGAGGAGGTCGCGCCTCGGTTGCGGGAGTTGGTGCGGGCGTCGCGGCAGGCGGCGGGGACGGCTGACGGGGAGGTGGTGCGCAGCCCAAAAGCCCTGGAGCTTCGGCGTAGCGGGATCGCTTACGACGCGGTGCCGGTGTCGCTGAGGCGGTCGGCGGTCGAGCCCGGGGACAAGGAGTACGAACGGGTTCGGTCGACCTATGTGCGGAGCGGTTCGCCGGGGTTGGTGCTGCGGCCAGATTCGGCGCAGGCGGTGGCTGACGCGCTGGGGTTCGCGCGGGAGCAGGGAGTTCCGCTGGCGATACGCAGCGGAGGGCACAGCATGGCGGGGCTGTCGACGAATGACGGCGGGGTGGTCGTGAGCCTGGCGCGGTTGAAGCGGGTCGAGGTGCTGGATGCGGCGGCTGGGTTGGTGCGGGTCGAGGCGGGGGCACGGTGGTCTCAGGTTGCTGAGGTGCTGCGGCCGCACGGGTTGGCGATCAGTTCTGGGGATTACGGGGGCGTGGGGGTTGGTGGGCTGGCCACGGCCGGCGGGATCGGGTTTTTGGGGCGGGAGCATGGGCTGACCATCGACCATGTCGTCGCGGCGGAGGTGGTGTTGGCCGACGGGACGATGGTGCGGGCGGATGCGGGGCGTCATCCGGAGTTGTTCTGGGCGGTGCGCGGGGCGGGGGCGGCGTTGGGGGTGGTGACAGCGTTCGAATTCGCTGCTCGGCCGGTGTCGGATGTGGTGTTCGGGCGGTTCGTGTATGACGGCGGCCGTGATCTGGCCGGGGTGCTTGAGCGGTGGGGCGAGGTTGTGGAAAGCGCGCCACGTGCGCTGACCAGCTTTTTGTACGCGGGGAGCGGCGGCGGCCAGGTGCAGGTCATGGCGGTGTTCGACGGAGCGGACGACGCGGAGGCGATTGCGGCTCTGACGCCGTTGTTGGATGTGGGACCGGTGGTGGGGCAGAGCGCGCAGCGGGTTCCTTACGCAGCGATCGTGCATGCGGATGACGCGCCATATGAGGGCGGGAGTGTGCGGGGGCCGTTGCTGAGCAATGGGTTCGCGGAGCATTTGACGCCGGCATTGACGCGCGAAGTCGCGGACGCGCTGCGGGGCGGGGTGACGCAGTGGCTGTCGATACGTGCTGTCGGTGGGGCGGTAAACGACATCGCAGCGTCGGCGACGGCGTTCGCGCATCGACACCAGAACTTCTCGGTCGCGGATATCGGGCGGCGGGAGAGCGAGTACCTGGCGTACTGGGATCGGATGCGCGAGCTCACGGAGGGGCTGTACATCAACTTCGAGACTGACACGCGGCCTGAGCGGCTGGTGGATGCGTTTCCCGGGGAGGCTTTGGGACGCTTGCGACGGGTCAAGGCGGAGTACGACCCGGAGGATGTTTTTGATCAGGCGATCGCTTTGGGAGCGGTCGGCGTCGATCAGGCGGGGATCAGGTGAGGTGATCCTCGGCCCAGTCGGCGACCTGTTCCAGGATCGGAACCAGCGCCTGGCCGGCCGGCGTGAGACCGTACTGCACGCCGGGCGGCCGGGCGTCGGTGACGCAGCGTTCGACGACGCCGGCCGCGGCCAGCTCGCCGAGGCGGTCGGAGAGCACGGAGTCGCTGATCGGGCCGATGCGGCGCCGCAGGTCGGCGAACCCCGCCGGGCCGGGCGCGAGGACCGCGACGATGAGGCCGTTCCACCGCTTGCCGAGCAGGCCGAAGGCACGGCCGAGGGCCCGTTCGCAGGCCGGCGCGTCGTGGTCGAGGCGGGCGCGCGAGGTGGCCTTGGGCATGGGGCCAGTCTAGCTCGGCGGAGCGGAGGTACTACTTTTTTCGAAGTTGGCGGGCGGGTGGATAGACGCTGATGGTAGGGCGCGGGCTAGGGGTGGTGCTATGGACACGCCGAGGGGCCAGTTATCTTAAGGAACCGGGATGCGCGCTACCGGATGAGTTGGCCGGTGAGCCTGGCAACCATTGTGGCCGGTCGGGTGATCGGTCCCGGCTGAGCTGATGAGTCTTAGCGCTCCGCAGTCGCAAGCACCCACCGCACGTTCGCCGAGGTGTCGCGCGTGCGGGCCGATATGATCCCTTGCGCACTGTCTGCTGAGCTCTGGAGTCCTGTTGTGAACGTCGCCTGTTGTGGGTTGGGGGGCGGCGTGGCGGGCGGCTCGGCGTGGTGAGCTCTGGGGTTGGGACCGGGGTCGCGGTTGTCCTGCTGTTCGTCGTGTTGGTCTTTGCCGTGGTGCGGCCTCGGGGGTGGCCCGAGGCTGCGGCGGCGGTGCCGGCGGCGGGGGTCGTCGTTGCCGTCGGGGCTGTGGGGCCGCGGGCGGCTTGGGCTGAGGTCACGGCGTTGGCGCCGACCGTTGGTTTTCTTGCGGCGGTGTTGGTGCTGGCGCAGCTGTGTGCTGATGACGGGCTCTTCGCGGCGGCGGGGGCTGCGATGGCGCGGGTCGCGGGGAAGGCCGGCGCGCCTGGTCTGGCCGAGGTGCGGCGGGGGCGGCGGTTGCTGGCGGCGGTGTTCGTGGTCGCGGCGTTGACCACGGCGGTGCTGAGTCTGGATGCGACGGTCGTGCTGCTGACGCCGGTGGTGCTGGCCACGACGGTGCGGGCCGGGGTGCGGGATCGGCCGCATGTCTTCGCGTGCGCGCACCTGTCGAACTCGGCGTCGTTGCTGCTTCCGGTCTCGAACCTGACGAACCTGCTGGCGTTCAGCGCCTCGGGGCTGACGTTCGGGCGGTTCGCGTTGTTGATGGCCGTGCCGTGGGTGGCGGCGGTCGGGACCGAGTACGTGGTGTTTCGGAAGTACTTTGCGGGCGACCTGGCCGCCGGAGCGGAGGAAGGACGCGAGGCCGGGGGCACGGAAGAGGCGGGGCAGGACGAGCAGATCAGCGTCCCGACCTTCACCGTCGTCGTAGTGGCCGCGACGCTGGCGGGCTTCGCGCTGACGTCGCTCGCGGGCCTGAATCCGGCGTGGGCGGCGCTGGGCGGCGTCGTCATCCTGGGCGGCCGGGCGCTGGTGCGTCGGCGTGCCACAGTGCGGGAGCTCGTGGGGGCGGCGTCGCCGTTCTTCTGCGCGTTCGTGCTGGCGCTGGGAATCGTCGTGAAGGCGGCGACCGGCAGCGGGCTCGGCGCGCACGCCGGGGACCTGCTGCCGCAGGGCACGTCGCTGCTGGCGCTGCTCGGCACGGCGTGCGTGGCGGCGGTGCTGGCCAACGTCGTCAACAACCTGCCGGCGACGCTCGTCCTGCTCCCCGCGGCCGCGCACGCCGGGCCCGCGACGCTCTTGGCCGTCCTGCTCGGCGTGAACCTCGGCCCGAACCTGACCTACGTCGGCTCGCTGGCCACCCTCCTGTGGCGCCGCGTCCTCACGACGCACGGCGAGCAGGTCAGCCTGGCGACGTACACCCGGCTCGGCCTGATCGCCGTGCCCGCGACGCTGGTCACCGCGACCCTGGCGCTGTGGGCCGCGGTGAGCGTCATCGGAGTGTGAGCTCGGCATCAGCCAAGGCTCGGCGCGCGGCGCTGATCGCCCACGGATCCCAGCCGGGGCCCGGGACCGATTCCAGCATGCCGCCGGGGAGCCCGCCGATCGGGTCGATCCTGGCGATCATCGCTGTGTGCGTCATCGTGACGGTGTTGTCGGGGAATCGGGTGGAGCGCTCGTCACCGTGAGGTCGCGGCCGGCGCCGATCCCGACGACGGCTTGGACTGCGGCGAGCACGGCGAGCAGCGTCAGCGGGACGGCCCAGCCGCCGGTGAAGCCGTGCAGGGCGCCGAGGAGCAGCGGGCCGATCGCGGCGACCAGGTAGCCGACGGACTGGGCCATGGCGGCCAGGGCTGCGGCTTGCGGGCCTTGCGCCGCGCGCTGCCCTTGGAAGGTCAGGGCCAACACCAGTGTCGCGCCGCCGCCGAAGCCGGTCAGGATGCAGGTCACCACGGCCAGGCCCGGCGCCACGGCGAGTAGTGCGAAGCCCGCGGCGGTGAGGGCGGAGGCGGTCGCGGCGAGCAGGCGCTGGTCGGGGCTGCGGCGGGTGAGCAGGGGCAGGGTGACGCTGGCGAGTAGGCCGACGGCTTGGAAGAGGAACAGCTCCCAGCCCGCGGTGGCCGCGGAGGTGCCGTGGTCGTGGACGATGCTGGGGAGCCAGGAGATCGTGGAGTAGAAGCCGAGGGATTGCAGGCCCATGAACAGGCTGACTTGCCAGGCCAGGGCGGAGCGCCAGAGGCTGGGGGCCCGGTCCGGGACATCTGCGGTGTGCGGTGTCGCGTTCTGGTTCGGGGGCTCGTCGCGGCTCAGGTGCGGGAGCCACGCGGGGATCGCCAGCACCGCGAGCAGCGCCCAGCAACCCAGGGCCGTGCGCCAGCCGCCGGGCAGGACGTCGGCCAACGGCACGGACACGCCCGAGGAAATCGCGGCGACCAGGCCCATGGCGGTCACGTAGAGGCTGGTGACCTGCCCGACCCGGGCCTTGGGCACCGTGGCGCGGACGATCGGCGGCAGCAGGACGTTGCCGACGGCGATCGCGGCGGCGATGACGACGGTCCCGCCGAACAGGAACGTGATGCCCGGCAGCGAGCGGATGACCAGGCCCGCGGCCAGGACCGGCAGCGACAGCGCGAGGACGCGCGGCGCTCCGTAGCGGCGTGCGGCACGGCCGGCCAGCGGCGAGGTCGAGGCGAAGGTCAGCAGCGGCAGGGTGACGAGCAGCCCGCCCCACGTCTCGGACAGGCCGGTGGCGTGCTCGACGGTCGGCAGGAGCGGGCCGACTCCGGTGATGCCGCCGCGCAGGTTCGCAGCCGCGAGGATGATCGCGATCAGCAGCGACGTCGTCAGCGCGGCCGGGTTGGGCGCGGCGGTGTCGTGGGCGGCCTTCTCGTCCACGCGCATGAAGGTGATCATATGCGGCGGTGTAGGGGGCGCTGTCGGCGGCGGGCCGTACCGTATCCGGTCATGGGACTGGGTATTTCGGTGGGCATGCTGTGTGATCAGGCGCGGAACGACCCCGAGGGCTTCGTGGCCCACCGCGACGGCTTCGAGCGGCTGTCGCGGGCGCTGGCGGCGGAGGGGATCGAGTGGCGGGAGCCGGAGGTCATCCACACGGACGGCGACCACGACTTCTCCGGCGGATTCCCTTACAGCTACTTGGCGCACCTGCGGCGGGCGTTCACGCTCGCGGGGCTCGGGGAGCCGGTGACGGCGGCGTCCGCGGCGAGCGATGAGGACTACGCGGCCGATATGGAGAAGGTCGCCGACGAATCGACGATGTTCGCCTCGCACCTGCTCTGCCACGCGGATTACGCCGGGTACTACGTCCCGGTCGACTTCGCGGACCCGCTGTTCCTGCCGGAGGAGGCCGAGGTCGCGGGGGCGGGGATGGTCGGGTCCAGCCAGCGGTTGCTGGCCGAGTTGGTGGGTTTCGCGGCGTCGATCGGGGTGGCGATCGATGAGAAGGGGGCGCCGAACACGGCGGAGGAAGCGGTCGCGGGCGGGTTCGCGGAGGCCGAGGCGTTCGACGCAGAGCGGTATGCGTGGACGGCACTCTATGGGGCTTGCTTGGCGAGTGTGGAGAGTGGGCACGCGATCGTTTTTTGCTGACGCGGCGCCCGCAAAAGCTTCGCGCCCACGCACCAGGCGTGAGCGCGAAACAAGCACTACCCGACCGATCGGACGTCAGCCCGAGGTCACGCAGTTGTCAGCGCTGTTCGACCACAACCCCTGCACGTCGTAAGTCCCCGTCGACAGCGTCTCGTAGGCGTCCAGGTTCACGCACTCGTCGCCGATCTCGCCGCCGTTCGCGTTGTACCAGCCGTTGGTCGGCCAGAAGTCAGTGAGTGTCTCGGCGTACTCGTGCGTCTCCGTGGACTCGATGCCGGAGAGCATGCGGCCGTCGGTCTCCGTGGTGCAGGCGCCGGCGCCCATGTCGGGGACGTACGGGAGGTTCGTGTAGGCCAGCGTCCCGTAGGCGGACTGGGTCTGGTCGTGCCAGCCGCAGAAGCCACTGTTCGGGAAGCCGTCGGGGTGCGTTCCGGAGGCCGAGACGATGACGTACTGCGCGTTGTTGTTCGGGTCCTGCGTCGTGTTGCCGAAGTGCGCCGCCGCGTTGGCCGCCTCGGTGGCCAGGTCGGACGCGGCCGGGCTGTCCGGCTCGGCGTTGGCGTCGTCGAACCAGACGCCGGCCAGCGGTGACGACCCGGGGTGCTGGATCGCGGTGCCGCCGGCGCTGCAGTCGGTGGAGCCGGCCGCGATGCCCTCGCAGTACTGGTTCATGATCGTGCCCCAGGTGTCCTGGCTCCCGTAGAGACCGTTGAACAGCCCCTGCAGGTCGTCGGCCACGCCCGCGGTGTCGTTGGTGTGCCACTGGGAACCCCAGAAGACGAGGTACACCGTCGGCGTCGGGGACACCGCGCCGGTGGTGTTGCTCGTCTGCAACGACAGGGTGTTGGCACTGGTCAGACCGTGCGTGGAAGGGCTGACGGTGCGCGCATGGATCGGCTTGACGCCGTGGTGCTTCGCGGCGGGGGCGGGAGCGTGCGCCTGGGCCGGGCCGGTGGTGAAGCTGAGGGCGGCGACTCCGGCGGCCAGGGCGGCGGCGGTGTTGCGGAGCAGGCGGCGGGTGGAGCGCTTTGTGGGCATTGCATCTCCTGACAGTGCGGTACGGTGCTCGGTGATTCACAGGGTGCGACTACCGCGGCAGGACGTAAAGGAATGTTCTGTCAAACAAGGATCAAAGGCTGGCAAAAAGACTCATGCGTCTAGCCTCGTAGACGCATGGAGATGGATACAGGGGCATGCGAAGGGGCGGCGACCTGTCGGTCGCCGCCCCTATTTCACTGGATCCTGTTGCGCAGCCTCACTCCTGCGTCGGCGCCACCGGCCGCTGCCGCCGCCCGCGCAGCAGGCCCAGCCCGCCGGCCAGCACCAGCAGCACGAATCCGAGCGCCAGCAGGATGATCGGCAGATAGACCCCGAGCCAGCGGATCACCGTGCGTCCGTGCCGCGCGTCGTCGGCAGCACTCTGAGCACTCGCCGGAGCGGTCTGATACGTGGCCGCGACCGCCGGGATCAGCGGGACCGTCGTGCCGTTCGGCAGCGCGATCGCGGCGACTCGCTGCTGGTTGCGCTGCACGTCGATCACCAGGCCGGTGTTCGGGTCGATCCAGAACGTGGAGTCGTCCTGGAACGTGTACGCCATCGTCACCTCGGCCGGCAGCTCCGGCAGGAGCTGTGCCAGCTGCCCGGCCTGCCCGGCGGGCAGCGCGCCGGCCGTGCCGAGCAGCTTGAGCAGGCTGGAGGGCAGCTGCTTCGGCAGCGTGGCCAGGATCTGCGGGTCCACGATCTTCGTCGGGGAGACCTTGGCCTCGTAGACGTAGGTGGTGATGCCCTGCTTCTTCTCCGACCGCAGATACGTCAGCGGGGCCACGGTCTGCGTCTCGGGCGTCCACCCCTGGTAGTTCTTCTTCTTCGCGCCGAAGGGCCAGCTCACCGTCAGCCCCTGCGCGGGAATGACGTTCCAGCTGCTGGGGTGGCTGCTCACCGCCTCCAGCGACTTGCGGTCCACCGCGTACTCCCACTTGGTCTGCTCGACCTTGGTCCCGCCCGCCGACGTCGTCCGCGAGTCGCTGATCAGGGCCTTGCCGCCGGAGGTCTTCTCGGCCTTGACGTCCTGCGCCACCGACATCGGCACGTTCTGCTTGATCGCGCCGAGCAGGTTGCCCGAGGCCAGCGCCGTCGGATCGAGCAGGGACTGGAAGGTCCCCTCGTAGTTGCGGGAGATGTTCTTGCCGTCCGGGATCCGGGCCACATAGCTCGGCGTGATCCACCACGCCATCAGTGCGGCGGCGACAAGGGAGAGCACGCCGACAACGGCGCACGCGATGCGTGTCTTGGTCACAGCGTCAGTGTCCGAGTACTGACGACGAAAGGCCAGCTGAGGGACCCCAACGAGTGACGGTGCCGCGTGCTGCTTCACTCGGACAGCGGAAGCTCCCCCGGCTCGCCGCTGAACGCGACGCGGCCACGATTGAGGACGTGCACGACTCCGGCGGCGCTGAGTGTCGCAGGGAGCGACTGCGCCGCCAGCACAACCGTGCGACCCTCCGCCGCCATCGCCAGCAGGCGTCGGTGCAGGCGTGCGACGACGGCCGGGGCGAGGCCGCGGTCGGGTTCGTCGAGCACGAGCAGGCGCGGTTGGCGGAGCAGGGCACGGCACAGCGCCACCAGCTGCCGCTGTCCGCCGGACAGGGTCTCGGCGCGGCGGTCGAACAAGGCGGGCAGTTCGGGGAAGGTCTCGGCGACTTCCGGGCTGGAGTGCGCGTCCGGGCCCAGGTTCTCGGCGACGGTCAGCGAGCCGAACACCGCGTGCTCGGCGGGGACGTACGCCAGGCCGAGGCGTGCGCGGCGATAGGCGGGCAGGCCGGTGACGTCGCGTTCCTGCCAGAGACAGTGTCCTGCGGAGAGCGGGACCGCGCCGGCCAGGGCGCGCAACGCCGTGGTGCGGCCGGCGCCGTTGCGGCCGATCAGGACGGTGACGCGGCCTTGGGGGAAAGCGAGGTCGACGCCGTGCAACGCTTCGAGCGGGCCGTAGCGGACGCGGGCGTCGCGCAGTTCCGCCTCGACGCTCATGCATGGCCCCACAGGGCGCCGACCTCGGGATCGGCGAGCACCGCCGCAGCGGGGCCGCGGGCGACGACGCGGCCGGCGGCCATCACGCAGACGGTGTCGGCGAGCTCTGCGACGAGGTCGACATCGTGTTCCACGAGGAGGAGCGCCATGCCTTCGGCGCTGAGCGCGCGCAGCATCGCGGCCAGGCGGGCGGCTTCGGCGGCGTCCAGGCCGGCGGCAGGTTCGTCGAGGAGCAGCACGCGGGGCGTGCCGGCGAGCGCGCGTGCTAGCTCGACCATGCGGAGGGTGCCGGTCGGCAGGTCGGAGACCGGATGGTCGCGCAAGGCCGACAGGCCGGCCAGGCGCAGGGCCCGGTCGGTGGCGAGCGCCGCCGCGGCGCGGGCGGGGCCGGGGTCGGGGAGGCCGATCAGTCCTCGGACGGTGCCGCCGGGGCGGGCTTCGGCGCCGATGCGGACGTTCTCGGCGACGGTCAGGCCGGGGAAGATCGAGAGCTGTTGGAAGGTGCGGGCCAGGCCGAGGCGGGCTCGGCGGTAGTCGGGGAGGCGGGCGATGTCTTTGGGCGCCGTGTTCTTGCCGGTGATGTCCTTGCCGCTGAGGATGACGCGGCCTGCGTCGGGGCGCAGGGCGCCGCTGAGGCAGTCGAAGAGGGTGCTTTTGCCGGCTCCGTTGGGGCCGACGAGTGCTGTGATGCGGCCGGGTGGGACGGAAAGATCGACGCCGTCCACGGCCAGGACGCCGCCGAAGTGGCGGACGATGCCTCGGGCGGTGAGGCGGGCTGGGGCACTCATGGTCGGCTCTGTCCGGCGGTGGTTCGGCGGGCGATGTGCGTGCGGACGCGTTCGCCGAGGGGGGTGAGCTGGGCTGACGGTGGTGGGAGCGGGGCGCGGCCGGCACCGAGGCCCGCAGTCGTGCCGAGCCGTGCCAGCGTCCCCGCGAGTCCGCCGGGCATGCGGCCGATGGCGAGGGCCAGGGCGCCGACGACGACGGTCGAGATGCCCTGGGCCGTGCCGGTGTCGAGGCCGACGAGCAGCGCGGCGGCCAGGACCGCGCCGAGTGCGCTGTCCGCGCCGGCGACGACGACGGTGGCGAACCAGATGAGGCCTTGTAAGGGATCGAACGTCGCGGCGTTGAAGGCCCGGCCGCCGAGACCCATCAGGCCGCCGCCGAGTGCGGCCAGGCCGGCGCCGGTGAGGAAGGCGAAGACTTTGAGCCAAGGGACGTTCAGGCCGGCAGCGGAGGCTCCGGCTTCGTGGTCGCGGAGCGCGGTCAGGGCTCGGCCGAGGCGGCCTCGGTGCAGGTTGCGGACGATGACGACGCCGAGCGCGAGGAGCGCCAGTTCGGCGGCGTAGAAGGCGCGGTTGTCGGCGAGGAAGCCGGGGCGGTCCAGGAGCAGGCCGGTGGTGGCGTAGGGCTGGTCGAAGACGAAGCGGCTCATGGCGGTGCCGACGGCGAATGTCACCAGGGCCAGGGCGAGGCCGCGGCGGCGGATCGCGGGCCAGCCGGTGAGCAGGCCGAGGGGGATGGTGACCAGGACCGCGCACAGGAGGGCGGGGATCGCCGGCATGGCGGGGACGCCGGGGACTTTGCCGGACATGAACAGGGCGGTGCCGAGGGCTCCCATGCCGGCGTACCCGGCTTGGCCGAGGGAAACCTGGCCGCCGTAGCCCGTCACCACCACGACCGACAGCAGGACCAGGGCGAGGGCCGGGACCTGGAGCGCGTCGCGCAGGTCGGGGCCGCGGAAGCCGAGCGGCATCAAGAGCAGGACGGTGCAGGCCATCGCGGCGACGACCCCGCGTTCGGGGACGAGGCGTCCGACTCCGGCGCCGCCGCCCGCGCGCGCCGGCGGGGCTTGCGAGCCGGTGCCGAGGCGGCCTTGGAGGAGCACGACGACCAGGAGCGCGATCACGAACAGGTTCGACTGCAGGGCCTGGACCAGCGGCAGGATCTGGCCGCCGGGGCGCAGGCGGGTGAGTTCGCTGCCTGCGACGCCCAGGCCCAGCCCGACCGCGACGGCCATGCCGACGCTGCGCAGGCGGCCCGCGACGGCCACGGCCATGGTCTCCATGACGAGCAGGGACAGGCCGTAGGGGTCGAGCAGCAGGTTCGGGGCGAGCAGGACGCCGACGAGGCCGGCGGTGAAGGAGCCGAAGGCCCAGCCGATCGCGGAGACACGGCCGGCGTTCACTCCGGAGAGCTCGGCGAGGCGTCGGTCGTCGACGACGGCGCGGAGCTGGAGGCCGAAGGGCGTGTAGCGGGTGACGACGGCGACCAGCGCGCTGAGCACGAGGACGACGCCGAGCTGCACGGCGGTGTCCAGGCGCACGGAATGACCGCCGGGAAGGGTGAAGGGCGTGCTCGGGACCAGCGAGGGCGCGTCGGCGTAGGGGCCGGTCCCCCACAGGAGGACGACGGCGCCGGTCAGGAGGATGAAGACGCCGATGGTCGCGACCATGGTCTCGGCCGGCCCGGCGCCCCGCCGCTGCAGAGGGCGGAAGACACCGAGTTCGAGCACGACGCCGAGCCCCGGCGCGACGACGAGGAGGCAGAGCGCGGCGGCGAGGCCGACCGGCCAGTGCCAGACCACGACCAGCTCGCGCAACAGGTAGGCGACGACCATCGCCTGCGCACCCTGCGCGAGGTTGAGGACCCCGGTCGCCCGGTAGGTGACGACGAGGCCGATGCCGCTGAGGGCGGCGGCGCTGCCGACGGCCAGGCCCGCGATGGCCAGGTCGATGGTGAGGCTGAGGGCGGCGGGCTCGGTGAGGGCGGCGAGGAGGGGCATCAGGGGGCCGGGTGGTCGGGGTCGGCGCGGCCGGGATCTGCGGCTGAGCGATCGGCGGCAGGCTGATCGGCGGCGAGCTGGTCAGCGGCAGGTGCGCCGTCGGCGAAGGAGGCCGGGCCGGAACCGGAGGCAGAGTGGCCTGGGTCAGCCGGCTGGTCTGCGGCGGGAGCCGGACCGGAAGCGGCAGGGTCGGTGGCGGGCCGGTCGGTGGCGCGCTGGTCGGTGGCGGGCCGGTCGGTGGCGCGCTGGTTGGTGGCGCGCTGGTCGGTGGCGGGCCGGTCGGTGGCCCGCTGGTCGGTGGCGCGCTGGTCGGTGGCGGGCCGGTCGGTGGCCCGCTGGTCAGTGGCGCGCTGGTCGGTATGTTCGCCCTCGGACGGGGCCGGGCCGGAAGTGGCAGGGTCGGTGGGCGCGGGGTGGTCGGGGCCGGACCGGCCTGGGCCGGGCGGCGGCGGCTCGCAGACCGGGCACGGTGTGAGCGAGCGTTCGATGATGGCGGCGGTGTCGATCGGCTCGGCCGTGGGCTTGTCGGCCACCAGGGGGCAGTCGCGGCGGTGGTAGAGCGTACCGCCGGGAACGGCTAACAGGGCTTCGGGGGCGGCGGGTTGCTTGCGCGGGGTGGTGGCGGGCTCGGTGGGGTCCGCGACCAGGAGCGCGTACAGGGTCTCGATGCGCTGGTCGGCGCCGGCTGTGCGGTGGCTTGGGCGGGAGGCGATCAGGGTGGCGCCGGCGACGATCATGGCGGCGCCCGGGATGGTGGCTGAGGCCAGGTAGGGGAGTTGCTGTTCGATCACGCTTTCGCCGGATACGCCGTACCAGCCCAGGACGCAGAGGACCGCGCCGGCCGCGACGATGAGCCAGCCGGACCATTCGCGGACCGCGCGGGTCAGTGTCGACGTCTGCGGGGTCGCCGGGAAGTGTGGCAACCGGGCCATGGCAGGTTTCTACCGCTTATGTTGCGGTTTATACATAAGAGGACATGCTGGGGATGGCGGAAGTCCTTCGATCGCAGCAGAGGCGGAGAGAAAGCCATGTCGATGACGCGACGCGCCAGGGCCTCGTATGGACGCACGCTCGCTGCCGGGGTCGCGGTCGTGGCGTTGATGGCGGCCTCGGCGTGCGGTGGGAGTAGCAGCAAGTCGTCGTCCTCGTCGACGAGTAGTTCAAGCAGCACAAGCACGACCTCGTCGCCAGCAAGTTCGCCCTCGACGTCGCCGACAGGAACCGCCAGCGGCGCCGGGCCGGCCGATGCGGCGGCCGCCACGGCGCAGATCAAGCAGAACTGGCAGACGTTCTTCGACCCGAAGACCACGATCCCCAACAAGGAGAAGTACCTGGAGAACGGCACCGTCCTGGCCCCGCTGCTCCAGGGCTTCGCCGCCGACCCGCGGGTCGGCCAGGTGTCCGCGGCGGTGACCAACGTGGCGTTCACCTCGGCGACCACCGCGACCGTGACCTACGCGCTCTCCCTGCAGGGCACCGTCGTGGAGCCGAACGCCACGGGCAAGGCCGTGCTGCAGGACGGGACGTGGAAGGTCGCGGACGCGACGCTGTGCGGGCTCGTCGCCCTCACCGGCAACACGTCGCTGCCGGGATGCAGCTAACCGTGCATCGGAGCGCCGCCCTGGTCGCGCTGCTCGCGGCCTCGGCGACGCTGACGACGGCCATCGCCGGCTGTGGGACCCGTCTGCCGTCCAGCGCGTTCAGCTCGCGGCCGACACCTGGCAACGGGAATGGGAACGGGAATAGCAGCCAAACCCCGAACCAGAACCCCGCCAGCGACACCGGCGTCACCCCGACCCAGATCCGCGTCGGCATCCTCGCCTCCCTCACCAGCCCGGTCGGCTCGGCCGCCTTCAGCGGCCCCAGCTACGGCGCCCAAGCCTTCTTCCGCGCCCTCAATGACAGCGGCGGCATCCACGGCCGGACCGTCGCCGCCACGGTCTGCGACGACGGCGGCAGCGGCATCGGCAACCAGGACTGCGTCCACCAGCTCATCGACCACGACCAGGTCTTCGCCCTGAACGCCACGGCGGCGCTGGACTACGCGGGCGCGGACTACGTCAGCAAGAAGGACGTCCCCGACGTCGGCGGCCAGCCGATCACCACCGTCTACGACCAGTACCCGCACCTCTACGCGATCGGCGGCAGCAGCTCGCCGCGCGACGGGCGCACCGTCGGCTGGAACGGGACGCTGTATCAGAGCACGGAGATCTTCCGCTTTTTCAAGCAGCGCCTGGGCTCCGTCCGCGCCGCGGTGGTCGCCTACAACCAGGCCGACTCCACGCGCTACGCCTCCCAACTGGCCGCCGGCCTGCACGCCGAGGGCTACCACGTCGTCTCCCAGACCGTCGACCTCGCGCTCCCCGACTTCCAGGCGGTCGCGGCGGCGATGAGGGCCGACGGCACCCAGCTCCTGTTCGACGCCATGGACACCCGCGGCAACGCCGCCCTCTGCAACGCGATGGACGCCGCCGGCGTGCGTGTCCTGGCGAAGGTCACGAACGTCGAGAACTGGGGCGAGTCGGTCCGCGACGACTACCGCTCCTCCCCCGCGTGCCGCAACGTCCTGTGGGCCACGTCCTCCAGCCGCAACTACGAGGACACCCAGTACCCGGCGGTCGCGCAGTTCCGCGCGGCGATGGCCCGCTACTTCCCGGACCAGGTGTCCCAGCTGTCGGCGTGGGACCTGGAGGGGTGGGCGGCCGCGCAGTGGCTCACCGACGCGATCGGCTCGTGCGGCGCGGCCGTGACGCGCGCCTGCGTCGAGACGTTCATGAACCGCCCGCGGCCCTACGACGCCCACAACCTGATCCTGCCGGCCTCCTTCGTCCCGACCCCGCCGCCTACCGGCACGACGCGCGCCTGCCTGAACGCGGCACGCTGGCAGGACTCGGCGCAGGGCGGCAGGGGCGGGTGGGTGACGCAGGTGCCTGACATGGACACCAACTGCTTCGACGTGCCGCAGCTGCCTTACACGCCATAGCCGCTGAGGTCGCGGGCGCTACTTCCGGTAGTAGGCCTCGATCGGCACCCGCGCCGCCTCGAACAGCGCCGGCCCCTCCTGCGGCACCTCCGGCCAGCCCGACCCCGGGTTCAACTCGACCAGCTGCTCGGTGGCCAGCGCGTACACCACGCGCCCCAGGCCCGAGCGCACGATCCCGCCGGTGCACATCCCGCACGGCTGGCAGCTGGTGTACATGGTCGTCGCCGCGGCGGCTTCCGGGCTGAGCTCGCGGGCGGCCCAGCGTGCGAGCTTGAGTTCCGGGTGAGCGGCGATGTCGTTGTCGCGGCTCACGGTGTTGTGCTCCTCGATGAGGATGGTGCCGGCGGCGTCGGCGAGCAGGGAGCCGTACGGCGCGTCGCCGATGGTCACGGCGTTCGCCGCGATGTCGATCGCGCGGCGCAGCAGGGTCTCGTCGGTGGGAGTAAGCACGAAGGACATTGTGCAGGGCCGGGCCGGTCAATGAGACGGAGAAGGAGACGGCCACGCGCGCCGCCGCACAAGGAGGCACGCGTGGCCGTCGGTCACGAACCGAGGTTCGTCTTGTACTGCTTCAGGTAGTCGGCGAAGGCCGTGCTCTTGACCAGCTTCAGGAACCCGTCGAGCGTCAGAGCCCGCGGCCCCCCGGCCTGGAATCCGGTCTGGAACTGGAACTGGCGCCCGCCGGCGAGGTCGACGTAGAGCGTGTACCCGCCCGGCTTGCCGCCGCTCGGCTCCCCGCCGAATTCGATGCCGCTCAGGCCTTCGGCCAGGGTCACGTCCTGGCAAGACGTCTGGGGATACCAGACGTTCGAGCAGTGCGCTGTGAAGTACGGCTTGGTGCTGATGCTGGTCGCGAGCGCGATGCCCGCGTTGCCGTCGGGCGCGTAACTGTCGGCCAGGTAGGTACCGTCGGAGGCGAACGGGTCCTTGATCGGTGTCCACGTGTGCCCCGGGAGCATTCCGGCCATGGCCGCCAGGCCCTCATGGCACACCTGGTGCGCCACGGCCTCGTTCGGCATCGGAACGACGTTCGTGCCGACGTCGTAGAGCGTGAAGGTCCGGTCGCAGGGTCCGCTCGGCGGTGTCGAACGCGGCGCCGACGGGAACGTGGTCGGCGTCGGCGTGTGAGTCGACACGTGAGTCGGCGTCGGCGAGCCCGCCAGCGCCACCGCCCCGCGCGATCCGGGTCCCGGACCGCCGAGCACCTGGGTCGCCACCAGCACCGTCGCCGCCACCGCCGCGACCCCGCCGCCCACGCCGGCGACCTGCCGCCGCCGACGGCCGCGCTCGTAGACGGCCAGTGCGCGCGGCACCATGTCCGTCAACGGCGGCTCGTCCGCGAACGAGCCGACGAACGCCCTGCCGGGCTCCGCATAGCTGTCCCGGTCCTGGCCGGGGAACATGTCGTCAGTCATCAGATACTCTTCCGTCTCCGCGGAACACGTCTACCGGAGTCCGCTGTCGATGAGGGAATCGCCGACGATCTCCCGCAGCCTGGCCAGGGCGCGGGACGTCTGGCTTTTGACGTTGCCGATGGAACACCCGAGCGCGTCGGCCGTGGCCTCCACGCTCATGTCCTCCCAGAACCGCAGCACCACCACGGCGCGCGCCCGCGGTGGAAGCTGTTGCAGCGCGGCCTGGAGCGACAGGCGCAGCTCCGGCGAATCCGCGGGAGCCACGTCGGGCTGCCCCGAGGAGTACGCCGCCGCCCGGTCCACCTGCCGCTGGTACCTGCGCTTGTAGCGCAGGAAGGTGTTGACGAGCACGGTGTGCGCGTACGCGTCCAGCGACCCCGCCTGTCGCGCCCTCCCCCAGCTGCGGCAGAGGTTGACCAGCGCCGTCTGGGTCAGGTCCTCGGCCAGATGCCAGTCACCGCACAGCAGGTAGGCGCTCCTGCGCAAGTGCCGCTGGCGCGCCCCCGCGTATTCCGCGAACCCTTCGAGCCGGTCCACCGAACCCCTCCCGCCCCGTGATGCCCCTTCGGCTTCCGTCACCAGCTTCCGAGCAGGCTGTGTGGCGAAAGGTTGCAGTCCGCCCGCAGCTCGCCCGCTATCATCATGCGTACTCGCGCCCGACCGGGAGGAACGGATGTCGTCACCGCCGGATATCGAGGTGCTGGTCGTCGGGGCCGGACCCGTCGGCTGCTGGGTGGCCGCGGAGCTGTGCGCGGCCGGGGTGCGGGTCATGGTCGTGGAGGCGCGGGAGAACCGTGCGGCGTGGTCGCGCGGGTTCGTGGTGCATCCGCGGACGCTGGAGATCTTCGATTCGCGCGGGGTCGCGGCGCCGATGCTGGCGGTCGGCCGCCGACTGGCGACGTGGCATTTCGCGATGGGGGCCTCGCGGCTGGACTTCGCGGTGCTGCCTACGGCGTTCCCACACATCCTGCTTCAGCCGCAGGCGCAGACCGAGGAGCTGCTGGAGGCGCGCCTGAACCGCTGCGGCGGCGAGGTGTTGCGCGGGCGGCGGGTCGTGGACGTACGGCAGCAGGCTGATCGGATCGTGGCGACGGTGCGGCACGACGGCGCCGACCAGAACGTCACCGCACGCTTCGTCGTGGGCTGCGACGGTGCGCACAGCGCCGTGCGCGAGGCCGCCGGCATCGGCTTCAGCGGCACCCCCGACACCCTCCTCAGCCCGGCCGCGCTGGTCGAGCTGAAGGATCCGCCGCCGCCGGAGCGGTACCTGCAGGGCAACGAGCAGGGGCTGCTGTTCGTGATCCCGCTGCCGGACGGCCGGTTCGTCGTCTCCACCATCGACCACGCGGTGATGACCGACCTGAGCAAGCCGTGGACCGCGGAGACGGTGCGCGAGTCGCTGATCCGGATCACCGGGACCGACTACGGCTTCGGCGAGGTCGAGCGGGTCTCGACGATCGGTAACTCGGCGCTGCAGGCGGACCGCTACCGCGACGGCCGGGTGCTGCTGGCCGGGGACGCGGCGCACGTGCACTTCCCGATGGGCGGCCAGGGCATGAACCTGGGGATCCAGGACGCGCACAATCTGGCGTGGCGGCTGATCGCGGCCGTGCGGGTGGAGCGGGACGGTGGCATTCCGGACACTGTGAACGAGCTGCTGGACGGTTATGAGGCGGAGCGGCGTCCCGCTGGGGAGCGTGTGCTGGAAGACGTGCACGCGCAGATGGGGCTGGTCGCGGCGACCGGTGCCGACGGCGCGGCGCTGCGGACCAGGTTCGAGGCGCTGCTGGCCGAGCATCCGGCGGTCAACCTGCAGTACGCGCGGCGGCTGTCCGGGATCGCGGTGCGATATCCGACGGCGCAGGACGGCGAGGACGTTGAAGACGCGCGGCTCGGCGCCCGAGTCCCCGACCTGCTCCTCGAACGCGACGCCGCTCCCCCGGTCCGGCTCTACGAGTTGTTGCGCGAGATCGGACCCGGCCGCTTCGTACGGTTGACCGTCGGCGGTCCCGCAGCGGACACCGAAGACAGCGCCGACGACAGCGCCGCCGCCGTCACCGCGGCCGCCGTCACCGGCCCCGCGTGGGCCCTCCGGGACGGCTGGGACGACCCGGGGTCAGTCCTGATCAGGCCGGACGGGCATGTCGCCGAAGCCAGGACCTGGTGATTCGCGCGCCCGAGCGGCGCACGGCAGCTCGGATATCATGGAGATCACCCGGACCCAGGGAGCAGGCGCATCGATGACGAATGCGGCAGAACGCGGGGCTGAGACGGGCACCCCCGGCCGGTCGCGGCCCGACGGCCTCCCCGTGCAGCCGGGAGTGCCCCGCTCTGACACCGATGAGCGAATAGCCTCCTCCGGCCCGGAGCCGTCTGCGACACCCGAGCCGGAACCCGCCCCGGACCGCACCATCGACGAGGCCGAGCTGGACCGCATCTGCCTGCACAACCTGCTGTCCGCCTGCGCCGACATGATCTTCTTCAAGGACCGCGAGTCCCGGTTCCTGCGCGTCAGCGCCAGCGCCGCCGAGTTCAGCGGCACGGATCCGGCCGGGATGATCGGCAAGACGGTCCGCGACTACTTCACCCCCGAGCACGCCGCCGCCGCGTTCGCGACGGAGAAGACGATCATGCGCACCGGCCGGGCGATCATCGACTTCGAGGAGCCGCACCTGCGGCCGGGCACCCCCGAGGAGGAGACGCTCAGCGCCACCAAGCAGCCGCTGCGCGACTTCGACGGCCGCATCATCGGCACCTTCGGCATCAGCCGCGACATCACCGCGCGCAAGATCTCCGAGCGCGAGCTGAAGGCCCGCACCGCCGAGCTGGACCGGGTCGGACGCGAGCTCAGGACGCTGCTGGACACCAGCCCGGACCTGATGGCGCGCTTCGACCGGGATCTGCGGTGCACCTACGCCAACCCGGCGGCGCGGGAGCTCACCGGCGTGGAGATGCTCGGCCACACCAGCCGGGAGCGCGGCTACTCCGAGGACTTCCTCAGGGTCTGGGAGGACTCGCTGCGGCACGTCCTGGAGACCGGGCAGGACACCGAGCGGGAGTTCAACGTCACGGTGGCCGGCGAGTACCGCTTCCTGCACACGCGTTTCGTCCCCGAGCTCGACAGCGACGGCAAGATCTGCAGCGTGCTGTCGGTCAGCCGGGACCTGACCGAGCGCCGCCGGATCGAGGAGGCGCTGGCCGAGCAGGCCGTGCGCGATCCGCTGACCGGACTGGCCAACCGCACGCTGCTGGTCAGCCGGATCCGCGAGGCCATCGAGCTCGGCGGCGCCGACCCGGACCGGCTGGCCGTGCTCTTCCTGGACCTGGACCGGTTCAAGCTGGTCAACGACAGCCTCGGGCACGCCGCCGGCGACGAGCTGCTGGCCGCCGTCGCCGACCGGCTGCGCAAGGCGGTGCGGCGCGGCGACCTGGTGGCGCGGTTCGGTGGGGACGAGTTCGTGGTGCTGTGTGAGAACGTGGCCGGCCAGACCGAGGCCGGGGCGATCGCGCAGCGCGTCATCGACTGCCTGATCCCGCCGTTCGACTTCGCCGGCAAGGCGATGCACGTGCGCACCAGCATCGGCATCGCGCTGGCGCACGGCCCGGACACCACGGTCGACGAGCTGCTGCGCGACGCGGACGCCGCCATGTACCAGGCCAAGTCCGACGGCGCGGTGGCCGGCGGCTACCGGTTCTTCGAGCCGGCCACGCACGAGCGGGCCGTGCACCGCATGAACCTGGAGCAGGACCTGCGGCAGGCGGTCGAGCGCGGCGAGTTCACGCTGGTGTACCAGCCGATCGTGGCGCTGTCCGACTGCCGGGTGATCGGGGCCGAGGCGCTGATCCGGTGGCACCACCCGGAGCGCGGGCTGCTGGCGCCGGCGGCGTTCCTGGACGTGGCCGAGGAGACGCAGCTGATCGTGCCGATCGGGCGCTGGGTGCTGGACGAGGCGTGCCGGCAGCTCGCCGAGTGGAACGCGGCGCTGCCGGCGGCTCGGGACGCCGACGGGAACGCGGCGCTCTTGGCGGCTCGGGATGCCGACGGCGCCGGGCCCCGGCCGCTGCCGCTGTTGTCGGTGAACCTGTCCAGCCGGCAGCTGTCGCACGACCCCGACCTGGTCAGCCAGGTCACCAAGGCGATCGCGCGGCACGGCGTGCCGGCCGACCGGATCTGCCTGGAGGTCACCGAGACCGCGGTGCACGAGGCCTCGCTGACCGCGCGCTCGGCGCTGGCGGCGTTCTCCGGCGCCGGGATCAAGATCGCCCTGGACGACTACGGCACCGGCTACTCCTCCCTCGGGCACCTGCGCGACAATCCGGTCGACACGCTGAAGATCGACCGCGTCTTCATCAGCGGGCTGACCCGCAACCGCGGCGACGACGCGATCGTGGTCGCGGTGATCACGCTCGCGCACGCGCTCGGGATGCGGGTCGTCGCCGAGGGCGTCGAGACGACGGAGCAGCGGGACCGGCTGCGGGAGCTGGGATGCGACTTCGCGCAGGGGCATCTGTTCGCGATGCCGTTGCGCGCCGAGGAGTTCGGAGAGCTGCTGCGGAGCGGGGCGGCGGCAGTCGGGGCTGTGTCGTGCAGCTGACGTGGCAGCAGGTTGCGTAGCCGGCTCTGAGGCGGACCGGGCAGCCGGCGCCGCAGCGGCCGGATCTTTGCGAGGATGGCACGGCAGACCCGCGTCCGCAGCACAGCCACGGAGGACCGATGCCCGACCACGCAGCAGCCGATCCCGACGGTGTGACGTTCTGGACCGAGCGCCACATCTGCAGCCTGGCCTCGGTCCGCCCGGACGGCACCCCGCACCTGGTCCCGGTCGGCGTCGTCTACGACCCGGAGACCGGCCTGGCCCGCATCATCACCAGCGGCACCAGCGCCAAGGCCCGCCGCATCAGCGCCGCCGGCACGCTGCCGGTCGCGGTGACGCAGGTCGACCGCGGCCGCTGGACCACGCTGGAGGGCGTGGCGCGGGTGAATCAGACCCCGGAGGCGGTCGCCGACGCCGAGCGCAGGTATGCCGCGCGGTACGGCGAGCCCGGGCCGAACCCGCTGCGAGTGGTCATCGAGATCGAGGTGCGGCGCGTTCTGGGGACGGTGAAGGTACGGCTGCCGGAGACGAAGGCTGCGTCGGGGGCAGAGTCGGAGACAGAGACGGGGATGTCGGGCTGAGCCCGGCGAAGCGCGCCTCGGTATCACGCAGCAGCCGCTCGCGCTGCTCGGGCGTCCGGTCGGCGACCTTGTCGTAGTTGACCCAGGTCAGGTTCTGCACGCCGATCTTGCCGAACGTCCCCTTGAACAGGATCTTCGTCAGCGGATCGCGGTACCACCAGCGGTAGGCCTTGTCGGGCGTCGTCATGACCGACAGCACCGTGACACCGGCGAGGCGCGGCATCAGGGTGCGGAACGGGTTGCCCCTGGCCTCGGGCAGCTCCTCGAAGAGCACGCCCTTGATCAGCACCCGGTCCAGGAAGCCCTTGGTCGCCGCGGGCATCGCCTCCCACCACACCGGGAACGCGAACACCAGGTGGTCGGCGGCCAGCAGGCGCCGCTGGTAGTCGGCGACCTGGGGCGTGTTTGAGAAGTCGGGCGGGGCGCGACGGCACGCAGCCTCTGGCTGCCATGGGCACAGTGGCGGCGTCTGGCGGCGCCGGACGACCAGCCACAGCCAACCAGGATGAGGCAGGCCGTCCGTCTTGCCAGACTTGCCGCTGAGCCGTCGCGCTCGACCTGCTCGCCAGCTGCGGGACACTACCCACCCGACTTCTCAAACACGCCCTAGGGTCGACGACGTGCGCCTGCCGCCAGGCGGCCAGGTCGGCGGCCGTCATCGCAGGGGCGAAGCCGTCGGCGGCCAGGTCGATGAGGTCGGTCTCGTGTCCGGCGGTCTCGGCGCCGCGGACGGCGGCGGCGGCCACGGCGGCGGTGAAGCTGCGCCGGTGCGGGACGTCGGCGGCCGAGGCCAGGGTGTACGGGTGGTCGAGGACTATCAGGATCCGCATGGGTGCTCCCGTGATCGGGTGTGCTCTCCGTGTCGGTGGTGCCCGGCCGGGCTATGGTTTCGCTTGCAACAGTTGCACTTCGAACTGTTGCCTGTCAAACGATCCGGTACCATGGGCCCCATGGACCCCGCCGCCCCGCTCCCGGACGATCTGGCCACGCTCTGGTACCTGGTCCGCCGCGTCGCCGGGCTGATGGACCGCTCTGGCGAGGCGCTGTTCCAGCGGGAGATCGGGACGTCGCTGGCCCAGTTCCTGGTGCTGTCGGTCGTCGAGGCCCATCCCGGGCCGCTCAACCAGCAGACCGTCGCCGACCGGCTGGGCCTGACCAAGGGCACCGTCAGCCGGCAGATCGACGCCGCGGTCGCCGCCGGGCTGATGACCGTGCGGACCTCGGACCAGAACCGGCGCGAGAACCTCATCGCGCTCACGCCGGTCGGGACCGAACTGGTCCGGCGCGGCGACGCGGCCTTCGAGCGGGAGAAGGCTGCCACGCTGCCGTTCGTCGATCCGGACGACATGCGGGCCGCGATCCGGGTGCTGGCCGCGCTGGACGGCGTGCTCGACCCGAGTCGCGGCGAGCCGCAAAAGCAGCGCAGCGATACCGAAACTCTGTAGCGTCAACCCCAGCACTGATCGGCGGGCAAGACCCGGGAAAGATCCGGGCGAGATACTTCGGTGACCGAACATCTTTGACCCCGATGTAGTGTGGCGAGGAAAACACCGCGACGGACCGGCCGACGCGGCCGGAACAGCAGGGGTGGTCGCTGCGATGACGTTGGCGTATCTGCCGAGCCCGTCGCAGGGCGTGTGGCATCTGGGCCCGCTTCCGATCCGGGCCTACGCGCTGTGCATCCTGCTCGGCATCGTGGTCGCGGTGATGTGGACCGGACGGCGCTGGGCGGCGCGCGGCGGCCGCAGCGAGGACGTCGTGGACATCGCGATCTGGGCCGTGCCGTTCGGCCTGGTCGGCGGCCGGCTCTACCACGTGATCACGGACCCGGAGCTGTACTTCAAGTCCGGCGAGGACCCGGTCAAGGCGTTCTACATCTGGGACGGCGGACTCGGCATCTGGGGCGCGGTCGCGCTCGGCGCGGTCGGCGCGTGGATCGGCTGCCGCCGTAAGGGGATCAAGCTCGCCGACTTCGCCGACGCGATGGCACCGGCGCTGGTCCTGGCGCAGGCGATCGGGCGCTGGGGCAACTACTTCAACCAGGAGCTGTACGGTCGGCCGTCTGGGCTGCCGTGGGCGATCCGCATCGATCCGGCGCACCGGCCGTCGAACACGCCGAACGAGGCGTTCTACCAGCCGACGTTCTTGTACGAGTCGATCTGGGACCTGACTGTCGCGGTCGCGCTGGTGTGGATCGACCGCAAGTGGCACCCGAACCGGGGGCGGCTGTTCGCGATCTACGTCGCCGCGTACACGGCGGGGCGGGCGGTGGTCGAGGCGCTGCGGGACGACCACGCCAACCGGTTCTTGGGGCTGCGGCTCAACGACTGGGTGTCGCTGATCGTGTTCGTGGGGGCGCTGGTGTATCTGTGGGTGCGGCGGGACAAGCCGGGGACGGCGGCGGTGGCCGAGCCCGATGCTGGTTCCGATCCGAACACTGACACCGACATCGTCACGGACAGCGAAGCCGATCCGGACACCGACACCGACACCGTCGCGGGCACCGAAGCCGATCCGGACACCGAGCCCACCCCGGACCGCCCCGACCCGCAGGCCTCCGCGACCACGCCGACCGTGCGTGATCGCGAGGCCGACGAGTGAGCGAGCCGGCACCACCCGCTGCTGCGCGCCGTCGCTTGTTCCCCCGTAGCCGCCAGGGACGTCCGTATCTGTGGACTGAGCTGGCCCTGGTCGTCGTCGGCTACAGCCTGTACACCCTGACCCGCGACGCCGTCCCGGGCCAGAAGGACATCGCGATGCGCCGGGCCGCGTCCATGCTGCGCGCCGAGCATTCGCTGCACGTGGACGTCGAGCTGACGGTCAACCACGCGCTGGACAAGGTCACGCCGCTGATCGTCGGCATGAACTACTACTACGCGACGCTGCACTTCCTCATCACCATCGCCGTGCTGGTGTGGCTCTACGTGCGCCACCCGCAGGCCTACCGCTCCGCGCGCATGGTCCTGTTCATCGCGATCGTGTCGAGCCTGATCGGCTTCTACTTCTTCGCGCTGGCGCCGCCGCGCCTCCTGGCCGGCCACGGCTTCATCGACACCACCGTGAAGTACCACACCTGGGGCTCCTGGGCGTCGCCGAGCATGCAGTCGGTCTCGAATCAGTACGCCGCGATGCCCAGCGACCACATCGCGTGGTCCGGCTGGTGCGCGGTCATGATCTACCGCTACGCCGGGCACCGCTGGGTCCGCATCGCGGGCCTGTTCTATCCGCTGTTCACCTTCACCGTCATCGTCGGCACCGCGAACCACTTCGTGGCCGACGCCGTCGGCGGGGCGCTGACCCTGGCCGCGGCGTTCGCGATCCAGCACCTGGCGGCGAAGCTGTGGAGCCGCCGCACCGGCGCCGCTTCGCTACCGCCGCCGCGCGCACAGCACGACGGTCGCGGGCATCAGGGGGCACTCGGCGAACAGCGCGGCGTCGCAGACTCGGAAACCGCTGTCGAACAGCGGGACGGCTAGACCGGAGGAGATACGTACCCCGCGGCGCCGGACGTGGCCGGCGCCCGGAGGGTCCCACAGCGCGACGCCCTGCAGGTGCGCCAGGACCAGCAGGCCGTGCGGGGCGAGGACCCGACGGAGCTCAGCGAGCGCTGCCGCCGGCTCCGGCCAGTGGTGCGAGGACGCTGTGCACGTCGCCAGGTCGAACCCGGCGTCGCCGAACGGCAGTGCGGCGGAATCGGCACGGACGAAGGCGGTGCGCTCCCCCGGCGCGGCCATCGCCCGCGCCTGCGCGAGCATCCCGGCCGAGATGTCCACGCCGACCAGGCCCGCGTCCGCGTAGACCGCGGCCGCGGCGCGCAGCAGCCGACCGGTACCGCATCCGATGTCCACGATGCGGCCGGGCACCGGTCCGGCGGCCGAGGCGAGTCCCAACACCTTGCGATGCAGTCGCGTGTAGAAAGCCTCCTGCAGCGCGCTCGCTTCGTAGACCGGAGCCCATGCGTCGAATCGCGCGACGTGCGGGGTCGGATCCACGCGCTACACGCTGCACGCTCCGTGAGAAACGTGCAAGCGTTTTGCGTGTCCCCCGTGAGAAGAGCCCTGCGAACCCGACCGGGATCACACCACCATGACCGGCGCGTCCTCCAGCACCACAGCCGCCCGCCGCCCCGGCACCAGGTCGGCCGCCGATGCGCTCGGCACGTCCGACAGCACCTCGGTGCCGTCCTCCAGCACCGCGGTAATCCGGGTGATCGGGCCTCGGAACCCGGCCTGGCGCACCGTCGCCGCGCCGTCCTCGGCCGGCTCGAACCGCACCGCCTCGGGCCGGATCAGCACCGCGACCTCCCCTCCGGAGCGCGATCCCGCCTCCCGGGCCACGAGGCGGCGGCCGGCCACCTCGACGGTCTGGCCGTCCGCGGACAGGGTCCCGGGCAGGCGGTTCATCGTGCCGATGAACTCCGCGACGAACGCGGTCGCCGGCTCGGCGTAGACCTCGGCCGGGGCCGCGCACTGCTCCAGGCGGCCGGCGCGCATCACCGCGACCTGGTCGGCGACGCTGAGCGCCTCCTCCTGGTCGTGGGTGACGAACACGGTCGTGATGCCCAGGCGGGTCTGCAGCGAGCGGATCTCCTCGCGCAGCTGCACCCGGACCACGGCGTCCAGCGCGGACAGCGGCTCGTCCAGCAGCAGTACGCGCGGCTCGATCGCCAGCGCGCGGGCCAGGGCCACGCGCTGCTGCTGGCCGCCGGACATCTGGTGCGTGTACTTGTCCGCGTGCGCCGACAGGCCCACCAGCTCCAGCAGCTCGCCGGCCCGCTCGCGGCGCTTGGCCGCGCCCCAGCCGCGCATGCGCAGGCCGAAGGCGACGTTGTCGCGGGCGTCCAGGTTCGGGAACAGGCTGTAGGACTGGAACACCATGCCCATGTCCCGCTTGTTCGCCGGGACCCGGGCCACGTCCTGACCGCCGACCCGGACCTCGCCGCCGTCGCTGTGTTCGAGCCCTGCGATGATGCGCAGCGCCGTGGTCTTGCCGCAGCCCGAGGGGCCCAGCAGGCACATCAGGGTGCCCGGCTCGACGGTCAGGTCCAGGCCGTCCAGGGCCGCGACGCCGCCGAAGGAGCGGCTGAGTTTGACGAGTTCGACGGACGGGGCGCTCACTTGCTTCTCCGCAACTTCAAGGACTTCTTGGCGGTACGGCCGCGGCCCAGATGCGACACCAGCATCAGCAGCAGCCAGGACAGGAACAGGATCAGCATCGAGGCGGTGGTCGCGACCTCGCCGTCCTGCTGGCCGGCCTGGTCGGTCCAGACCGGGAACGTGTTGAGCAGCAACAGGTTCGCGATCGTGAACTCGCCCAGCGCCAGCGCGGCGCCGAGGATGCCGGCCGAGGCGATGGCGGTGCGGATGTTCGGCACCACGACCCGCCACAGCGTCACCGGCCAGCTGGCGCCCAGGCTGCGCGCCGCCTCCACCATCGTGGTCAGCGGGATCGCCGACAGGCCGGCGTCCAGCGAGCGGTAGGTGAACGGCAGCGCGAGGATCACGTACTCCAGGATCAGGATCCAGGAGGAGCCGGTGATCGCCTGCGGCCAGGACTTGAAGGCCCCGATGATGCCGTTGGCGATGACCACGGCCGGGATCGCCATCGGCAGCAGGCAGACGCCCTCGACGACGCGGCGAAGATGCGGCAGGCGCAGGTGTAGCCACGCCATCGTCGGCACCATGAGCACCAGCAGGAGCAACACCGTGCCGCCGGCGATCTTCAGCGAGGTCATCAGGTTGGTGGTGAAACCCTCCTGATGGACCAGGCCGGTCCACACCGACAGCGTGTGGCCCATGTTGCGGCGGCTGCCGCCGAGCGTGAAGTCGACCGCGGCGTAGAGCGGGATGAAGAAGTAGGCCGCGAACACCAGCAGGAGCAGCGCACGGCCGACCGGCGGCCGACGACGCTGCGCCCGGCCGGGACGCGGCGTCGCAGGGCTCTGAACCGCGGGGGAATCCGGGTTCTCAGAATCTGCCCAGACGAGAGCAGTCACCGCAGCCACCTCGCAGTCCGGCGCTGGAGCAGCGTGTACGCGACCACGACCAGGCCGACGACCACGATCATCCACAGGCCCAGCGCGTTGCCGATGTTCTCCTGCCCGGCCAGCACGTTGCCGGACATGACCGAACCGATCTGGATCGGCACCAGCGGGACGCTGCCGGTGCTCAGCGCGTACGCGGTCGCGTAGGCCGCGAAAGCGTTGGCGAACAACAGCAGCAGCGCGCCGAGGAACGGCGGCGCGAGCAGCGGGCCGCCGACGCGGAGCCAGTACTGCCGGCGCGAGGCGCCCAGGCTGCGCGCGGCCTCCTCCCACTGCGGACGCAGGCCGTCCAGGGCCGGGAAGATCACCAGCAGCATCAGCGGGATCTGGAAGTAGAGGTAGACCAGCACCAGGCCGGCCATGTTCCACAGCACGAACCCGTGCTGGGTAAGGTTGTAGCCGGCGCTGTTCAACCACTTGGTGACCAGGCCCTGCGGGCCCAGCGTGGCCAGGAACACGAAGGCCAGCGGCAGGCCGCCGAAGTAGGCCAGCACGCCGGAGGCGGTGGTGACGGCGCGGTGCACGAAGCCGTCGCGCCGCGCGCCGGAGACCGCTATCGCGAGCGCGAGGCCGAGCACCGCGCCGAGGACGGCGCTGAGCACGGACAGCTCGATGCTGACGGTGAAGGCGTGCCGGTAGGGGTCCTTCAGCGTGGTGGTGACGTTCGACAGCGTCGCGTGGCCGGCGTCGTCCTTGAAGGCGGCGGTGATCACGGCGTAGGCCGGGGCGCCGAGGAACACGGCCACGTAGGCGGCGAACGGCGCGAGGCCGAGCAGGTCGGCGGGCCGGGTGCGGCGGGCGCGGCCGAGGCGGCCGAGGCGGCCGGCGCGCGGGCCCGCGGGTCGGAGCGGGGACGCCGCAGCGGCCGGCGTGGGTTCCCCCACGCCGGCCGGGACGTCCGCCGGGGCGGATGCGGTCATCGTCAGCCGGTCGCCTTCGCCCAGCCGGACACGGCGAGCTTGGAGGCGGCGGTCATCTGGTCCTGCGTGGCGAACTGCGGGGTGCCGGCGACGGCGGGCAGCGCGGCCAGCGCGGCGGCGTCGGCGGTGCCGGCCTTCTGCAGCGCCGGGAGCTCGGCCGGGCGGGCCATGCCCTTGAGCCACAGGTTCTGGCCGTCGGCGGAGTACAGGAACTCCTCCCACAGGCGCGCGGCGGCCGGGTGCGGCGCGGAGGCACTGATCGCCTGGTTGTAGAAGCCGCCGAACAGACCGTCGGAGGGCACGACGACCTTCCAGTTGACGCCCTTGGCCTTCAGGTCGGTCGCGGCCGAGGCCTGCAGGTAGTCCCAGTCGATGGTGATCGGCGTGGTGCCGGACTGGATGGTGGCCTGGGTGGCGGCGACGGGGACGAACACGCCGTCCTTCTTCAGCTTGCCGAAGAAGTCGATGCCGGGCTGGGCGTTGTCCAGGCTGCCGCCGTTGGCCAGCGCCGCGGCCAGCACGCCGGACAGCGCCGCGTTGGCCTTCGTCGGGTCGCCGTTCAGCGCCACCTGGGACTTGTACTGCGGGTCGTCCAGGGACTTCAGGGTGGTCGGCGGGTTCTTCACCTTGTCGGCGTCGTAGCCGATGGCGATGTAGCCTCCGTAGTCGTTGTACCACAGACCCTGGGAGTCCTTCTGCGCGTCAGCGATCTGCGACCAGGTGGCGACCTGGTACGGCGCGAACAGGCCCGACGCCGCGCCGGAGGTGGCGGCCGCCTGGCCGACGTCGACGACGTCGGGGGCGCGGTCGGTGCCCTTCTGCTGCTTGATCGCGTTCAGCTCGTCCTGGCTGGAGCCGTCCGGGTTGGCGTCGTTGATCTTGATGCCGTACTTGGCGGTGAAGGCGTCCATGATGGCGCCGTAGTTGGCCCAGGTCTTCGGCAGCGCTATGGCGTTCAGCGTGCCTTCCTTCTTCGCGGCGGCGACCAGGGCGTCCATGCCGCCCAGGTCGGCGGCGGTGGTGGCCTTGGAGGCGTCCTTGGCGCCGGCCGCCGCGCCCTGGCTGGTGCCGCCAGAGGTGCTGCCGGAGTTGGTCTTGCTCGACGAGCAAGCGGTCGCGCTAAGGGCGAGGACGACCGCGGTGGCGGCGATGCCCGTCAGACGTCGGTTCACAGTTTTCCTCCCGGACGGGGCGGCCAGGAGTCGGCCGCGATCACCCGCGGCAAGGACTATGCGGATGCCAGGTGGACGCAAACGCAGAACCAGGTGAACAAATCGAAGTTGTATGGCCAACACCTAGTTGTGTAGCCAACTATTAAGATCGTTGACACGACGACCCACGGAAGCGGGGGACTCCTGGTGACCCAGGAACCGAGATATCGGCGGATCGCCGAAGAGTTGCGGCACGCCATCACGGAGCACGCGTACGGCCCGGGCGGCAAGCTGCCCAGCGAGGGGGCGCTGGCCGAGCAGTACGAGGTCTCCCGAGGCACGATCCGCCAGGCGCTGATGCTGCTGCGCCAGGACGGCCTGGTGACCTCCCGGCGCGGGACCCGCAGAGTCGTTCTGGACGACGCGCCGGTGCAGGACTTCGCGCAGATGCAGAGCTTCGCCCGCTGGGCCCGCTCCATCGGCGAGTCGCCCGAGGGCCGGGTGATCCGCCAGGGCTGGCACCTCCCGGACGCCGACGAGCAGCGCCACCTGCGCGGCGAGCCCGACGCGCGGGTGCTGCGGGTGCTGCGTCTCAGGCTGCTGTCGGGCCAGCCGGCGATGCTGGAGCGCACGACGTACCCGGAGGCGGTGGGCACCATCGTGGAGAACCTGGCGACGGACACCGTGTCCGTCACCGAGTTCCTGGAGCGCGCCGGTGTGTTCGTCGCAGACGCCGAACACACCATCGACCTGGCGCGCGCCGACCGCGAGGACGCCGCTCTATTGGGCTGCGCCGCCGGGGATCCGCTGTTGCGGGAGCGGCGGCGGTCGACGGACCCGGCGGGGGTGCCGCTGGAGTGGTCGGAGGACCGGTACGTGCCCGGGAGCGTGGCGTTCGTGGTGCACAACTCGCTGGCTTCGACGCCGATGACGCGGCATCACATGGTGCCGCAGGGCGGGAGTGTGCTCTGGTCGCGGTGAGCGGCTGCTAGCTGTTTCAGGCGCTCACCGCGCTTGTCACTGATGCCTCAGGCGGCTGCCACAACCTCGCAGGGCGACAGAGCCTTGACTTCCTTCCGGCTCATCAGCACTCGGACACCGTCCTCGCCGACGCCGCCGACCAGCTCCATCGGGATCGCCACGCGCTTGTGGCCGCGCAGCAGGCCCTCGTCGACCAGGATGTGGGTGACGGCGTCGCCGTCGGGGGCCACGACCACGCCGCGCACGTGGCCGATGACGCCGTCGCTGGCGTGCACGTGGTCACCGGGGTAGATGCGGGACTCGCCGGCCGGGACGTGGTCGTCATAGGCCATGCGCGGCATCAGGACCGGTTCGGGCGCGGCCAGGCCGAGGTTCGGGGTGCTGGGGCCGAAGTCGAAGAACGGCCAGGCGGAGCTCTCCTCGTTCGGGTAGTGGCGGGGCGGGCGGGCCGGGTCCAGCGGGGTGATGTGCACGTCCACCGCGGGTTCCATGGCATTGAAGTCGTCGAGCGTGCAGTGCAGGCGGACGGCCTCGCCTTCGCAGTGCGCGGCGGCGATCGGGACCAGGCGCGAGTCGATGCCGTGGTCCGGGGTGACGATCAGGTGCTCCAAGCGGCCGGTCGCGGGGTCCACGACGGCCGAGGCCAGATAGCCGCACGGGCACTCGGAGCAGTAGACGCGGCTCCCGATCACGTACTTCCGCCCGATCACACGGGTCACGGTGGCGATCGCCATGGCGGCCTCCTCTCGCTCTCGTCCCCTCTTTCAGTCTGCGACATATCGGGGAAATTGCACCCGCTCAGCGGGTAAGCAGGCCGCGCCGCTTCTCCAGGCTGACGCGTGCGGTGACGCCGTCCTGGGCCCAGGCCAGCGCGTCGACCAGCGCGGTCATCAGGTTCCAGCCGAGACCGTCGGTGTCGGGGACGTCGAAGCCGCCGGCGGCCGGGGCGGAGACCGCCACCCGGAGCACCTCGCTTCCCACGTCTCCCCGCACCTCGGCCCGGCACTCGATGACCCCGAGGCTCCCGACCAGCAGCGCGCAGGCCTCGTTCACGGCCAGCCGCAGGTCGGTGACCTGCTGGAGCGTGTAGCCGCAGCTCGCCGCGAGCTGCGCCACCGCGGAGCGGATGATGACCACGTAGTCCTTGTGCGCCGGCACCGTCAGCACGACGGACGCGCGCTGCGGCGTCCTGATCCGGCGGTTCGGCGGTGCCACTTCGACGCGCTGCGCCATTGCTCTCCCCTTCGACCCACTCCGGTTGACCCGTACTGGACGGATCAAACGTTCGCACCCGGTGCGCTGGGCTATTCGAAGCGGACGGCGAGCACGCAGACGTCGTCGTCGGTGTCGGAGCGCGCGCCCTCCAGGATCCGGTCGGCGTAGTGGTCCAGGTCGGCGTCCGGGTGGCGGGTCTGGTGCAGGAGGTGCGCGATGGTCTCGTCGTCGCCGACCCGGCGGCGCTCGACCAGGCCGTCGGTGTAGAGCAGCAGGACGTCGCCGCTGGCCACGTCGGCCTCGCAGTCCTCGTACACCGCGCGCGGATCGGCGCCGAGCATCGGGCCGACGGCGTCGTACAGCGGCGTGGCGGCCCCGGCGCGGATCCGCAGCGGCGCCGGATGGCCGGCGTTGCCCCAGGTCAGGCGGCGGGTCGCGGGGTCCCACAGGAGCACGCAGGCGCTGGCGATGGTGAACTGCGGCATGGTCTCGACCAGCTCGTTGAGCAGCGTGAGCAGCCGGCCGGGGCGGGTCTCGGCCAGCGCCATGCCGCGCAGCCCGTGGTGCAGGTCGGCCATCGCCGAGGCGGCGGGCAGGCCGTGCCCGGCGACGTCGCCGATGGCCAGCAGCATCTTGTCGTCGCGCAGCGGGAACACCGAGTACCAGTCGCCGCCGACGCCGGCCGAGGCGCTGGCCGGGCGGTAGCGCGCGGCGATCTGCACCCCGCTGCGCGGCGGCTGGTTGCGCGCGGCGCTGGGCACGACCGCCTGCTGGAGCGCGGAGGCGAGCTGGCGCTCGGCGTCGGCACGCGAGCGCTGAGCCGCGAGCTGGACGCGGGCCACTTCCAGACCGGTCTCGGCGCGGCGCCACTCGGTGACGTCCTGGACGACGCCGACGACGGCGGCGGCCTCGGCGCCGGCGGCACCGTCCGCGCCCGCACCGACGGGTTCGGCCGTCACCCGCACCCGCGTCGGCTCACCGCCATAGTGCAGGATCCGGAACTCGGCCTCGGCGGGCCTTCGCTCGACGGTCAGGGTCTTGACGAACCGGCGCTCGGCCTCGGCGTCGTCCGGATGCACGGTGTAGGGCGGCCGATCGATGCCGGCCGAGTCGCCGAGCCCGGGCGCGTCGACGATCCGCAGCGCCTCGGCGGACCACGCGACGCGGTCGCCGTCGACGTCCCAGCGCCAGATGCCGAAGCGTGCGAGCCGCTCCAGCACGCCGTCGGCCGCGCTCGGATCCAGGGCGGGCTGATGGCAGACCACGAGCACCGTGCCGAGGCCGACCCGGACCGCGGTGAGGGAATCCACGCCAAGGGGCCCGGTCTGCACCGCGAGCCGGCAGGGTGCGCCGGTGCGGACCACGGCAGCCAGCTGCTCGGGAAGATCCGCGGCGGTGAGCCACGGCACGACGGCCGCGACGCTGCTGGTGGTGGTCGGCCGGGGAGTCATCAGCTCGGCGGCGGACTGATTGTGGGCGATCACTCGGAACCGTGACACGACGACGGGTTCATCGGAGTCGCCCTGGAGGACCAGCGTCGGCTGCTCCATCAGGTCCACCAGGTCCTGCCAAGCAGAGTCACCGGTGGTCACCCCCGCTGCCCCGTCCGGCCCCATCGTCCGCAGCAGCGACGGCCCGACGGCACCCAGCACCGCCTCGACCTCGCGGCGGGCGCGGGCGTCGAGCGCGGCCTGGGGCTGCCAGGCCAGCTCCACCGCTCCGAGGAGGGCGCGGCCCAGGCGGACCGGGACGGCTACGCGGGTGCGGAGGCGGTCGGCGCCCGCGGGCTCGCCGAGCGGGGGTGGCGGGTCCTGGGTGGTGGCGTCGGTCCAGACCGGTTTGCCGGTGCGGAGTGCCCGGTTGATCAGGCAGTCCACGGCCGGGGGGATGCGGCGCCAGCGGCGGATGCCTCGGGTCGGGAAGCCGTGGGCGCCGACGATCGCGACGGAGCCGTCGTCGTCGAGCAGGCCGATCGCGGCGCTGGAGGGATGGGAGAAGCCCAGGGCTTCGGAGGCCAGGCCGCGGGCCAGGCCGTCGCCGTCGGCGGAGCGGTCCAGGCCGGCGATGCGTGGCTGCAGGCGTGGCACTTCGCGGCTGCGGCCCGGCTCGGGCGCGCGGCCCGACGCCTCGGCCACGACGTCGACCGCCACGTCGGCCAGCGGCCTGCGGGAGCGCTGCGCGACCGCCGACAACTGCGCGACCGCCTCGGCCGAGCCGCACGCCGAGCGCGCCATCAGCACGCCGACCGCCTGGTCGACGATCGCGTCCCGCCGGTACTCGCGCTCCTCGTCCAGCTGCCGCCGGCGCTCCTCGGCGAAGGCCGAAGCCGCCGCACGCAACCGATCGCGCGCGGCGGGGTCGTTCGACGCAAAGTCCTGACTCATCCGCTCAGCCCTTTACGCTACTTTCTTCGCCGTGGTGCCCATACGCCGTGATTGGACGGCGCCGCGTGCCCACCGGTTCCCGGCACAGCGTGCCAACTTAATAATCCCACGTGCTCGCGCCGCGTACCTGCGGAACCCGCCAGGTGGGACCGGTCACATGGCTGGACGGAGCCGGCGACGCACCGCCGGCACACCAGCGATGCACCAGCCACGCACCGACGACGCGCCGCCTACCCCACCTGAATCAAGTCCTTGATCAGCCGCAGCAGCAGATCCATGTCCACCGGCTTGGTGACATGCTCGTTCGCTCCGGCCGCCAGGCTCTTCTCCCGATCGCCCTTCATCGCCTTCGCGCTGACCGCGACGATCGGCAGGTCCCGGAACCCGTCCAGCGCCCGGATCCGCGCGGTCGTGGCGTACCCGTCCATGCCGGGCATCATGATGTCCATCAGCGCCAGCGCCACGTCCTCGTTCTGCTTCAGCAGCTCGATGCCCTCCCGGCCGTTGCCGGCGTAGACCACGGTCAGCCCCTGTAGCTCCAGCGCGCTGGTCAGCGCGAAGACGTTCCGGATGTCGTCGTCGATGACCAGCACCTTCTGCCCGTCGAAGCGCGGCAGCTCCCGCCCCGGACGCTCCGGCTCGGCGCCGGGCCCGGACATGCGCGGCGCGCCGGTCAGCACGTGCAGCGTCACCCGCTCGGCGACCTGCGGCACCGAGTGCGCGACCTCCCAGCGCGCGGCGTCGCGGACCGAGCGGCGCAGCGCCTCGGCGGCGCCGTCGTCGGCCACCGACTCGTACAGCATCACCGGGGTGCTGGACGCACCGGCGGAAACAGCGTCCAACACCGCGCGCACCTCGTCCTCGGGGCAGCCGACGTCCACCACCGCGCACACCGGACGCGCCCCGCCGGCCAGCACGCCGTTCAGGTCGGCCGCCGTCGTCAGCCGGGTCACGGCGACCCGGCCCTTCATCCCGGTCAGCTCGTCCAGCACCGACTCCACCGCGTCGGCCAGGGTGGAGGTCCCGGCCGGCTCCATGACCAGCACCGCGGCCGGAGCCTGGGCATCGCCGGAGCCGTCGGCGGCCGGCCGGTCGGCGCCGGACGGCTCGATCTTGGCGTCCGCGGCCGGCGGCTCGATCGGCAGCTGCAAGGTGAAGGTGCTCCCCCGCCCCGGCGCGCTAGACACCCGCAGCTCGGCCCCGAGCAGCCGGGTCAGCTCCCGGCTGATCGACAGGCCCAGGCCCGTGCCGCCGTACTGGCGGCTGGTGGTGCCGTCGGCCTGCTGGAAGGCCTCGAAGATGAGCTCCAGCTTGTCCTCGGCGATCCCGATCCCGGTGTCCACGACCGCGAAGGCCACCGCCGGCTCGCCGTGCGCACCGCGCGCCGCCGTGACCCGCAGCGTGACCTCGCCGGTGTCGGTGAACTTCACCGCGTTGGACAGCAGGTTGCGCAGGATCTGCTGCACCCGCTGGCTGTCGGCGGTGACGGTGGCCGGCGCGCCGCCGGTGACGTCGACCCGCAGCCGCAGCCCCTTCTCCGCGGCCAGCGGCTGGAACGTCGTGGCCAGCCCCTCGGCCAGGTCGGCGATCGGCCAGGACTCGTTCTGCACTTCCATCCGGCCGGCCTCGATCTTCGACAGGTCCAGGATGTCGTTGATCAGCTCCAGCAGATCCGAGCCGGCCGAGTGGATGGTCTGCGCGAAGTCCACCTGGCGCGGGGTCAGGTTGGTCTCGACGTTGTCGGCCAGCAGCCGGGCCAGGATCAGCATGCTGTTCAGCGGGGTGCGCAGCTCGTGCGACATGTTCGCCATGAACTCGGACTTGACCTTGGACGCCAGGGCGAGCTGCTGCGCGCGGTCCTCCAGGGTGAGCCGCGCCTGCTCGATCTCGGTGTTCTTGATCTCGATGTCCTTGTTCTGCCGCGCCAGCTGCGCCGCCTTGTCCTCCAGCTCGTTGTTCGACTCCTGCAGGTCGCTCTGCCGCTTCTGGAGCTCGGTGGTCAGGCGCTGGGACTCGCGCAGCAGCGCGTCGGTGCGGACGTTGGTGGTGATGGTGTTGACCGCGGTGCCGATCGTCTCCTTGAGCGTCTCCAGGAAGTCGCGGTGGGTCTGGGTGAACTCGTTGACCGAGGCCAGCTCGATCACGCCGAGCGTCTGCCGCTCGAAGAGCACCGGCAGCACGATGACGTTGGTGGCGTCGGTCTGCCCGAGCCCGGAGCGGATCGGCACGTACCCGGCCGGCGCGCCGGTCAGCGCGACCGTCTTCTTGCTCACCGCGACCTGTCCGACCAGCCCCTGCCCGGGGGCGAAGACCGGGCCGTCGCCGGGAGCCGCGGCGTAGCCGAACCCGGCGATCATCCGCAGTCTCACGTCCGCGGCCTCGTCGGCGAAGCCCAGCGGCCCGTCCTCGGACTCGGCCAGGAAGAACGCGGCGCTGTGCGCGGAGACCAGCGGCGCCAGCTCCTCCAGCACCATCGCCGCGACGCTGGCCAGGTCGCGCCGGCCCGGCAGCAGGCCGGCGATGCGCGCCAGGTTGGTGTTCAGCCAGTCCTGCTCCTGGTTGGCGTTGGTGGTGGTGCGCAGGTTGGCGATCATCTGGTTGATGTTGTCCTTGAGGTCGGCGACCTCCCCGGAGGCGTCGACCGTGATCGCCCGGGTCAGGTCGCCCTCGGTCACCGCCGTGGCCACCTCGGCGATCGCGCGGACCTGGGTGGTCAGGTTCGACGCCAGCTGGTTCACCGACTCGGTGAGGCGCTGCCAGGTCCCGGAGACGTCTTCGACCGTGGCCTGGCCGCCGAGCTTGCCCTCGGTGCCGACCTCGCGGGCGACTCGGGTGACCTCGGAGGCGAACGCCGAGAGCCGTTCGACCATGGTGTTCAGCGTGGTCTTCAGCTCCAGGATCTCGCCCCGGGCGTCCACGTCGATCCGGCGGGTCAGGTCGCCGTTGGCGACCGCGGTGGTCACCTGCGCGATGTTCCGCACCTGGTTGGTCAGGTTGTCGGCCATCACGTTCACCCGGTCGGTGAGCTCCTTCCAGGTGCCGGCCACTCCGGGCACCCGGGCCTGGCCGCCCAGCATGCCCTCGGTGCCGACCTCGCGGGCCACGCGCGTCACCTCGTCGGCGAACGCCGACAGCGTGTCGACCATGCCGTTGAAGGTCTCGGCCAGCGCCGCGACCTCGCCCTTGGCCTCCACGGTGATCTTCTTCGTCAGGTCGCCGGAGGCCACCGCCGTGGCCACCCGCGCGATGCTGCGCACCTGGCCGGTCAGGTTGTTCGCCATGACGTTGACGTTGTCGGTCAGGTCCTTCCAGGTGCCCGACGCGCCGCGCACCCGGGCCTGGCCGCCCAGGTTGCCCTCGGTGCCGACCTCGCGCGCCACCCGGGTCACCTCGTCGGCGAAGCCGGAGAGCTGGTCGACCATCGTGTTGATGGTGGTCTTCAGCTCCAGGATCTCGCCCCGGGCGTCCACGTCGATCTTCTTGCCCAGGTCGCCCTGCGCGACCGCGGTGGTCACCTGTGCGATGTTGCGGACCTGGTTGGTGAGGTTGTTCGCCATCGAGTTCACCGCGTCGGTGAGGTCGCGCCACAGGCCGGCGACGCCGGGCACCTCGGCCTGGCCGCCCAGCCGGCCCTCGGTGCCCACCTCGCGCGCCACCCGGATGACCTCGGAGGCGAACCCGGACAGCTGCTCGACCATGGTGTTCAAGGTGTCCTTGAGCTCCAGGATCTCGCCGCGGACGTCCACGTCGATGGTCTGGGTCAGGTCGCCGGAGGCCACCGCCGTGGCCACCCGCGCGATGCTGCGCACCTGGGTGGTCAGGTTGCCGGCCATCAGGTTCACCGAGTCGGTGAGGTCCTTCCAGGTACCGGCCACTCCGGGGACCCGGGCCTGACCGCCCAGGATGCCGTCGCTGCCGACCTCGCGCGCCACCCGGGTCACCTCGTCGGCGAAGCCCGAGAGCTGGTTCACCATGGTGTTCAGGGTGGTCTTCAGCTCCAGCAGCTCCCCGCGCACGTCCACGGTGATCTGCCGGGTCAGGTCGCCGCGCGCGACCGCGGTCGCCACCTGCGCGATGTCGCGGACCTGGCCGGTCAGGTTGCCGGCCATCAGGTTCACCGAGTCGGTCAGGTCCTTCCAGGTGCCGGCGGCCCCCGGCACCTCGGCCTGCCCGCCCAGGCGGCCGTCGCTGCCGATCTCACCGGCCACCCGGGTGACCTCCGAGGCCAGGGTGCGCAGCGTCAGCCGCATGTCGTCCAGGGTCCGGCCGACGTCGGCCAGATCGCCGCGGCCGTCCACGACGACCTGCTGCGACAGGTCGCCCTGCGCGATCGCGGCCAGCACCCGGCCGGTGTCCAACAGCGGCCGGGCCAGATCGTCCAGCAGCACGTTGACGGTCTCGCGCTGCCGCTCCCAGTCGCCCGCCCCGGCGCCCGGAGCCAGCCGCTGCCCCAGCGCCCCGTCCCGGCCCACGGCCGCGCCGACCCGCTCCAGCTCGGCCAGGTAGCCCTGGTTCGCCTCGGCGATGTCGTTGCACAGCACGCAGATCTCGGCCACCACGTCGTCCCCGCTGACGACGATGCGCCGCCGGAAGTCGCCGTCGCGCACGGCGCGCAGCGCGCCGAGGATCCGCTCCAGGCGCGGGTCGGTGGAGGCCGGCCGGTCCAACCGGGGCTCAGGGGATTCCATGCAGTCCGCCGTTCGTGTACGGGGCGCGGGCCACGCCCGATACCCCCATCCTGTACCAGTGCCGCGACCTGGCGGAAGCCGGAAGGTCGCGGCGGTTTCAGTGCTGTGTGGTGCGGCGAACGGCGCGCTCCGGGGGTCCGGACGGCGCCGTTCGCGCACGTTGTCGGTGGGTGTCGCCTCCGGGTCAGTCCAGTCCGGCGACCTCCACCGATGGCAGGTCCTTGATCTGGTGTTTAGTCAGCCGGACGGCCACGCCCTCGGCGTCGATCCCGGCCACCTCGCCCACCGGGATCGCCACCCGCTTGTGGCCCCACAAGTGCCCCTCGTCGAGCAGCACGTGCGTGACCGCCTCGTCGGCCGGGTCCACGACCAGGCCGCGGACGTGGCCGATGTGCCCGTCCCGGGCGGCGACGCGCTCGCCACGCCGGATCCGCACCTCGCCGGACGGCACCCGGTCCTCGATCTCCATGCGCGGCGCGGCCAGCGGGTCCATGCAGGTCAGGCCCATGGCCGCGCCAGCCGGCGCGAGACCGTAGAAGGGCCAGTACAGGACCTCGCCCTCGCGCAGGCCGTAGCGCTGCTCGGCGTCGGAGGCCGTCAGGAAGTGGGTCCGGACCGAGGGCTCCATGCGGTCGAACTCGGCCTGGGTGCAGGCCAGCTCGACGCCGCCCGCGGCGGACCGGGCCAGCTCCGCCGGCACCAGCCGGCCGGCGGTGCCGTCGCGCGCCACCACGATCAGGTGCGTGAGGCGTTCGGCGACCGGGTCGACGACGACGCAGACCAGGTCGCCGCACCGCCCGGTGTGGCAGCGGACCTCGCTGCCGATCTCGTACTTCGCGAAGGCGTTCATCGCTACCTCCTTCCGCCCCCTGGTTGTCTGCTCCGGCCCGAGTCCGGCGCGCCCCCGCCCTGCTCAGGCCGTGCTCAGGCCTCCGAGAGGACCGATCGGACCCAGTCGACGACGCTGCCGGCCGGCGCGGCCTGCGCCTGGGCCGGGATCGGGGCGGCCGTGCCCGGGGCCGCCGAGCCGGCCGACTCGGCCGATACCGCCGCGTCGGCCGGCTGCGACGGTGCCGACGATGTCGCCGCCGCCGCTGCCGGCTCGGACGACGCCGACGCCGAGCCCGGCGCCGCCACCGGCCAGATCCCGATCCCGCCAGGCGCGGTCCCGGTCACCGCCCGGCGCCGGGCCGCCGTCAGCTGCTCGCCGACGGCCAGCAGCTCGCCGGGGTCGCACTCGCGGCCCAGTTCGACGAAGGTGATCTGCTCCTCATGGTCAATATGCCCATGAACGGCGGCCAGCAACTGTGCCAGCAGCGGTTCGAACCGCGCGTCGGAGGGATCCTTGGCCTCCAGGTCCCGGACCATGTGCTCGACCGTCAGGTGCTCGGCGGTGTGCTGGTCGGCCAGCACGTCGCCGTCCGGCAGCACGCGCCGGGCCAGCGGCAGCAGGTAGCGCTGCGCGGCCTGGGTGTGCCAGGCCAGCTCCAGGGCGAGGGTGTCGACCAGGGACTTGCGCGCCACGTCCGGCCCGCCGCCGGTCTCCAGCCGCCCCACGATGCCCTCGACCGTCCGGTGGTCGCCGGCCAGGACCTCGATCACATCGCGGCGGTCGGTAGCGCTCATCCAGCAGCTCCTCGATCCGGGCCGACCTCGCTGGTCAGCGTCGATACCTTGTGACCGCTCGGGCCGGACGTAAACACACCCGATCGGGTGATGGTGAACACCGCAGCCGCGACACCTGACGTTTAGGACTCCAGGACTGGGTTAACGGCGTCGGGTACCCAATCCGACGATCAGCACCGGGAGGAAGTCTTGCTGACTCTCACCGACCGGGCCGCCGAGGCCGTCCACAACCTGACCAACCAGTCCGATCTGCCCGACGAAAGTGCCGGGCTGCGCATCGTCTCGCACGGCGCGGCCCAGAACAGCGGGCAGGGCCAACTCTCGTTGTCCCTCACCCAGGGCCCACACGCCGGAGACGCCGTCGTGGAGACCGGGACCGCCCGAGTCTTCCTGGAGGCCGAGGCCGCGCAGGCCCTGAACGACCAGCAGCTGGACGCGACCGTCGCCGACGACGGCGGCGTACGCTTCCTGCTCGCACCCCAGCAGTAGCAGGAGCACCGCCGGCCGGGTCGGCCGCAGCACATGCATGTGCTGCGGCCAGCCCGGCTTTCGCGTATTCGGCGTACACGTGCGAGGGGTGACGTGGCGTACCCAAGACGCGGGAATCCTTCCCACAGGCGGGGTTGTCCCGGGTTCCCCGTCGCGTCGGCGGGCGCAGCCAAGCTGACCGGGCCGGTGGTGTCAAGTCGCACGAAACCCGACCAAAGCAGCAGCGATCCGACTTGATACCACCGGACCGGTCTGCTTCCGTGAGGCGACGATGCGACGGGGAACCCGGGACGAGGCGACCACAAGCAGCGTCCGGCAGCCGACTACGCGGCCCCCCCTCCCCGGAGCGAGTGCCGCTCGCCGCGCAGGCGCCGCCGGAGGCCCTGCTTTTGACTTTTGACTTTCGGTGCCCACCACACCCGGCCGCCGGCCGCCGACCTGACGTGTGCGCAGTGACTCGGACCCGCGCGCGGTCGTGCCCAGCACCACCGCCAGCCGCCAACACCACGCCAGGCACACCACCGAACCGCGCCACCCAGCGGATCCTTCTTAAACCCGTGCGAAGCCGTAAAAAGCTCTTAAAACCCACCACCAAACCGCACCCGCCACACCCACCAACCACCCGCTACCCGCTGCCCGCCACACCCACCAGCCACCAGCCACCAGCCCCCCACCACCACCAGCACCCCCACACACGTCACCAACGCCGAAGAAACCGAGCACACCCATGCTCGTTTCTCTCATGAAACGCCCCGTGCCGACTGTCTCCCGATTTCGAACAAACTGTCGCCCGCAGCATATCAGCCCACTAATTTCTAGTCCTTACATAAGAGCCCTAACGTTTCTATGCTGGGCGCGACCATCCTCGGGGGCGACGCCACAGCGCACACAGGAGGGCACGTGCATCATGCCGTTACACCAGGTCAAGGGCGATCTCCAGGGGAGGCGGAAGCCGGGCGCCCGCCCCTTCGGCAGTTGGGGAAGCTGAGCGTCCCGGCCCAGGGGCTGGGGTGCATGGGGCTCAGCGAGTTTCGCGGACCGGTGGATCCCGGGGAGGCTTTGCGGACCGTTCACCGCGCGCTCGATGCGGGCGTGACCATGCTCGATACCGCGGACATCTACGGGCTCGGACGCAACGAGCGGTTGGTCGGGCAGGCCGTGCGGGGGCGGCGGGATCAGGTCGTGATCGCCACCAAGTGCGGGATCGTGCGCGGGCGCGGGGACGCCGGGCGGCAGCTGTGCGGGACCCGGCGGAACATCAAGGAGTCGTGCGAGCGGTCGCTGCAGCGGCTCGGCGTCGACCACATCGACCTGTTCTACCTGCACCGGGTCGACCCGGCCACCCCGATCGAGGAGTCCATGCTGGGCATGGCCGAGCTCGTCGAGGAGGGCAAGATCTGGTACGTGGGCCTGTCGGAGGCCGAACCGGAGACCATCCGGCGCGCGCACGAGGTGGTGCCGATCACCGCGCTGCAGAGCGAGTGGAGCCTGTTCACGCGCGACGTCGAGGGCGAGGCGCTGGCCGTCTGCCGGGAACTGGGCATCGGGGTGGTGGCGTTCTCGCCGCTCGCGCGCGGGTTGCTGTCCGGGGCCATCCGGGAGCTGGGCGACCTGGGCGCCGCCGACGAGCGGCGCGTCAACCCACGGTTCCATCCCGAGAACTTCGACCGCAACATGCGCCTGGTGTCAGCCCTCGAAGACGTCGCGGCCGGGATGGGGCTCAGCGTGGCGCAGCTGGCGCTGGCGTGGGTGCACCACCAGGGGGACGACGTGGTGCCGATACCGGGCGCCGAACGCGCCTCGCACGTGGAGGACAACATCCGGGCCGCCTCCATCCAGTTGAGCGTCGAGGATCTCGCGCTGCTCGAACGCCTGTCGCCGGCCGAGGCGGTGGCGGGCCACCGTATGGACGCCGTGCGCTCCGGCATGCTGCCCGCCGACAAGCCGCGTCATAACAGTTGACCCGTTCCGGAAGGCCCGTATGTACACCGTTTTCCGACCCGAGCTGGATGACCTCGCCCGCGAGATCCTCGCCCGGTACCGCGCGTACCAGGAGGGCCGGACGACCCCGGCCGAGCTCGACGCCCACCAGCTCGACGCCTTCGTCGCCACCCTCGCCCACACGAAGGAGCACTCCCCGCTGTACCGCGAACGGCTGTCGGACATCGAGCCGACGGATGTCAAAGAACTGACTCCCGAGGCCTTGGCGGGCATACCCTTCACCACCAAGGACGATCTGCGGGACCACGGCTTCGGCGTGTCCTCGCTGCCGGTCCACCGCGCCTGGGTCTACTACGAGACCACCGGCACGACCGGGGCCTCGACGCCGAGCCCGCGCGCGGACGTCGACAGCCTGAACACCAACATCGCGATGACGGTGCAGTACGAGCCGCTGCTGCGCGGCTTCGGCGACGAGCAGGTCATGGGTGTCTGCGGGCCCAGCGAACTGCACGCGCACGGGGACACGTTCACGGAGGTGTGCCGGAACCTGGGCTACGCGAGCGTCAAGATGTGGCCGTACTCGCCGATGATCGGCTTCGACCGCGCGCTGCGCGTCATGCGCGAGCTGCCGGTGACCGGGCTGTTCTGCACGCCGGGCATGGCGGTCGCGCTGGCCAAGGCGGCGATCCGGTCGGGGTCGGATCCGCGCCGCGACTACGCGATGGACGTGCTGATGCTCACCGGCGAGACGGCACCGCCAAGCCTGCTGGCGCACATCGGCCGGCTGTGGGGCGCGCAGGCGCACCTGTCGCTGTACGGATCGCAGGAGTCTTCGGTACTGGCGCTCGGTTCGGTGGACGGGAGCCTGCGACTGACGCCGCTGCTGAACTACTACGAGGTGGTGGATCCGCTGTCGCTGGAGCCGGCGATCGCCGACGCGAACGGGGTCCTCCGCGGCGAGATGGTGGCCACGCACCTGTATCAGGGGGCGAAGCCGCTGGTTCGCTATCGCACAGGCGACCTGGTACGACTGCACCCCGACGCCCGGGTCGAGGTCCTGGGACGCGCGGCTGAACGGCTGGTCCTGAACGGCGTCGAGACGAGCGTGTACGAGCTCGAAGATCTGCTCATCGACGGCATCGAGGGTTTCCTGGACCATCGGATCCTGATCGACCGGCAAGCCGAACGCGATGTCCTGACACTGGTCCTGACCCCGGAGCACGAAGGCGACGGCACCGGACCGCGAGGCGTCGAGCCGCGGATCGCGGCCTGCCGCGAGACGTTCGACACCGAGGTGGAGATCGTCGTCGCGGACGCCGAGACGGCGATCGCCGCCCAGGGGCCGGTGAGCTGGAAGACACCGCGCATCCACGATCGGCGAGCCGCCGGCTGAGGAGCTGGGAGGCGGCGGCGCGAGCAGATTCAGTGGGCTCGCCGCCGCCGCTCGTGCTCCCGCCACACGTGCAGTCGCCGAACACGCCGCCGGTGCGGCTGCCGGAGACCGTTCTTTCCGGACAACCCGCGCGCTACACGAATCGCCGCAGGTGTCTTCGAACGGCCTCGGGCTGCTCCTGCCAGGGTTCATGCCCGTGATTCCAACGCTGACAGCGGCCGGGGATCGTCGACCCCGCCGAGCGGTTCGGTGTGCGCCGGCAGGCAGGCTCGCAGCTCGTCGAGGTGCTCCTCGATCGGGTTCGCACGGCTGCCCGCAGACGCCGCCCCGTTAACTGAGCCATGAACAGCGAACTTGGCAACGAAGGTCGGTGAACCAGGCCAGAGTCAGCAGCTCGACTTCCTCCTCTTCTCTGCGATGCGCCAGCGCCTCCAGCTCGCCAAGCCGCTCCTGCCGCGCCGCGGTCGTGCGGCGGGCGCGTTCGGCTCGGTACGCGGTGCGCCAGGCAGAACCTGCTCACCAGGTCGGTGCCGTAGGAGTGCCCGATCAGCACTGCCTTGTCCGTGCCCCACGCATCCAGCAGTTCGGCGAGGTCGTCGATATGGCGGCGACATCGCCCAGGTAGTCCGGCAGGCCCGGGCCGCCGTGGAGCATGACCACGGGTGGTCTCAGCGTTCTGTCTCCCCGCGCGATCCAGCGGATCCGCACCCCGTCGGTCATCCGTGCCAGGCCCTGCGTCTGCGTCTGCGTCAAAGAAACACCGTCTCCGCGCGGCTCGGCGAGGCGACGGCTCCCTCAGCCGCGGCATGCCCCATCGCCTCGGCGGCGCGGTCCGGCTCGTCACGCAGTTCCTTGGCGCTGAACTCGTCGGCGACGCGTCCCGCGACCAGGATGGTCACCCGGTCGGCGACCTCGGCGGCGAAGGCGGGACGGGGCGCGGCCACCAGGATGGTCAGGCCGCGGTCCGGCAGGGTTTTGATGAGGTCCGCTATGTCCTGCACGATCAGCGGCGCGAGGCCTTCGGTGGGCTCGTCGAGCAGCAGCAGCCGGGGCTGCCCGAGCAGGGCGCGGGCGATGGCCAGCATCTGCTGCTCACCGCCGGAGAGCTGGCGGCCCCGGTGCCCGGCGCGTTCGGCCAGGCGCGGCAGCAGTTCCTTGACGTTCTCCGGCGTCCACTGCGCGGTGGCCCGCTCGCGGCGGCCGCGGCGGCCGAAGGCCAGCGCCAGGTGTTCCTGGACGGTCAGGCCCGGGAACACCCTGCGGCCCTGCGGGACCAGGCCGACGCCGGAGCGCGCACGGCGGTGTGCGGGCTGGCGGGTGACGTCCGCCCCGGCCAGCTCGACCCGGCCCGAGGAGGTCGACACCAGGCCGGACACCGTGTGGATCAGCGTCGTCTTGCCGGCGCCGTTGTGGCCGACCACGGCGTGCACCGAGCCCTCGGGGATCTCCAGGTCCAGGCCGTGTAGCACGGTGCCGCCGTCGTAGCCGGCGGTCAGGGAACTGAGACTCAGCATCAGAGCGTCTCCTCGGAACTGTCGTCGGAGCTGTCGTCGGAGCTGTCGAACTTCCAGTACGACGGCCGGTCGGCGTCGCCGGCCACGGTGGCCGGCGTGCGCGGATCCCGGCTGTCCGGTCCCGATCCGGCGGACCCGACCGCCGACTCCCCCAAATACGCCTCGCGCACCGCGGCGTCCGCGGCGATCTCCGCCGGCGTCCCGGTCGCCAGCAACGCCCCGTCCTGCAGCACGGTGACCGTGTCGGCGACCGCCGCCACGAACGCGAAGTCGTGCTCGACGACCACCACCGTCACCTGCTCCGGCAGCGCCCGCATCGCCGTCAGCAGCCGCTCGACGCCCTGATCGGTCAGCCCGGCCGCGGGCTCGTCGAGCAGCAGCACCCGCGGGTCGGCCGCGAGCGCCATCCCGATGTCCAGCATCCGCCGCTCGCCGTGCGCCAGCGCACCGGCCGGACGGTCGGCGAGCGCCGTGATGCCGGCGGTCTCCAGGTAGCCCTCGCAGGACTCGGACAGCTCGCGGTACCGGCGGCGCCGCCATTTGCCGCGCAGCTGGGAGTGCGGCCACGCGGCCAGCGCGATGTTGTCCGCCACCGACAGCGTGCTCCACACCGTGGGCTGCTGGAACGTGCGGGCGATGCCCAGCCGGGAGCGCTTCGCACGCGTCGTGCGCGTGACGTCGCGGCCGTTGTAGCGGATCCGGCCGGACGTCGGACGTAACTCCCCGGAGATCAGGTTCAGCAGCGTGGTCTTCCCGGCGCCGTTGGGCCCGATGACCGCGTGCCGCCGCCCGGCCTCGAAGTTCAGGTCCAGGCCCGCGACGGCGACGGTCGCGCTGAACGCTTTGGTCAGACCGCTGACCTCGATCGTCGCCGCTCCGGATGGCGAGCTCATGCCGATCCTCCCCGTCGTTTCAGCACCCGGGGCACCCGCAGCGCCTGGAACCGGATCCCGGCGACGCCGTCCGGAAACGCATAGACGGCGATGATGAACATCAGGCCCAGCAGCAGCGGCCCGTGCCCGGGGAACGGCCCGGCGAGCCAGTCCCTGGTAGCCACGATAAGCCCGGCCCCGAGCAGAGCGCCCAGAGGCGACGTCGCGCCGCCCAGGACCACGGCCAGCAGGACCAGCGCGGAATTGGAGAAACTGCCGTCGTCCGGCGACACGTACTGGTTGACCGTGCACATCAGCACCCCGCCGAACCCGGCCAACGCACCGGCCGCGACATAGGCGAGCCACTGATACCGCGTCACCGGGTGCCCGGCCGAGCGCATCCGCGCCTCGTGGTCCCGGCACGCCAGCAGCAGCTTGCCCACCGGCGAGCGCAGCACCCGCCACACGATCGCCACGATGACGGTCGTCGCTCCGAGCACGTACCAGTAGACGTTCCGGTCGGAGTTCAGCGTCGCCATCCCCGGCAGCGGCTGCACAGGCGGGATGCCGTACATCCCGTCCGTCCCGCCGGTCAGCGACCGCCACTCCCCGGCGGCGGTGACCGTCAGTTCGCCGAGCGCCAGCGTGGTCATCAGGAACGCCACCCCGCGCGTGCGGATCGCGACCAGCCCGGTGGCAGCGGCGAACGCGGCGGCCACCAGCGTCCCGCACAGCAGCTGCACGACGCCGATGGTGTGCCCGTGCGTCCCCAGCACTCCGGCGGTGTAGGCCCCGACCAGGAACGGCGCCGCCTGTCCCATCGTCGGCAGCCCCGAGTATCCGGCCAGGACGCTGACACTGACGGCCAGGACCCCGAGCGCCAGTGCCTTCGACAGCAGGCTGATGCCGTAGCCGTCGAAGCTCGACGGCGCGATGAGAAGGAACGCGGCCAGCACCACGGAGGGCACCCCGGCGCGCACCCGAGGCGAGGCGAGAAGCGTCGCGACCGCCGAGCCCGAGCCGGAGCCCGAGCCCGAACCGGAGCCCGAACCCGAGGCCGTCGCCTCCGAGACATTCGAGCCCGCCGGGTCCGCAGAGTCCGGAGAGTCCGGAGAGTCGGTGGGAACCGTAGGCGCCGTCATGCGTGCGCTCCCACAGCCGCGCCCGCCGAAGCGGACGAGCCCCGGAACGTGCGCACCACGAGCGCCACCGTCATCAGCCCGAACAGCAGGTACGGCGCCCAGTTCGACGAGATCGACACGCCGAGCGTCTCGATCTCCCCGACCGCGATCGCCGCCAGGAACGCCCCCACCACCGAGCCGGGCTTCCCGAGCACGATCACGACCATCGAGAGCATCAGCACCTTGTCGGCGGTGTCCGGACCGGGGCCGATGATCGGCGCGCCGAGCCCGCCGGCCAGCCCGGCCAGCGCCCCGGCCGCCCCGCACAGCGCGGCGTGCACGCGCCACGGCGCGTAGCCCATGGCGCCGACCATGTCCCGGTCGTCGGCCGCGGCGCGCAGCAGCGAGCCGGCCCGGGTCCGGCCCAGGACGTAGGTCCCGGCCAGCGCCAGCACCGAGGCGACCACGATGAACATCAGGCGGTAGGTCGGGTAGACGTGCCCGAAGATGTGCACGGTCCCGTTGACCGAGTTCGGGATCACGACCGGGTGTTGGTCCCCGCCGTAGACGGTGCTCAGGATGTCTCCGCCGACCAGGGACAGGCCGAAGGTCAGCAGAGCCTGGGGTAAGTGCCCGCGATCGGCCAGCGGTAGGGTCCCGGCGGCCAGCACCGCGCCGCCGAGTGTGCCGCCGACGGTGGCCACGGCCAGTCCCAGGAACGCCGACGCCCAGGAGCCGTTGGACACCGTCGCGGCCAGGTAGCCGCCGAGCGCGAACAGGGTCCCGTGGGCGATGTTCAGCACACCGCCGATCCCGAACAGCAGTGTCAGGCCCGCGGCCGCGACGAACAGCAGCAAGCCGTACGCCACGCCGTCCAGTGCGGGCACGAAGTGCGCGTTGATCGCACCCATGGAACCCCTTTCGCAGTGCTCTTGCAGGTTGTGCGGTTGAGCGGTGGTGCGGGTCGTGCGGTCTACGAGTGCCGCGGTCGTGCGGCAATACAGACAATGCTCGTCGATCCGTCAAGCACATCGGGCCGGTCGAGCAGAATCCTGCTCGACCGGCCCCCCTGGCGGCGGCTCAGCTGCCGATGGTCGCCAGGTCGCCGATCTTCACGTTCGCCAGCGCCGTGCCGTCCATCTCCACCTTGCGCAGGTACCACTTCTGGACCGGCACGTGCGTGTCCGCGGACAGCTGCCAGGTCCCGCGCGGGCTGTCGATCTGGCCCATCGCCTTGATCGCGGCGTTGACCGCCTCCGACGTCGGGTTCGCGCCGGCCTTGGCGATCGCCTGGTCCAGCACCGAGGCCGCGTCCCAGCTGTACATCGCGGTCGCCGGCGGCGCCTCGCCGTTGTACTTCTGGCTCCACGCCGAGACGAACGCGCGGTTCGCGGCGCTGGAGATGTCCGGCGAGTAGTTCATCGAGGTGATGATGCCGTTGGCCGCCGAGCCCTCGGCCTTGAGAGTGCCGCCCTCGGTGATGAAGCCCGCAGCGTAGAGCGGGATGCTCTTGGCGTCGGACTGGGACCAGTCCTTCACGAAGTCGATCGCGCTCTGACCGGTGTAGAAGCAGTAGATCGCCTTCGCGCCGGAAGCCTTGACCTTCGCCAGGTACGGCGTGAAGTCCGAGGTGGTCGGGAACGGCGTGAAGGTGGGCTTGCCACCGTCGTTGGCGAGCTTGCCGCCAGCCTTGGTGTAGGAGTCGGTGAAGCCGCGGAGCTGGTCGTAGCCGCCCTGGTAGTCCGGGCCGAAGGCGTAGACCGAGCCCTGGACGTTCTGCGCCATGTACGGGCCCATGGCGCCGCCGGGGTCGGTGGACATGAAGCTCATGGTCCACAGGTGCGAGACGTCCTTGACCGTCGGACGGCCGCCGGTGTTGACCACCGGCACGCCGGCGGCGGTGGCGATCGGCACGACCGCCTGGATGGTCGGGGTGGCCACGATGCCGGCGATGGCCAGCACGTGGTCCTGCTCGATCAGCTGCTTGGCCACCGGCACCGCGGCCGAACCGCCGTTGGCCTCGTCGCCGACGTCCAGCTTGACGGTGTGGCCGCCCAGCTTGCCGCCGTGGTTGTCCAGGTAGAGCTGGAACCCGTTCAGGTGGTCCGGGCCCAGCGCCTTGTTGCTGCCGGTGAGCGCGGTGATCAGGCCGATGTGGATCGGCGAGTCGGCCTTGGCGTTGCTCTTGCTCGAAGTGCTGCTGCTGCATCCGGCGGCCGCGAGCGCGGTCACCGCGCCGACGACCATGAACGCCCTCAGGCGCGCCGGTACTCGGGACGAGAACAAGACTTTCTCCTTAAGCGGTTGATATCAGTGGTCATCCGGAGTGCCGGAGCGCCGGCCGGTCTGGCCGGCGCGGCCGCCGATCTCACGGTTCTGCGATTGGTGCGGCGGTTCAGTCAGTGGTTCAGTGGTCCGGCGGCGACGCGGTACGGCCCGGTCCGGCTCACTGGCCGGCGTAGGCCGCGTCGGGGTTCATCCGCAGCTGGGTCACGGCGTGTTCCACGAGCGTCACCAGCACCCGCTTGCTCGACTCGCGGCGGCGCGCGTCGCACATCAGCAGCGGGACCGAGTCCCGGACCGAGAGCGCGTCGCGGATCTCCTCGTGGCCGTGCATGGGGGCGCCGTCGAACTGGTTGATCGCCACCACGTGCGGGATCGACCGGTGCTCGAAGAAGTCGATGGCCGCGAACGCGTCGTCCAGGCGCCGGACGTCGGCCATCACCACGGCGCCGATCGCGCCGCGGGCCAACTCGTCCCAGAAGAACCAGAACCGCTCCTGCCCGGGCGCGCCGAACAGGTACAGGATCAGGTCCTGGGCCAGCGTGATCCGGCCGAAGTCCATCGCCACGGTGGTCGCGGTCTTGCCCGGGATGCCCCGCACGTCGTCGATGCCCGCCCCCGCGACGGTCATCTCCGCCTCGGTGGTCAGCGGCTGGATCTCCGAGACCGAGCCGACCAGCGTGGTCTTCCCCACGCCGAAGCCCCCGGCCACCACGATCTTCGCCGCGGTGGCCTGGTTCGCCCGGTTCACCGCATCCTCGCCGAAGCCTCACGGGCCAGCATCCGCGAGCGCGCCATCGGCGTCAGCGCCGCGCCGACCTGGTTGATCAGCTCGGCCATGGTGTAGGAGACCTGGCCGATGTCGCACTCGCGGCGGGCGAAGACCAGCAACGAGGCGCCGTCGCTGACCGCCATCGAGAACAGGAAGCCGCCGAACAGCTCGGTCAGGTTGCTCTGCACCGGGGCGGCGTGCAGCAGCCGCGCCGCGCCGGCCAGCAGGCCGACCAGCCCGGAGGCCACCGCGGCCAGGTTCTCGGCCTGCTCGTCGGTCAGGTCGTTGCTGGCCGCCACCACCAGACCGTCCGCCGAGACGGCCAGCGCGTGCACGACGCCGGGTACGCGCAGTGCGAAGTCGTTGAGGAGCCAGTCCAGATTGTCGGGGGGACTGCTGGGCATGAGCGACATTTAGAAGGTTCCTGTACTTGAAGGCGGCGTGTAGGGGGTCTGGGGGACACTGCCGGGGGCGCCGCGGCCGCCGATCCCTCGGGCGTAGGCGACCATCGAGGCCGACACCCGGGACGGGTCCCGCTCGGCCGGGCTGGTCTCCTCCGGGACGTCGTCCATGGCCTCGGCGGGCAGCCGCGCCAACGGCACCCGCTTGGGCAGCCCGTGCGTCGTTCTGACCTGCTCCGCGGCCGGCGCGGGGGGTGGTGCCGGAGCCTGGGGGGCGGTCGGCAGAGCAGGCTGGGCCTGGTACGAGGGCTGCATCGGAGCCGGCGCGGGAGCCGGTGCCGGAACCGGGGCCGGCGGCCGGGGCTGGTACGACGGCTGGTTCTGGAACGAGGGCTGCACCGGCGTCGGAACCGTGGGCCGGGGCTGGTAGGACGGCTCGCCCTGCGACGACGGCTGGGCCGCGGTGGCGGCGGCCGGAGCCGGGTAGGAGGGCCTGGGCTGGTACGACGGATGCTCCTGGTACGACGGCTGCGCCGGGGGTTCGAACGCCGCCCGCATCTGGTAGTCGGACTGCGGCTGGTTCTGCCACGAGGGCTGCGAGCCCTGCGCCGCCCGGGCCGCGGCGGCCTGCGCGGCCTGGACCGCCTGGGCTTGTGCGGCTTGAGCCGCCTGCGCCTGCGCCGCCTGAGCCGCCTCGGCCGCCGCACGGCCGCGCAGCGCTCCGGCCAGCCACGGGCTCACCGGGCCGTCGGTCACTCCGGGACCGGATATCGCGCCGCCGACCGGGGCCGCGGGACCGGCCGGGCGGCTCAGCGGCCGGACCCGGATCGGGGCCGGCGGGAAGCCGTTGACGCCCGCGGCGATGCCCGGCTGGGTCGCGCCGTAGGGACCGGTGTCCATGGCCGCCGCGGGGACCGGCGGCTGCGGGTACGGCGCGGGCCGCTGCCGCGGGTCGAAGCCGCCGCCGGGCGGGCCGGCCGGGGCGGGCGGGCCGTACTGCTCGGCGTCCTCCTCCGGCGTCGCGCCCCGGCGGCGCCGTCCGCCGTTTCCGGCCGCACCGGCCGCACTCGCCGCGGCCGCGGGGTTCGAGCCGTACGCGCCGGGCTGTCCCATCCCGGAAGCCAGGGTGTTGATCGCCGCGGTCGGCGAGGCGGGGAACGAGGTGAAGGAGCTCTCCTGCGCGCCGGGCGTCCAGTACAGCGTCGGCGGAAGAACGAGCTCTGCGATGGTCCCGCCCTGCGGGTTCTGCCGCAGTTCCACGGCTATGCCGTACCAGGACGCCAGCTGCCCGGCCACGGTCAGGCCCATCGCCTTGACCGAGGCCGCGTCCAGGTGGGTCGGCGTGGTCAGCCGGGCGTTGAGCTCCGAGCGCCGGCGCGGCGTCATGCCGATACCGCGGTCGGTGATCTGCAGAATGATGCGGTCGGCCAGCACCCGCATGTCGACCAGCACCCGGCTGTCCGGGGAGGAGAACGCGGTGGCGTTGTCCAGCAGCTCGGCGCACATGTGCACGAGGTGGTCGACCACCGGCGGGGCCACGACCACGCTCATGTCGACGTTCACCAGGTCCACGCGCGAGTAGCGCTCGATCCGGCCGGAGGCCGCGCGGATCACGTCGATCAGCGGCACGCCCTCGTCGCGCACCCGCACCGTGCCCTCGCCGCCGAGCACCAGCAGGCTCTCGTTGTTGCGGGTCATGCGCGCGGCCAGGTGGTCCAGGACGAACAGCCGGGCCAGGCGGTCCGGGTCCTGCTCGTCCCGCTCGGCCTTGTCCAGCTCCAGGGTCAGCGCGCCGGTCAGGCGCTCGCCGCGGCGGGCCAGGGCGACGAACGCCGCGCCGACGCCGGCGCGCAGCAGCACCTGTTCGGCCGCGGTCCGGATGGCCTCGCGCCGGACCGCGTTGAAGGCCCGGGCCACGGCCGCGATCTCGTCGTCACCCTTCACCGGCAGACCGCCGGCCGCCTCGTCGGCGAACTCCTCAGGGGTCTGACCGGTCAGCGATCCGGTGCCGCGCAGCGCCTGCACCGCGGCCGGCAGGTCCTCGAAGGCGACCGCGTGCGCTCCGTCGCGCAGGCCTCGCAGACCCTTGATGATCGGCCGGCCCAGCCGGAGGCTCACCATCAGCGCCAGCAGCATGGTGCCGGCGATCGCCGCGGCCTCGACGCCGGCCAGTTCGCGCTGGCGGGTGCGGTCCTTGGCGATCAGGTCCAGGGTTCCCAGGTCCATGTCGTGGCGCACGCCGTCCAGCGCCGCGAGCCGGGCGTCCAGGGTGCTGGTCCACAGCTTCGGATCCAGCTGGACCTTCGTCCCCGGCGGGGTGTTCGCGACGGTGTCCTCCAGCTGGCCCGCACCGGCCATGCCGGGGCCGCCGAGCGCCTGGTTCGGGACGTCCTGCCAGCTGGCCGGGGCCAGGGCGCCGAAGGACTCGATCGCGCTGGCGTAGCTGGAGCGGCTGCCGATCAGGTCCTGCTGCGCCGACGCGGTCTGGAACGGGGCACCGAGCGTGCGCAGGACGTCCGCTTCCTCGCCGCTGAGCGATTCCCGGGCCTGGCTCAGCGCCGAGGTGGCCCGCAGCATGGTGGCGACCTGCGAGGAGGCCCCGGAGTTCTGCACCAGGTCGTGGTAGGCCAGCAGGTCGGCGATCACGATGTGGTACTGGAAGTCCGCCGCGGACAGCGCCTGCGAGTTGCCGGTGCGGATGTGGTCCCGCAGGGTGTCGATGGCCCGCAGCTCGCCGTCGATCCGGTTCAGCAGGGTCTTGCCGTCCGAGGACAGCCAGGGCATGCCCTTGAGCTTCTCCTCGTAGACCGCGGTCGCGGCCTGGGTCTTGGAGATCTGGTCGGTCAGCGGGTTCAGATCGGTGCCGGCCGGCGCGGTCAGGAACAGCGCGACCTGGGTGCGCTCGGCCTGGAGCTCGGCGACCAGGTCGCCGGCGGCCGAGGCCGAGTTCATCAGGGTGTACAGATGCCCGGCGCTGATCGCGCCGGACGTCGAGGTCACCAAGGCCAACGCCCCGAAGCCGGAGACGGCACACAGGGGGACAGCGACCAGTATGCCGAGCTTCTTGGTGATTCTCACGGAATAGCCTTTGCGATCCGCGCTGGTCGGCGCATCGGGTGGTGGCGAACGACGTCAGGGTGGCTTCTACGCGTGGTTCAACGCTCGATCAAAGTTCTGTCAAAGGCCGACCCGACGGCCGCGAAACAGACCACTGCTTTGTTCGAGCGAATGCATGCTAGCGGAAAGTGCTTGCCTTGAGACAGCCTGGGTGGTGGAACGGACACGGAACGCGCAAAACTGCCGGTGAACAGGCGGTTCGGGGCTTACCGGGCGCCGGGTATGCCCCTTTCCGGACGAGCCGGACCGGTGCGTCCGCCCGCCGCGACTACTGAGTGTTGCCAAAGTCCGAAGAAACACGTGATGACTACGCCGATTCCGAGACGAAACGCCGACGGGAATCGACGCCGATGTGGTCGATCAGGAATTCACGAACACGTAACCTCAAGCACCGGCCGGCTGATCGGTGGCGCCGGCCGGGTCGGTCGGGTCTGCGCCCGCCGCGCCGCCCGAGTCGCCGCCCGGGTTGGTCAGGTCGGCAAGCAAAGCAGAGACCGGAGGCGGCGTCCAGCGTTCATCCCTGGGCTTGTTCACGCCATATTCGTCCTTGAGGTGATCAGGGATCGCATAGTGCATGACGCGGCCCCGCGTCAGGGAGCTGAGTTCGAAGCGCGTGGTGACCGCGCCGAGCCGGTCGATGACCATCGCGGCCAGCGGCGAGCGTTCCTTGAGGTGTTCGGTGACACCCAGCAGCAGCGGCGCGGCCGGCACCAGGTGGTCGAAGACCGCTGAGCGGGGCACCTGGAGCCAGTCCGCGGCGGTGTCCCCGACCAGATGGCGGATCAGCGCCGGGACCACCGGATCGAGCAGCGTACCCGGGACGACCTCCTCGTACAGCTCGATGAGCTGCCGCGTCAGGCTGACGCCGGCCTCGGAGGGGCCCATGAACTTCGCCATATAGAGGTCTGAGAAATCTCGCGCCTCGGACAGATCCACCGGCGCCGTTCCGGTGTCGATGCCGAGCATCGCGCCAACAACCCGCCATGCGTAGAAATACGCATCCGCACCGGCCTCCGTGACATGAACACCCAAGCGGTGCAACGCGTCCAGGACCTGGATCGAGAACATCATCTGGCCGCCGATCATGTCCTCCTGGCAGATCGGCACGCCCCAGGCCACCTCGTCCCACGCGCCTTCGCGGCGCAGGTGATGCCGGATCGAGGCGTGCAGGAGGCGCACCTTCTGCGCGGCCGGGACGAAGCTGCCGCCGGCCTCGAAGGCGTCGGGGCGCATCAGGTAGACGGTGAACTGGCCGGTCGCGGCCATCCGGTTGGACGGGTAGTCCAGGGCGTGCGTGGCGGCCAGCAGCTTCGCGACGTGCGGCAGCATGTAACACGCCGGCATCGAGGCGAAGGACAGCGCGGTGGAGATGTGGACGTTGTTGTCGATGAAGAACATCCGCGCCGCCTCCATCCGGTCCCAGTCGACCCAGTCCGGCGGCGTCGCGGTGGCGGCGAGGTAGTCGCGGGCCACCTGCGGCAGGCCCTCGGGCAGCGGAGCGCCGGAGCGCTCGAACCAGCGCATCAGGGTGTTGAAGTGGCCGATCTCGCCGGCCGCGAACAACGCGTCCACGGTGGCGTCGGCGAGGTCGTCGCCGCGCAGGCGCAGCGCGGCCATCGCTTCGGGGGTGACGGGCATGGGGGTCACTACCTTTCTCCTTGACGGGGAAGTCAGGACCTGCGGGTGGTGACGGCTTCGGCCAGGTGGTGCAGCGCCTCGGCGGCGGAGCGTGGCAGGCTGCTGCCTGTGCCGGTGCCGGTGCGGGTCCCGTAACCGGCACCGGCCAGCGCGGCCCGGGCTCGGCGCACGCGCTGCGCGATCAGCTGCTCGACCCGGCCGCGCGCACCGCTGCGCTGCAGGATCGCGCGGACCTCGGCGAGGTCGGCGGCGCCGAGGTCGTCGCGGCCGAGCAGGCGGTCCAGCACCGAGCGGTCGCGGGGCGCGGCGCCCTGGCGGGCGTAGGCGATGAGCGCGGTGGGGCGGGCGGCGGCGATGTCGTCGAGGTTGGACTTGCCGGTGACGGCCGGGTCGCCGAACACTGCGAGCAGATCGTCACGCAATTGAAACGCCTCGCCTAGCGGGAGGCCGTAGTCGGTGAAGACGCGGAGCGTGCGGTCCGAGGCGCCGCCGAGGCGGCCGCCGATGTGCAGGGGGTGCTCGACGGTGTACTTGGCGGTCTTGTAGCGCACGATCGCCAGCGATTCCTGCGGATCGGTCTCGGTCCCGGTGCGCAGAACCTCCAGGCACTCGCCGGCGATCAGCTCGCGCGCTAAGACGGACCACATCGGACGGGCGCGTGTGAGATACAGCGCGGGCAGTCCGCAGTCGGTGAACATCTGCCCGGCCCAGGCCATCAGCAGGTCGCCGACGAGCAGGGCCAGCGACCGCGCGGCGCCGTCGGGATCGGGCGCCTTGGCGGTGGCGTCGCGCAGGGCGATGTGCGGCGTGGGGAGGCCGCGACGCAGGGGGCTGTCGTCGATGAGGTCGTCGTGGACGAGCGCGGCGGCGTGCACGAGCTCCATCGCGGCGGCGGCACGGATCATCGCCGGGCTGTCACCCTGGCCGGCGGCACGCCAGCCCCAGTAGCAGAAGGAGGCGCGGATGCGCTTGCCGTCGGCGACCGCGGCGCGCAGCTGGGCGCCGACTGGGGCGAGGAGGGGGTCGAGGGCTTCGAGAAGGTCGGTCTCGGTGCGGACGAAGGCTCGGAGTTCGGTGTCTATTCGGGACTTGAGGTCGGCTTGGGAGAGCACCTCACGCCTCGGGGGCTTTTTCGCGTGCGGCGGTGGCGGCGGTGGCGGCGGCGGCGCGGCGCGCTAAGGCTTCCATGTGCGCCTGCGCGGGTGGGGCGACGCGGTCGAGGACTACGTCGCCGTGTGCTTTGATCTCGTGGTGGAGGTCGGAGGCCAGCTCGGGGAGGTCCGAGCGGGCGAGGATGCTGCGGGTGCGGCGGAGGGCGGCTTCTGCGGCCTCCAGACCGAGATCGGTGAGGCCTGCTAGTAGGCGTATTGCGTCGCGTGTTACTGATCCGGACTGGTGCTGCTCAGCCATGGTTCCGGTCCTCCCCCACCCGTACTCCGTTCCGACGCGGGGCCCCTTCCCTGGGTGGGGTGTTGTGAAGCCCTGATTCGCTCGACAGGGTGATGGGGGTTGACTTGGGGAGGGTGGGTTGTGGGGGGTGTTGGGTTGGGGGTTGGTTTGGGGTCGGTTTTGGTGTCGGTTTTGGTGTCGGCAGCGCGTGCTATATCTACGTATAAGGGGGGATAATTCCCTAACAAAATGCCAGCATGCTCGACTCGCACACCAGGCTGCGTCGGCAGCTGCCAGTTTCCGTGTCCACAACCACGCGGGGGTCCGAGTCACTGCGCACACGTTGCGTAGGCGGCAATCGTCGGGCGTGGTGGGCACCTTGAGGCCTCCGGCGGGCGCTCTACAGCGAGGGGGCGACCCGCGCGTCCGGCGCTTCGGCGGCGGTCCGCGACTGGTCGGCTTCCTATCCGCTGTTGCCTGCGTTGCGCTCTCCGGTGGCGGTGTTGCTTGTGGTCACCGAGGTTCTGGGTCCCTCGCCGCGTCGTCGCCGTGAACGGAACCAGCCCGGTCCGGTGGTGTCCAGCCGCATCGCTGCTGCTGTGGTCGTTCTCCGTTCGGCTGGACACCACCGGCCCGGCCAGGTTGGCAGAGCCCGCCGACGCGGCGAGGGACCCAGAACCAACACCCCGCATGGTCCTTCGGACCCCCTCACCACGGGGCCGGCCGCGCTGCCCCGTCACCGCGCTCAGTGGCCGGATCGCGGCCCGTGCCCGCCCCCTACGGGTGCCCGCTGACTGGTGTCCCGTTGATGTAGCACTGTCCGCCGCTGTAACAGAAGTCGCCGTTGGGCGTTGGCGTCTGCGTCACGTGGACGGGGTTCGGCGGCGCGGCTCCGTCGCCGCTCGAACTCAGTGTGCTGAGCCCGCAGAGGGCGGCCACGATCGCGAGCAGCAGTTGGAGCCCCGCCTCCGGGGACCAGTTGCGCCGATACGCGTAAAACGCGTGGATCGCCAGCGTGCCGCTGACCAGGATCAAGGCCCAGCTGAAGTAGTGCGTTGGCGGCTTCGGTGTGCGCCTGGACTCCCAGTCCAGTCCCTGCATCGCGTCGGAGAAGGCGCCCCATGCCAGCGCTACGAAGCACACGGCGTCGACGGCGAGTACCGCCAGGAGCCTTCGCGCTACGGAGGTGGGTGGCGTTGACGGCTCCGAAGACAGCAAAGACAGGAACATGGAGCAAGCATGGCAGCGCCCTTGGATCCCGGTCCATGGTGTCGCGGCGGACGAGCCCCCTAGTGAGACCCCACATTTACGAACCAACAGTGATCTGCGGTGGGCATTAGCACCGGCAAGGGTGCGGCGTCCTCTTCATGAGGGCGCCGCACCCTGTGCTTTGCCTCTAGTGCCGCCTCACGCGAAGAACTTCGCCAGCACCGGGCCGACGGCGGCCGGGCTGACCTCGTGCGTCTGCCCTTCGAGCGTCAGGCGCTCGGCGTTCGGGCAGGCGCCGGCGATGATGCCGGCTGGGTCGCGCAGGATGTCGGGGCTGGCGCCGCCGTCCATCGCTAGGACCGGCGCGGTGATCGTGGCGAGCAGGTCGGTCGGCACCGTGCCGCCGCTGGGGTAGCCCAGGACCGCGTTGTCGTAGGTCAGGGTCTTGGCGACGGCCGTGAATGCCGGCCACACCGGGGACTGGCGCATCCCCGCGACCTGGTCCGCCGGCATGCCGACCAGGGTCATGAACAGGGCCGGCATGTCGTCGACGCGGCCCTCGTCGAGTGCCCGGTGCAGGTCGGCGGTGTATGCCAGGGCGGCTTCGCGGTGCCAGTCCTGGGTCACGTACGGTGCTTCGTAGCAGGCCGCCTTGGTCACGCCGATGCCTGCGGCGGCGGCCCGGAGCGTGAGGGCGCCGCCGGAGGAGAAGCCGGCGAGCACTGCCTGTCCCCCGGCGGCTCGGATCAGGGCCGCGATGTCCTCGACCTCGCGCTCGGGCGAGTAGGCCTCGGCGTCGCCGCTTTCGCCTCGGCCGCGGCGGTCGTAGGTGTAGACGGTGAACTCCGGGGCCAGTTGCTCGGCGATGCCGGCGCTGGGGCCGAATGCGCGGTGGCACAGCGCGCCGTCGACGATGATCACCGCGGGGCCGTCGCCGGTCGCGGTGTAGGCGATGGAGGTGCCGTCGGCCGAGGTGACGGTGCCGGTCACGGTGCTGCTGGCGGTGCTGGTCATGGGTGGTTCCTTTCGGGAGGGCGGGTCGTCATCAGGTTGGACGACGGCCGGCCGCCGAACTCATCGGTCCCGTCGGGAATCCGCTGCCGATCCGCTGCCGATCCGCTGCCGTCAGGAAGACGACGGAGCCTGGGCCGGCGGCAGCGTGGTCGCGCCGGCCGGGGAGCCGGGCTTGTTGATCGCCTGCGGCAGCCCGAGCAAGCCGGCGAAGTCGTTCTGCGCGACCAGGTTGACCACCAGCGCGGCGCCCTGCGGATCCGCCGGCTTGGCGGTCAGGCGCACCACGTTCTCCGAGCCGCCGATCACCTTCGTCTGCGGGTCCGTCAGCAGCGTCGACCACGGCTGGTTCCGGATGTAGTCCAGGCCGCTGCCGACCGCCTTGGTGAAGCCCGTCGCGAACCCCTGCGCGGCGGACGCGCTGGGAGCGGCGGCGCAGATCTCCTCGCGGATGTCGGACGCGCCGGTCGCGGTGACGCCGAAGGCGATCGCTGAGATCCCGCTGTTGTTGATCTGCTTGGCGTCGGTCTCCACGAAGGCGATCAGAGTCGAGCCCAGACAGTCGGCCAGCGGACCCACCATGGGATCGCCGGACAGCGGCTTGGACTGTGCGGGAAGCGCGGCGGCCAGGTCGGAGGTCGCGGAGCCGTAGGCGATGCTCGACTTCGACAGCCAGATCACGTTCAGCCAGCCGGCCATCCCCGGGCCGATGCCGTTCGCGTCCAGCTTGGTCAGGTCCACCTGGTGGTTGTCCTGGAAGACCCACGCGGTGACCCCGCCGCCGCGGTCCGACTTGTGGTAGCCCCAGGCGGCGAGCTTCGCGCCGATCGCCGTCGGGTCGAAGGACCCGTACAGGACCCCGACCTGGTTCGGCGGCGTGCCCAGGCTGATCGCGCTGGTCGCGGTCGTCGAGTCGAAGCCGGTCAGCGGGGGCAGGAGCGAGGCGTACTGCGTCAGCTGGTCCGAGCCGGCGCCGACGAGGCGGGCGAAGGGGCCGTTCGCGGCCGGGGTGGTGCCGCCGTTGAGCTTGGCCAGCTGCGCCGTGTCGCCGAACTCGATGGAGCCGCTGGTCTGTGCGGTGTCGTGGATGTTCTTGAGCGCGTCCGCGAACGCGCCCGAACCGGCGCCGACGCCGCCGCCTCCCCCGGACGACCCGCTGCTGGAGCAGGCCGCCGCCGAACCCATCGCCGCCGCCAGTACCGAGACGGCTGCGGCCGCTCTGGCGAACCGCCGTGTGCGCTCACGCATCATCCATCCCCCTCGACTGTCTTCGGGCCTGTCAGCCCCCTGGCACGGCGCCGTAGGTCTGCGCGGCGACTCGGACGAACGAGCGGACCAGCGGATCGTCCCGCGCGTCGGACCACGCGACGACCAGCGCGCTCGGCGGCGCGTCGGCCAGCGGCACGAAGGTGAGGCCGGCCGGCAACACCCCGACCCGCGGCGCCAGTCCGATCGTGCCGTTCCACAGCACGGCTTGCAAGCACTCGTGCACGGTCCGCACCACCGGGCCCTCGCGCAGTGGGCCGGCCGGAGTGGTGGCGTTCCAGAAGGCGCGCCAGATCGGGTCGGCGGTCTCCGGGAAGCGGAACCAGCGTCGGTCGGCGAGCTCGGCGAGACGCAGGACCTCGCGGTCGGCCAGCGGGTCGTCGGTGCGCAGAACGGCGCCGACCGGATCGACCCGGAGCCGGCGGACACTGATACCGGTCTCGTCGAAGGGAGCGTAGGTGAGCACGACGTCCACCTGCCCGGCGCGCAGGCCGGAGGTCGGGTCGGTGAAGTCGGCCTCGCGGATGTGGACGTCCACGTGCGGATGGCGCTCGCGGAAGGCTTTCACGAGATCGGCCGCGGCCGGATCGGCGCCGTCGGACAGCATGCCGACGGTCAGAGTCGCGGCCCCGGCCGACGCCGCGACCTTGGCCTGCAACCGGTCGGCCTGGTCGAGCAGCGCGCGGGCGTCCCGGTAGAACCAAGCTCCGGTCTCGGTGAGCACGACGCCGGACGGCGAGCGCTCGAACAGCGCGACGCCGAGGTCGGTCTCCAGCTGCCGGATGGCCCGGCTCAGCGGCGGCTGCGTCATGTGCAGCCGGCGCGCGGCCCGCCCGAAGTGCAGCTCCTCGGCGACGGCGGCGAAGTAGCGGAGCGAGCGCAGTTCCATGTCCATCACAGGCGACGATACCCGCGCGGTATCGCCCTTGCGGGATCGGACTTGGACGCCCTCCGCGCGCCGGTGTTGCACTCGAAGCATGGCTGACTACCCCTTCCCCGACCCGGTCGTCGAGACCTCCAGCGCCCAGGAAATCGCCCGCGACCTGGTCGTCCTGCCCAACCACGATGTGGACCTGGTGCCGAACATCGGCGTGATCGGCGGCGCGCATTCGGTCCTGGTGGTGGACACCGGGCTCGGGCCGCGCAACGCGCGCGACGTCCTGGGCTTCGCCCGCGACTACGCCAAGGGCCGCAAGCTCTACCTGACCACCACGCACTTCCACCCGGAGCACGCCTTCGGCGCGCAGGCGTTCGCCGACGAGGCGACGTACCTGGTCAACCGCGCGCAGGCCGACGACCTGTCCCAGAAGGGCGCGGGCTACCTGGCGATGTTCACGCAGCTCGGCGCCCCGGTCGCGCGCGAGCTCGACGGCACGGAGCTCCCCACGCCGGACGTCGTCTTCGACGACGGCTACGCCCTGGACCTGGGCGGCCGCACCGTGCACCTGCGCCCGACCGGCCGCGCGCACAGCCGCGGCGACCAGGTCGTGACGGTCCCGGACGCCGGCGTGCTGTTCACCGGCGACCTCGCCGAGGCCGGCCAGTTCGCGATCTTCCCCTGGTTCCCCCCGCACGACACGGACGTCTCCGGCGTGCGCTGGATCCGCGTGATGGAGGGCCTGGCCGCCGAACAGCACCGCGTGGTGGTCCCCGGCCACGGCGCCATCGGCGACGCGGCGCTGCTCGCCGAGGTACGGGACTACCTCAGGGAGTTGCGCGACGAGACCTGGCGCCGCCGGGACGCGGCGGTGACCGAGGAGACGGTGGTCGAGGAGGTCAGGGCGCTGATGGTGGAGCGGCACCCGGAATGGCGGATGCGGGAGTGGATCGAGCGCGGGGTCGGGTGCTTGTGTGCGGAGCATGCGGCCGGGGGCGTGGCCGCGCCCTAGGACGTCCTGAGGTTTCAGCCTTCGGCCCTAGACTTCCTGCTCAGGTTTCGAGCTTCGGTCATCCTTCGGAGTGAACCGCGCCTCGGATGGAGATCATCACCACCAAGACCCCGCCGTCCGGCGGCCGCCCCACCGCCAGGAGGCCCGCGTGCTCGCGCTCACGGTGATCGTCGTGATCGGCGCCTGCGTGCTGGCCTGCGGCATCGTGGGAAACCGCCTCGGCGTGGCGCCGCCGGTGCTGATGCTGGCCGCCGGGGCGCTGGTCGGGTTCGTGCCGCGGCTGCGGGAGGTGAACCTGCCGCCGGACACCGTGCTGCTCCTCTTCCTGCCGGCGCTGCTGTACTGGGAGAGCCTGAACGCCTCGCTGCGGTGGATCCGGCGCACCCTGCGCGGTCTGGTGCTGATGACCACGCTGCTCGTGATCGTCACGGCGGCGATGGTCGCGGTGGTCGCGCACGCGTTCGGGGTCCCGTGGGGCCCGGCCTGGATCCTCGGCGCGGCGCTGGCGCCGACCGACGCCACCGCGGTCGCGGCGCTGGGCCGGGTGCTGCCGCGCCAGGCGATGAACCTGCTGCAGGCCGAGAGCCTGATCAACGACGGGACGGCGCTGGTCCTCTACGCCGTGGCGGTGTCGGTCACGGTCGGGACCGAGCACTTCAGCGCCGTGCACGTCGGCTGGCTCCTGATCCGCTCCTACGCCGGCGGGGCCGCGGCCGGCGTCGCGGTCGCGTTCGTCGGCGGCCGGCTCCGCGCGCGCCTGACGGACCCGCTGCTGGAGAACGTCGCGATCCTCCTCATCCCCTTCAGCGCCTTCCTCCTCGCCGAGGCGGTCCAGGCCTCGGGCGTGCTGGCGGTGGTGGCGTGCGGGCTGATCATGGGCCAGCTCGGGCCGACGGTCGGGACCCCGGCGGTCCGGCTGCTCTCCCAGGGTTTCTGGACGATCGGCACCTACGTCCTCAACGGCGCCCTGTTCGTCCTGGTCGGCCTGCAGTCCCAGTCCGCGGTCCGCAACCTGACCAGCTTCGACCTGGCCCGGGCGCTGTCCCTGGTGGCGGCGGTGTGCGGGATCCTGATCGCGGTCCGGCTGGCCTTCCAGTTCACCGTCATCTACATCATCCGCGCCCTGGACCGCCGCCCCTCCCAGCAGGCCCGCCGCGTCAGCCACGGCTTCCGGGTGATCACCGGCCTGGCGGGCTTCCGCGGCGCGGTCTCGCTGGCCGCCGCGCTCGCCGTCCCGAACACCCTGGACAACGGCCTGCCGCTGCCCGACCGCGACGTCATCGTGTTCGTCACGGCCGGCGTCATCGCGGCCCTGATGCTCCAGGCGTTCGCACTGCCGCCGGTGGTCCGCTGGGTCAACCTCCCGGAAGACACGGTCATCGACTCCGAACGCCGCATGGCCAACCGCACGGCCTCCGAGGAAGCCCTGGCCGCGATGCCCGACATCGCCGCGGCCCTGGGCACCGCCCCGGAGATCGTGGACATGACGCGCCGCGAGTACGAGAAACGCATGCGCGTCAGCCAGGCCGGCAACCCCGACGACGACTCCGACGACATCGACGACGACGCCGCCGAACGCCTCCGCCGGTTCGACGACCAGTACCGCGAGCTGCGCCTGGCGCTGCTGGACTCCAAGCGCGCCACGGTGCTGCGGCTGCGGCACGAGCACCAGATCGACGACGCGGTGGTGCGGCAGATCCAGGCCCGGCTGGACATCGAAGAAGTACGGCTGAGCCGGACGCAGATCGTGGAGTGAGGCCGAGCCGCCGCTACTCCAGTTCCATACGCGGCCGCCGCGCCGCGCCGAGCTCGCCCCGCGCGCTGACCACCGCCTCGCCGAGCTGCCGCGCCAGGCTGGGCACGGTCGTCGTGGCGAGATAGAGGTCGGCTCCGGCGTCGAGCAGCCGCCGCACCGGACTGGGATAGCTGATCCCGAGCTCCGGATCGTCGAGCTCGGCGATGACAACGCGCGCCGAGGGGAACATCCCGCGCAGACTGCCCAGCAGCTTCAGGCTGATCGCCGGGATGAGGAGCACGTCGGCGGTCTTCGGGGCGTCCCACATGTCCAGGACGATGAAGTCGTCGCCGAGCTCCTCCGAGAGCTTGCTCCGTGCGGTGTCCGAGAGCTTCATCGCGGTGGCGACGACCGTCACGCCCTCGTCCTCGGCCGCCGTGCGCCGCTCAGCACCGTCGTCCGAGGCGGGGCGGGCCCGGATGACCGTGCCTTCCAGCGGGGCAGACCCGGCGGCGGTGATCGTCGCGACCGGCTCGCCACCGCGCGTGATCTCCACTGTGCCGCCGGGCGCCAGGCCCGCGATGAGGTGCGCGATGTCGTCGGGTAACCGGGCAAGATCGATCTGTGCCCGCTGCCGGTCTTTCATGGCGATCAATCTACCCAGACGGCCGCGCCTCGCGTGTCTTCCGTGCCACCTGCGCCCGCCTACATCAGCTGCTCGCTGACGTCCCACAGCCGCGTCGCAGCATCCTGATCGACCGCGAACGGCAGCACGCCGGGGCCGTCGAGCGGCCGGTCCGACGCCGCCAGTTCCTCGGCGGTCATGACCGGGCTGATGTCGCAGTCCTCGCAGTAGACGCCGCCCAGGCCGTCCAGCGCCGGGCTGATCGCGCACCACACCGTGGTCGCGGCGCCCTGCTCGACCGTCTTCACGTGGAGCCCGTTGCTCAGCACGCGTCGGCCGTCGACGTCCACGACGCCGGCCGCGCGCAGCGCGTCGTCGTCGAGGTGCCGGGTCAGGTCCGTGTCGAGGATCGCGCCGGGATGCACGGCGAAGGCCCGGATGCCCTCGTCACGGCCGCGCCGGTCGAGCTCGACGGCGAACAGGGAGTTGGCGGTCTTGGACTGGCCGTATGCCAGGAACGGCTCGTAGGTCCGGTGCTCGAAGTTCAGGTCCTCGAACACGACCGGCGAGTAGCGGTGGCCTCGGGACGACAGCGCCACGACGCGCGCCCCGCCGGCCGCGCCGGCCGCGGCGAGCGCCGGCCACAGCCGGGTGGCGAGCCGGAAGTGCCCGAGGTGGTTGACGGCGAACTGCAGCTCGTTGCCGCGCGCGTCCCTGGTCAGCGGCGTGGCCATGACGCCGGCGTTGTTGATCAGCAGGTGCAGCGGACGACCCTCGGCGAGGAAGCGCTCGGCGAAGGCCTCGACGGACGCGGGCTCGACGAGGTCGAGCTCCTCGACGCGCACGCCGTCCAGGTCCTTCAGCGCGGCGCGGGCACCCTCGGTGTTCCTGGCCGGGACGACGACCTGCGCACCGGCGTCACGCAGCGTGCGCACGGTGGCCAGGCCGATGCCGCCGTAGCCGCCGGTGACGATCGCGGTCTTGCCGGTGAGGTCGACGCCCTTGATCACTTCGTCAGCCGTGGAGGCGGCGGAGAAGCCGGACGGGAGGGGGCGTTGCGGTGTGGTGGTCATGACGGGCGGTCCCTTCTGGTGATGCTTACAGGACCACGCTAGGCCGGCAAGGATGTACGATGAATACTTGTGAGTTCGCAAAACTTGCGTGAGAGTACAGAAGCGAAGCCGACCGAGGTCGCTGAACTGGTCGAGCTCGCTGAACTCCCCGAGCGCTCCGAGCGCCCCGAGCCCGCCGAGCCGGCCGCCCCCGAAGACCCCCTCGGCGACGCCCTCGCGATCGCCGACGCCCGCGCGGCCATGTCCGGCGGCTTCGTCGCCGGCGGCCCCTGGGCCCTGCGGCTGCACGCTCCGGACCGGCTGAAGGTGACCTGCGTCGTGCGCGGCGGTTGCCTGCTGGTCCGCGAGGACACCGGCGAACAGGTTCAGCTGGCCGAAGGCGACGTGATCGTCTCCGACGGCGCGCTGCCGTACATCATGTGCAGCGACCCCGGCGTCCCCCCGATGGCCGGCGGCCGGCTCCCCGTCGACCCGCGGACGGGGATCCGAACCGTCGGCTCCGGCGAGGACATCATGTGCGTCGCAGGCCACGTCGACCTGAGCCGGGACGGCGGCAGCCTCCTGCGCGACGCCCTGCCGCCGCTGGTCCACGTCCGCAGCGACGCACCCGAAGCCGGAACCCTCCGCCGCCTCACCGAGCAGCTGCTCGACGAGATGACCGGCCGCCGCCCCGGCGCGGCGGTCGCCATGGACCACATCGCGCAGCTGCTGTTCCTGCAGGTGCTGCGCATCAGCCTCGCCGACACCACGAGCCTCCCGCCGGGCTGGCTCCGCGGCCTCGCCGACGAACGCATCGCACCAGCCCTCCGGCTGATGCACGGCGAGCCGGCGCGGCCCTGGCAGCTGGAGGAGCTGGCGCGGGCGGCATCGCTGTCGCGGACGGCGTTCGCGGTGAGGTTCCGCGAAACCGTGGGGGTCCCACCCCTGACATACCTGCTCACCTGGCGCATGAACCTGGCCGCCCGGGCCCTGCGGCACGACGGCACGACGGTCGCCGTGCTCGCGCGCGAAGTCGGCTACGGGTCGGAGAGCGCCTTCAGCAACGCCTTCAAGCGCGCGATGGGGACTTCGCCGCGGAACTATCGGTATTCGGTCGGTGCGGCTGGCGCTGGGGCGGCAGTGCGTGGGTGACGAAGTTCAAAGGCCTTTAGGCGCTGCTGCTTGATGTGTGGGGGCTGGTGTCGGGCGGGGTACGTCTGGCCTGTGGTTTTAGAGGCTTTTTACGGCTTCGCCTAAGGTTTGGTGACCTCGCAGGGGGACGCAGTTCGGTTGTGCGGCGCGGGTTGCGCTGGCGGCCGCCGGTTTTCATGGGCACGACCACGCACCGGTTCAGGTCTCTGCGGCGGTGCGTTGGCGACCGGCGGTTTTCATGGGCACGACCACGCACAGGTCCGAGTCACTGCGCACGCGTTTGGTCTGGCGGCTGGCGGCCGCGTTTGGTGGGCACCTTGAGGCCTCCGGCGGGCGCTCTACAGCGAGGGGGCGACCCGCGCGACCTGCTGTTTGGCGGCGGCCCGCGACTGGTCGGCTTCCTATCCGCTGTTGCCTGCGTTGCGCTGTTCGGTGGCGGTGCTGCTTGTGGTCGCCGAGGTTCTGGGTCCCTCGCCGCGTCGTCGCCGTAAACGGAACCAGCCCGGTTTGGCGGAATCAAGCCGCACCCCACCTGCTGTGGTCCAGCCTCGTC
>NZ_JBGCCM010000025.1:0-185079 GCF_041262085.1 Catenulispora sp. GAS73
CAACCGACAACCGACAACCGACAACCGACAACCGACAACCGACAACCGACAACCGACAACCGACAACCGACAACCGACAACCGACAACCGACAACAACCAGCCAGCCAGCCAGCCAGCCAGCCAGCCAGCAGGCAACCAACAGCAGACAACCACCACCCACCACCACCCCCCGCAAATCCCGACTGGACACGACTTCGAGCTTTGATTCCCTTGATCCTGGGAAGGGGTTTTTGGAACCTCTTACGCCGGATTAGGGAGGATCAACCATGCCAAAAATACGCACGTTCACCACCACCGCCACCGCCGCCTCAACCACCGCCACCGCCAACTCAACCGCCACCACCACCGCCATCGCAGCCCTAACCTGCACAGCCCTCACCCTCACCCTGGCAGCATGCAGCTCCGGAGGCGCTAGCGCCGGCAAGCCAACAAGCGGACCGATCAAAATCTGGTACTCCAACAACGCCCAAGAAGTGTCCTGGGGCAAAGCAACCGTCGCATCGTGGAACAAAGCGCATCCGGACCAGCAAGTCACCGGCGAGGAGATCCCCGCCGGCACCAGCTCCGAAGAGGTCATCACCGCGGCCATCGCCGCCGGCAACGCTCCGTGCCTGGTCTTCAACGGCTCCCCGTCGGCGATCTCGGGGTGGGTGAAGCAGGGCGGCCTCGTGCCGTTGAACGACTTCTCCGACGGCGCCTCCTACATCGAGGGGCGGAGCGGCTCCGCCGTCGCGTCCGAATACAAGAGCTCTGATGGCAAGTACTACCAGCTGCCGTGGAAGAGCAATCCGGTCATGATCTTCTACAACAAGGACATGTTCAAGGCCGCCGGCCTCGATCCCGACCACCCCGCCCTCGCCACCTACGCGGACTTCGACGCCGCCGCGCAGAAGCTCGTCGGCTCCGGCGTCGCGCAGTACGCCATCGCGCCCGCGCCGACCAACGAGTTCTTCCAGAACTGGTTCGACTACTACCCGCTCTACATCGCCGAGAGCGGCGGGCAGCCGCTGGTGGCGAACGGTAAGGCCACCTTCGACGACGCCGCAGGCCAGGCCGTCGCCGACTTCTGGGCCGGCGTCTACGCCAAGAACCAGGCCCCGAAGGAGAAGTACAACGGCGACGCGTTCGCGGACAAGAAGTCGGCGATGGCGATCGTCGGGCCGTGGGCCATCGCGAGCCACCAGGGCAAGGTGAACTGGGGCGCGGTGCCGGTGCCGACGTCGGCGGGCATGCCGGCCGACCAGATCCACACCTTCGCCGACTCCAAGACCGTCTCGGTGTTCACCGCGTGCAACAACCGGCAGAGCGCGTGGGACTTCCTGAAGTTCGCCACCGACCAGGACAACGACGGCACGCTGCTGAGCACCACCGGCCAGATGCCGCTGCGGACCGACCTGCCGGGCGTCTACGCGTCCTACTTCGCCGCGCACCCCGAGTACACGCTGTTCGCGCAGCAGGCCGGCCGGACCGTCGAGGTGCCGAACGTGGCCAACGGCGTGACCATGTGGCAGGACTTCCGCAACGGCTACCTGAAGTCCGTGGTCTTCGGCCAGCAGGCGACCAGCCAGTGGCTGCACGACGCGGCCGGCACCGTCGTGTCCGACGTCGCCAAGTAGGCCGGGGCTGATGTCTCACACGAGCCGCGCGACCCACACGACTCACGGGACCCGCGCAACCCGCGCGACCCACACGACCCGCGCGAAGCGAGGAGGCCCGAGGTCGAAGACCCTCATCGGCCTATGGCTGGCCGCACCATACGGCGTCTACCTCGTCATCGTCTACGCAGTGCCGATCATCCAAGGCATCCGCATCTCAGTACTCGACTACGTATACGCGGCACCAGGCGCCTCCGTCCCGCAGCCCTTCGTGGGCCTGAAAAACTACCGCGAAGCGCTCTCGGACCCGCTCCTCCGCCGGTCGTTCCTGAACATCGGCGAGTTCCTGGTGATCAACGTCCCGCTGACCGTGATCCTGGGCATGACGCTGGCCGCGGTCCTGGCGAGGCTGACGCGCATGAAGGCCTTCTTCCGCTCAGCCTTCTTCGTGCCCTACGTCACCGCGAGCATCGCCGTCATCGGCGTCTGGTACTTCCTGTTCAGCCAGAGCGGCCTGATCAACCACGTACTCGGCTCCGCGGCGCCGAATCCGTCGTGGCTGGTCAACTCGCACCTGGCGATGGTCGTGATCGCGTTGGAGGTGACGTGGAAACAGCTCGGCTTCTACGTCCTGCTCTACCTCGCCGGAGTGTTGTTGATCCCTGATTCGCTCTACGAGGCGGCGAGCATCGACGGCGCCGGAGCGGTGCGACAGTTCCGGGCGATCACGGTGCCCGCGCTGCGCAACATCACCATCCTGGTGACCACGCTGGCGCTGATCGTCGGCGCCAACCTGTTCACCGAGCCCTACCTGCTCACCGGTGGCGGCGGCCCGAACGGCGCGACCATGTCACCGGCGCTGCTGATCTACCAGGACGGCGTCGAACAGGGCAAGCCGGGGGTCGGCGCGGCCATCGGGATCCTGTTGACGCTGTTCGTCTTGCTGGTGGCCGGGCTCGGCGCCGGCGCGCGCCGGCTGGCCCAGTCCCGGGAAGGAGTGTGAGGACCGTGAGTAACGCAACGCCCGGATCGACGGGCAGGGTTCTGCGACGCCTGACGACGTACGGCTTCGTCACCCTCGGGGCGCTGGCCAGCGTCTTCCCGCTGTACTACATGGTGGTCGGCTCATTGCAGCTGCGCGCCGACAGCGCTTTCAGTGGCCTGATACCGAAGGCCGGGAACCTCGGCCTGCAGAACTACCGGGACGTCAACCGCGCGATCTCGCTGCTGCCCTCGCTGGCGAACTCGGCGATCTTCACGCTCGGCACGGTGGTGTTGACCATCGTCGTCGGGCTGCCCGCCGGGTACGCGCTGGCGCGGCTGCGCTTCCCGGGCAAGCCGGCGGTGGCCGGGATGCTGATCCTGGTCCTGGTGCTGCCGTTCCAGGTGATGATGATCCCGCTGTACATCCTCGTGGTGCGGGACTACGGCCTGGCGGACAACTACCTGGGGATGATCCTGCCGTTCGCGGTGAACGCCACGGCGGTGCTGATCTTCCGCCAGTTCTTCGTCTCCCTGCCGGACGAACTGTTCGACGCCGCACACATCGACGGTGCCGGAGAGGTGCGCACGCTGCTGCTCGTGGCGGCGCCGCTGACGAAGCCGGCGATCCTCACGGCCTCGGTGATCACGTTCATCGGGCCGTGGAACGAGTTCCTGTGGCCGTTCCTGATCACGAAGAAGCACGCGATGCAGCCGCTCGCGGTGTCCCTCGGCGAGTACGTGTCGACGAACGCGGCCACCGCGGCCAACCCGTACGGCGTGATCCTGGCTGGCGCGTGCGTCCTGGCGGTCCCGGTGATCGTGCTGTTCCTGGTGGCGCAGCGGCACTTCACCTCGGCGGCTTTGGGCAGCGGGGTGAAGGAGTAGGCGAAGGAGTGAGGACCCGGGCCTTCAGTCCGGCCCGGCCGAATCAGTACCCTGAAGCAGGTGCGCGAGCGCCGTCCGAGACGAAACGTTCAACTTCCGATAGATCCGCGCCAGGTGGGTCTCCACCGTGCGGTGGCTCAAGTACAGCTCGTCGGCGATCGCGCGGCTGCGGCGGCCGGTGGCGACCAGGGCGGCGATTTCGCGTTCGCGTTCGGTCAGCAGGGCGCGGACGTCGTCCGATTGCAGTGGTCCCGGGATCGGGACGCCGCCCTTGCCCGGCACCGGTGACGGCGTCGGCGACGACGCCGGACTCGGCACGCCAGGCACGCCAGGCACGCCCGCCACACCCGCCACCGCCACGCCGGTCGCTGCGGCCGAGGCGGTCGCCGTCGCGGTCGCGCCGGTCGTTCCGGCCACCTCGGCGGTGCCGGTCGCCGGGAGCGCCGGCTGCGCCGTAGGGCGTGCCGCGCCGCCGCCGGAGCCACCGCCGGAGAGGAGGCGCGTCCGGAGGTCGGCGGCCTCCTCCTCGATGCGCGCCGCGCCGTGGATGCGGGCGACTTCCTCGGCGGAGTCGAGCCAGGTGGCGGCGATCGTCGGACCGAGGGCGAGTGCCGCCGAGGCGCTGCCCGCGACCAGGGTCCAGGCGTGCTGGATCGGGCGGTTGGCGCGGCGGAAACCGAGGGCGGCCTGTTCGAACAGCTTCGCCGCGGTGTCGTGGTCGCCTTCGGCCGCGTGGAGCGCGGCCTGGGCGCGGACTACGTACGAGCGCTGTACCGACAGCCCCGAGGCCTCCGCCGCCTCCTGGGCGTCGCGGGCGGCCTGGCGGGCCAGTTCCGGGCGGCCGGAGCGCAGCGCGGCCGAGGAGAGCATCGCCAGCAGCATCGGGCGGTAGGCCGGTTGCAGTTTGCGCAGTTCGGGGCCGCCGCCGCCTTCCAGCAGGGCGTCCACGCAGCCCGCGGCGTCGCCGTTGACCATGCGGACCAGGGCCAGCTGCATCGCCGCCGAGCCGGACCACCAGCCGTTGCCGGGGCGGGCGATGCGGACGGCGTGCTCGGCGGCCGCCGTCACCGCCGCGGCTTCGGCGCGGGGGCGGGTCCAGACCATCGCGCCGACGCGCAGCGCCTCGCTCATGCTGACCCCGTCGCCGGCGCCGGTGGTGCGTGCCACGCGGCCGGCCTCCTCGGCGAGTTCCTCGGAGCGCTGGAGGTTGCCGGTCTGCTGGTCGATGAAGGCCAGACCGAGCAGGACGTTGAGCTTCATCTGCTGCGGGCCGCCCTTGCGGGCGATGGTCAGGCAGCGGCGCAGGTGCCGGGAGGCGGCGGTGTAGCCCTCCATGAACATCTCGCCGCAGCCGAGCATGGCCAGCAGTTCGGGGTTGCGGGCGGCGGTGGCGTCGGGCAGGCCGTCGACCAGCCGCGCGCTCTCGACCAGGGCCGGGATCGCGTCGGCGGTCTCGCCGAGGAAGGCGTCGCCGAAGGCGGCCAGGACGCGGACCGCCGCCGCGGCGCGGGCTTCGGGGGCCGACGGTATATCGATCAAATACGTGTCAACGTCATGTGAAGTGTCGAGCGATCCGGGTGCCGTGGGGGCACCGGCAGCGTTCGCAACGGGACCCGTGCCGTCGGTCGCGAGCCCGGCGGCCGCGGCGTCGGAGGCGGCCTTCACCGCCGCGGCGACCTCGTGCACGACCGGCCGTGCCAACGCGAACGTGCCGCGGTACAGGTGCAGCACCCCGTACTCGAACGCGAGCTCGGCGGCGCCGGCGGTCAGCGGCCGGGGCAGCGCCTCGATCGCCGCGCTGGCCACCGCCGACGCCTCGTCGTACCGCCCGAGCTGCCGCTCGGCGGCGACCCGCATCGCGTACGCGCGCTGGCGCAGCGGCCCGGTGAGCCAGGTGTCGTCGCGCAGCACGTCGTGCGCCAGCGCCCGGGCCTCCTCGAACCGCCCGGCGGCGGACAGCGCCCGGCAGCATTCGAGCATCAGCGCGTCGCGCTCGGCGCTGGGCCGCTCCCCGACCGGGGTCTGCAACGCCAGGCGCAGCCACCGCACGGCCGTCTCCGGCGCGTCCGGCAGGATCTCGCTCGCGCCGCGGGCCAGCAGTGGGGCTGCTGCCGTGGCGTCGGTGCCGACCAGGTGCTCGGCGTGCCGCGCGAGATCGACGGCGGAAGCCCCGCGGGACCTGAGCAGCTCCAGCGCGCGCTGGTGTGCGGCCAGCAGGGTCGGCAGCGGCGCGCGTTCGTGTGCCACGTGCCCGAGCAGCGGATGCCGGAAGGCGAAGCGCGCGCCGGGGGCGATGTGCCGGACCACGTCGGCGCGGACCAGGTCGTCCAGCGCGTCCAGGATGCCGGCGAGCCCGACTCCGGGGGTGAAAGCGGTACAGATGGCGGCGACGTCCTCGGGCCGGAACGGACCGCCGAGCACCGCGGCGGCGCTGACCACCGCGGTCTCCTCGGGGGTCAGCGAATCGAGTTCGGCGGCCATCGACGCGCCCTCGCGCAGCAGCGCGCCGGTGTCCTCGCCGGGGCTGTCCGGCCACAGCTCCGGACGCCAGCCGGCGGCGGTGAGCACCCGCAGGTTGCGCGGGTTGCCGTCGGCCGCGGCGCGGATCTGCTCCAGGTAGCCGGGGTCGATCTCCTTGCCGCCGGACCAGGCGGTGAGCAGCTGGTTGACGGCGCCGAGGTCGAGGGCGTCCAGCTCGACCCGGACCACCGTGCCGGTGCGGGTGCCGTCGTCGAGCGCCTCCAGCAGCACCGAGCCGGTGCGGCGCGGGCAGTGGCCGATGGCCATCAGCAGCGGGCCGGGCACCGGGGTGCGGATCAGCCGGGCCAGCAGCCGGGTGGAGGCCTCGTCGGCGAGGTGGACGTCGTCGAAGACCACGGCGCCGCCGACGCCGATCGGGTCCGAGGCCCAGTCGGACAGGCCGGCGCGGATGCGGCGGAACGCCTCGTCGTCGTCGGAGTCGGACGTCTCCGGGGCCGGGACGTCGGCCCAGGCGTCCCGGAACAGCTGGCGGGGGATGGTGTTCCCGCGCAGCGCGGTGGACCGGGCGACGCGGGCGCCGTGCCCGGAGGCGAGCTGGGCCAGCCGGCCGAGCAGCCGGGTCTTGCCCATCCCGGGGTCCCCGGCGATCTCCAGCACGGCACCCCGGCCCGAGGCCAAGGCCGTGACGGCTTCGGCCATCCGCTGGGCCTGGGCTTCCCGCCCGACCAGAGCCTGCCAGGCTTGTGGCGAACCGATGGCAAGCACGCGCACCTCCCCCAAGGTTGTCGACCCCTGACGCTCCGAGGGAACAACAGAGAAGTTTTTACTTCACACAGGTATGGGTGTGACTGTACCCAGCCCCGGTGACCGAGACCTTTCATTCTGTTTATTTGTCGCTTACGACGCCAGTCGGTTGCCCGTTGCAGGTCGGCCGTACAGGTAGGGCAGCGCGGCGGGGTGAGTACCGCGACTCAGTCGGGTAGGTAGCGCCGCTCTGTAAGAGGTAGTAGCGGGTTACGTAGTTTTACCGACGACGCGTCGACTAAGGGTGATGACACTGGGTGCTGCGTCGGCGTCGGCGTGGTCCTCACAGCGGGCCGACGCCGGCGACGACCCCGCGCCCCCCGCGGTCCGGTCCACCCGCCGGCCCGCTACCGCCCCCGAGCACCATGAGAGGCGAGCCATGGAAGCCACCCGCGTCCGCCCCGAGCAGGAGTCTTCCCGTATCCCCGTCAGCGTCGTGGAGGACCACCCCCTCTACCGCGACGCCCTCACCCGGCTCTTCGAAGAGGCCGGCGACATGGACGTGGACGTGGTCGCCGGAAGCGTGGGGAAGTTCGTCGCCTGCCGGCCCCGCCGTGACGGGATCGTCGTGCTGGACCTGACGCTGCCGGGAGTCAAGGGCTCCGCGGCGGTGCTGCAGATCAACGGCATGGGCAACCGCGTGCTGGTGGTGTCCGGCGAGGCCGCGAAGTCCGACGTGCTCGGCGCGATCTCGGCCGGCGCCCGCGGATTCCTGTCGAAGGAGTCCGAGGGGACCGAGATCCTGCGCGCGGTGCGCGAGATAGCGGCCGGCAACAGCTACGTCTCGCCGACCCTGGCCTCGATCGTGTTGACCACCGAGCAGAACCGGCAGGCCGGTCCGCGTCTGGAGCTGTCCGGGCAGGAGAAGCAGGTGCTGCGGCTGGTGGCCGCCGGCGAGCGGGACCGGGACATCGCGATGGCGATGGGGATCAGCGTGCGGACCGTGCGCTCCTACCTGGACCGGATCCGCGACAAGATCGGCGCGCGCCGCCGGGCCGACATGACGCGGGCCGCGATCGAGCTCGGCGTGCTGGCCGAGTCGGCGGCGTGCTGAGGCTCGCGCAGGCGGCGGGGCGGTTCGCGGGACGTGCACGGACGGTGGGGACAGTGTCGGCACGGGCGGCGGAGCGTGCGGGGCGGCCGGGGGCTCTGGTCGCTCCGGCCGGACGCACCCGGATCCGGGATCTGGCGGCGCGGGACTGGTCGGGCGCCGACGGGGCCGAGTACGCCGTCTTCCTTCCGCTGGCGTTCCAGATCGGGGTACTGCCCGCCGCGGCGCTGGTCTACGTAGGCGGCTTCGGGGCTTCCGGGAGCCTGGCGATCCTGGCGCTGTGCGCGGCGCTGGTGGCCGCCACGGCCGGGCTCGGGTTCGGCGCGCTGCGCGGTGTCCCGGTGCGGATGGTGCTGCTCGTGGACGCGCTGCTGGCGGTCGCCGGGAATCTGGCGATGGGCGCGATCTCCACTCCGTCGGTGCGCGCGGTCGAGGTGTCGTGGCAGTACTTCGCGGGCTGCGTCGCGTTGTGGACGCTGGTTCGCGGGGTCGCGGCCGGACTGGGCGCCGCCTCGCTGGGGATGGTCGTGCGGCTGGCGATGATCGCCGATTCGGACGCCGTCCGGTCGCACGGCGTCGCGATGGTGACCGCCTCGTTCCTCGGCGACGTCGCGGTGCTGCTGGTCGCGGTGCTGGTGTCGGCCGGGGTGCTGGCGGTGCTGGAGCGGGACGCCGAGCGGCTGCGGACCGGGGTGCGGCGCTCGCTGCACGACACGGTGTTGCAGACCCTTGAGGCGATCGCGCTGACGCTGCCGGGCGACGCGGACAACGCGGCGCGGCGGCTGCGCGAGGTGCGCGCGGTCGCGCACGCCGAGGCGGTCGCGCTGCGCCGGGAGCTGTCCCGCCGCACGGCGGCGCGCAGCACGCCGAGCGTGGTCGAGGGCCTGGTCGGGCTGGGCACGGAGCTGGCGCGGGACGGGCTGCGGATGCGCCTGGACGCGGCCGAGGGCGTGGACGGTGCGGACGGCGACGACGGGCTGACGCCGCAGCGCCGGGCGGCGGTGCTGGCCGCGACCCGCGAGGCGCTTCGCAATGTGCTGAAACACTCCGGCGTCGCCGAGGCGCTGGTCCGGGTCTGGGACGAGCCGGACGGGCTGACGGTGGTGGTGCGCGACTTCGGGGCCGGGTTCGACCCGGCGGCGCACCAGCCGGGATTCGGGCTCAGCGAGTCGATCGCGGCGCGGATGGCCGAGGTCGGCGGGACGGCGGGGGTCGGGTCGCGGGTGGGGAACGGGACGTCGGTGACGTTGTGGGTGCCTGTCGACGGGGATGAAACGGTCTAAAAACGACAGCTGAGATGAAAATTCGCGCCTGGAGTATTCATCAGAGCTGATATATGATCGCCCCCATGCAGGAAGTGACGCTGCGGCCCGCAATGAGTCTGACGCCTCTCAAGGCCATCATCGTGGTCTGGGACCTGGCGTTCATCGCGTTTCCGATCTGGCTCGCCTCGATCCACTTCAGTGCCGCGCTGGTCGCGATGTTCGCCGTCCTCAGCCTCGCCCTCATCGCGGCGGGCACGTTCTTCGGCTGGCTGGGCCTGCAGATGCGCGTCGAGGTCACACCCGACGCCGTGCGCGTCTACTACTTCAAGCCGGCGCCGATCATCATTCCGCGCGACGGGATCGCCGAGGTGCGGGTCGGGCCGATGAGCCGGGGAGGCAACTACTCCCCGTGCGTGGTCATGATCGATGGCAGGGCCCGTGTTGTCCTCCCGCTTACCATGCGCACGCAAGCGCAGGCGCAGCAGCAGGTCGAGCGGCTGCAAGAGGCGCTGAGCGAAGTCGCGCCCGCTGCACTCTGACTCCTCAGTTCCCCACCACCACGGCCTTCTGCGCGTCGGCCTCGTCCAGGTTCGGCCCGGTGGGCAGCATCCCCAGCGCGTTCTTGGTCAGTGTCGCGGGGGCGGTGTTGCCGTAGCCGAGTGCGGGGCGGGCCTGGTCGTCGGTGAGTTGGTACTTCGTGCCGGCGTCGGTGATGAGGTAGACCGGCGGGGCGGGCGGCGTGGTCTGGGAGTTCTGGGGCGCCGGGTCGGCGTGGATCGTCGCCAGGGCGGCGGTGCCCGGGGGGAGGTAGACCTCGTCGGCGATGGTGCCGCCTTGGGGGGCGCCGGTCGGGACGGTGCGGGCGCCGGGCGGGAGGGGGAAGGCTGTGCCGAGGGCTATCTGCGCGGGGGAGGTGCCATCGCCGGTGGCGCAGACCACGGTGCCGTTGCCCAGGGCGCCGACCGGGGCCGGGACGCCTGCCGGGTAGCCCTTGGCGTCGTCGCCGGCCGGGCTCGCGGACACCGCGGTGGCGTCGGAGACCGAGACCGGGCGGGGCGTCTGCGACCCGTCGGTGTAGGCGGCGGCGTTGGCGTTGTCCGCCACGATCAGCGCCGCCTCGATCTGCGGGATCGGCTCCAGGCCCTCGGCACGGACCAGGTAGTACAGGGTCTTGCCGGCCACCGCGTTGTCGACGGTGAGGACCTCGCCGACCTTGCGCTTGGCGCTGCCGACGTGCGGTCCGGCGGCGCCGACGCCGGGGACCGCCATCAGGACCAGGTCGCGGCCGGAGGGCACGGCGTTGAGCCAGGCGGCCGCGACCGGGAGGATCGAAGCGGCCTGATAACCCAGGGCGGTCATCACGTTGTCGTCGGCGATCCGGTACTTCAGGCCGCCGGTGATCAGGTAGCGGTCGCCCTTCGGGGTCTGCACCAGCAGGCCGCGGCCGTCGGGGACGGACACCATGGTGCTCAGCGTCGCGGTGCCGTCGCCGGCGTGCGCCAGCAGCAGCGCGGCGACCGGGCCGGTCTCCTTGGGGATGTCCGAGGTCGCCCGCGAGCACGCCACCGGGTCCGGGGCGCCGATCAGGTTGGTCGCGTCCGGGAGCATGTCAGGGGCGTTCGCTATGCCGAGGGTGGCACCGCGCGGGGCGTTGCGGAGCAGTTTGGACTGCACCGAGACGGTCTTGACGCCGTTGGCCAGCAAGCGCGCCGAGGCCAGGTTGGTCACCGGGTGCAGGATGCCGCTGTTGTCCATGACGTAGCGGCCGCCGCCGTCCTGGTCCAGGATCACCAGCCCGGTGTGCTGCCAGTCCGGGGGCGGGCTGGGCGCCAGCATCCCGGACACCCCGAAGCCGGCCGCGGTCAGCATCGTCGCCACGGCGCCCAGGACGGTGCCCATCACCAGCCGCCGGTGCGGCGGGGTCGGGTGGTTGGGGTCGGAGGTGACCAAGGCGGAGACCAGCCGCCGTCGGAGGAACTGGTACGCCTGGATCTGGTCCCGCTCAGTCCACACTGCGCGCCCCGGTATTTCTCGTGATCGGAAATCGAGCGGTCCGCCGCGACGTTTTCCGCCATTGAAGGATGGCTGGAGCGCTGTACGAACCGAAGCCAGTATACGTATGATAAGCGAGCGCCAAAAGCATATGCGGGGGCCGGTTCGCGTCGAATTCCCGACGGCGTCTCCGGTGGGCGCCGACAGGCGTTTAACGTCAGTTTTCCCGCCGGCTCGAAGAAATTATGGTGTCCGCGATGAGCAGTCACGCCGCGCCGGCGGCCGAGATCATGGCTTCCTCTCCCCCGATCCCGACCGCCGCCGTCTCCCCCGCGGCCGTGCCCGACCCGGCCACGGTGCCGCGCGGCTCGGCGGCCCTGGACTGGATCGCCCCGGTCCGCGGCTGGCAGACCGTGGCCTGGGAGGCCGCCGCGCTGGCCGCAGTCGCCGGCTACGGCCACTCCACCGCGACCGAGGCCACGGCCTACGCCGGCGCGGGCGCGCTGGTCGGCCTGACCTCCGTGCGCTTCCGCGGCCGGCATCTGGCGCAGTGGACCGACACCCAGGGCCGCTACCGCTACCGCCGGGTCAACACGCGCCGCAAGAAGGACGGGCCGGGTACCGGCACCGCCGAACCGCTGGCCGCCCTGCTGCCCGATCTGGGCCTGGGCGAGTACGTGGACCGGGCCGGCAACCGGGTCGGCCTGGCGGCCTCCGACGGCGGCTGGGTCTCCGCGGTACGGCTGCGCACGACCGAGGACCCGCATGTCGGGACCCTGATCGAGGTGCTCAAGGCGGCCTACGCGGGGACCACGATCCCGCTGGCCAGCGCACAGCTGGTGGTCTGGACGGCGGCGCCGCCCGAGGCCCCGCTCCAGCAACAGGCCGAGCAGGCGGAGCAAGGCCGGCACGGACACCAGGGCCGGCAGTCGTCATCGGAAGCGCTCTCCCCCGACCTGGTCGAGACTCAGAGTCTGGAGACCATGCCGCCGCCGGACCTGTCCGTGACGCAGAGCCTGACCGCCATGCCCTCCCCGGACCTGTCCGAGACCATGACCATGCAAGCCATCACCGGCGCCATGCCGCCGCCGGGACAGCAGCCGGCGAAGCAGTCCGGGAAGCAACCGGCGCGGCAGTCCGGATCGGCGTCGCCGGCGTCGGCATCGCAGGGCTCGCAGTCTGCACAGGCCTCACAGTCCTCGCAGCAACAACAGCCGCAGCAGCTCGCCCCGATGCGCGTGACCTGGCTCGCCCTGCGCTACCGGCCGCGCCAGGCCCCGTCCGCGGCCCTGGCCCGCGGCGGCGGCGAACTCGGCTCGGCGCGCGCCGTGGCCAGCGCCGCGCTGGGCCTGGTGGCCCGGCTGGACGAGGCCGGCTACGGCGCGGACGCGCTGGACCAGGCCGAGCTCGGCCAGGAGCTGATGGTGGCGCTGCACGGCGCGGACCCGGCCCCGCCGACGGTCCTGGAGACCTGGCGCGACTGGTCGGCCGGCACCCTGCGGCAGATCTGCTACGAGCCGCACCGCGCGCTGGACCCGGCCGCGCTGCTCGGCCGCTGGACCCCGGGTGCGGCGTTCACCTGCGCCTCGTACACGCTGAGCCGGACCGCGCGCGGCCGGGTGCGCAGCGAGGCCGCGCTGCGGATCGCGGGGGTCGACGCCGAGAGCCTGAAGCCGCCGTTCCCGGCGATCCGGGCCAACGGCCGGCAGCAGGAGTTCGTGCTGCGGACCATGCCGCTGGCGATCCACCACTGACGGTCGCCGAGAGGCGAAAACATCGGGCCCTGATCAGGACGTCGTCCTGATCAGGGCCCGATTGTCGGCATCCGCCGAAAAACCGGCGGCCGAGCCGCCCGAAAGGCCCGGCCGCCGTGCCCCGTCAATCAGAGCTTCAGTACCGCGGATCAGTGCTGCTTGATGTGCCCGAGATGCTGGTACACCCCGAGCGCGACCCCGGCGATCGGCAGCAGGGCCACCACGCTGAGGAACTCCGCGACGTCCATGAACCGGGTCCAGTACGGCGAGTGCCGCCCCTGCCCGGCGTGCCGGGCGTAGACGAAGCACCCCAGGCCCGCCAGCGCCAGCACCGAGACCCCGGCCAGCAGCAGCGACTCCTCGTGCCGCACCACCAGCGAGCCGGCCAGCCAGGTCAGCGACGCCAGGCCGCTGCCGACCAGCAGCACCCGCTGCACGGTGTCGGTGTAGGACCGGGAGCGCAGCATCCACACCACGCTCAGCAGGCTGACGAACACCACCGGCCAGGTCCCGGGCGCCTTCAGCGCCGCGACGGACCCGGCGACCGCGGACAGGCCGAGCGCCGCCAGCAGGCCGGTGAGCATCCGCTGCGCGGTCGTGGTCTGGTTCAGCACGTCCGGGCCGAGCGTGGGCTCCTCGTTCTCGCGGAACGCGGTGATGTCCGAGGGCACCCGCGGCAGCGGCAGCCGCCCCAGGCGCATCGAGAGCATCGGCGCCCCGGCGGCCAGCGCCGTGGACAGCACGGCCAGCACCACGCCGGCGTGCGCCGCGGTGACGTCCGCCAGCCCGACCACCGCGGCCGTGGCGCCGCCGAGCGCGGCCGCCCCGGCCAGCGCCCCGAACCAGGCCGAGTAGTGCTTCACGGTGACGATCGCCGCCGCGCCGTAGGCGGCCAGGGCCGCCAGGCCCAGCGCCGCCGATCCGCCGTGCAGCGGCAGCAGCCGGTGCGGCGGAGCGGCCGACAGACCGGCCAGCACCGCGCCGGGCAGACCCGCGGCCACGCACGCGATCGCGGCCCGCCGGTCGTGCACCACGCGCGCCAGCAGACCGCCGGCCACCAGCAGCACGACCAGCGCTCCGCCGACCGCAGCGGGTGCCGCGACCTTGCCGGAGAGCAGGGCGAACAGCAGCGCTGTGGAGCCGGCCATCGCCACCGCGCCGCCGGCCACGCCGACCCGGTGCGCGGTGCTCGGCCGCCAGGCCCCGTCGGAGTTCTCCGAGGCGCTGGCGATCGCGTCGATGACGTCGTCGAACAGCAGCGGCGCGCCCTGGCGCTCGCGCGGGACCAGGTAGAGCACGTCGCCGTCGCGCAACCCGGAGGCCGCGACGGTGAGCTCCGGCGGCAGCGGCGAGCCGCCGAGCCGGGTCAGGACCCAGCCCGTGTGCCCGGGGCCGGTGTGCCGCTGCGCGTCGGAGAGCCGGACCAGCTCCGGGACCAGCTCGGCGAACGTGGCCTGCACCGGCAGCGCGACGTCGACCCGGGCCCGCGGGCTCACTACGGTGGCGCGCCGGGCCCAGGTCATCCGGCTCGGCCCGGCCTCGCCGGCGGGCGCCGACGAGGTCATCGTCAGCGCGCCGCCGGCCGAGTGACTTCCCGCCACGCCGCTCAGCTCCCCGGTGCGGACTGGGCCGCGTCGATCATCGGCTTGAACTTCTGGCTGCCGGCCTCGGCGACCCGCTGCAGGCCGTCGTTGACCGCCTCCTTGACCAGCTGGCCGAGCTCGTAGGCGTCGCTCTCGCGCATCGCCTGCTCGTCGATGTCCACCGAGACGACCTGGCCGTTGCCGCGCACGGTCACCCGGACCTCGTCGTCCCGGCTGGCGCCGACGACCTCCATCACCTCCAGCTCACGCTGAATGCGCTCGATATCCGCTTGCTGGTCGCGAATACGCTCCATGAGCGCATTCACATTGGTCGAGAAGTCGATGCTTTCCATGGGCTATTTACTCCGCCTCCGCCACGGCCTGTTCTGTGAATTCTCAGGAAACGCCGGCCGTGATGTGCTCGTGGACCTGGCTGCCATTCGTCGGGTCCACCAGAGTGACATCCGTCTGCGTTCCGACCGGCATTGTCACGGTGGTGCTGACGCCGTCGTACGTGGTGGTGACGGTGATGTCGCCGGCCGGGGTGGCCGGCGTGGCCGGGGTGCTCGGCGTCGTCGGGGTGCTGGGGGTCGTCGGCGTGGTCGGCGTCGGGGTCGTGGGGTGCGCGACCACCGGGGTGTCGGAGTTGGCCGGCGGGTTGACCGCGTTCCAGCCGCTGTTCTGGCCGTTGCCCACCGACTGCTGCGGCGGGTACTGGGCGTTGGTCGGGTACTGACCCTGCGGGAACTGGTTCAAGTTCGGGATCTGGGTGTTCGGGATCTGGGTGTTCGGGAACTGACCGTTCGGGAACTGGCCGTTGGGGAACTGGCCGTTCTGGGTCTGGTTCTGGCCCGGGATCGTCGCACCGTTGCCGACCGGGACCTGCGGCGGGGTGTACGGGACGCCGCCCCCGCCAGGCATGCCGTTCTGCACGCCGCCGTTCTGCGAGCCGCCGTTCTGGAACTGCGTGCCGATGCCGCTGTTCATCTTCTGCTGGTACTGGCTCATCGTCTGCGCCAGCGACGGGTCCTGGCCGCCGCTGTTGGCCACGTTCTGGCCGGTGGTGCTGGCGATCTGCGGCGGGGCCTTCAGCTGGTTGGTGGAGCCGGTGCTGGAGGGGCCGGTGAACGAGCCCGACGGCGGGACCTGCGTGCCGTGCGAGCCGGAGCCGATCAGCTTCTCGATGTCGCCGATGATCTTGATGACCGTGGTGACCTCCTGCATCAGCTGGCCGCCGCCGAGCGCGGAGAGCATGGCCTCGATGCCGTTGATGAAGGCGCGCAGCGCGGCGCTGACCGAGGTGGACAGCGAGACCGCGGCCCAGTAGGTCCACCAGTTCGAGGCCAGCGCCTGGACCGTCGGGTTCACCGCGTTGACCACGCTGGTGTACCCGGTCTGGGCGGCCTTGATCAGGGTGCTGGAGGTGGTCAGCAGGTCGGAGGAGACCTGGATGACCTTGACGATCTGCTCGAAGGAGTTCAGCGTGTCCGTGAACTTCTTCACCGCGGTCTCCGAGGCGTGCCCGCCCCAGGCCTTCTCCAGGGTCTGGGTCGCGGTCCGCGCCTGGTTGATCAGCGAGAGGAACTGCTCAGCCTGCTTGAGACGCTGGGCAACGAGCTTCTCGATGCTCTCCGGGGAGCCGGTCGCTATCTGGGCCACGAAAGTGCCGGGGCCGCCGCCCATCGCGGTGGCGTCCATAGCGCTGGAGTTCGGTATCACGAACATGTCGCACCGCCTGCCTGGTAGTCGGGGGTGGAAGTCACAAGGGTCGTCGATGATCGAGCTTCAGGCTAGAACGGCGGCCTGGAGCTGGTGGACGGCAAAAGTACCCACCTGTCCTTAGCCCCCGTGCCCGTACATTGAGCGCGCATCTTGAAGAACGATTGCGGGAGTGACGTAGCGGTGATGCCGACGACCCTGACCCCGCCCGCGCGAACCGACCGCCGGGGTGCGGGGTCGCCGAACGGGGAGATCCAGCTGCAGGCTCCGCCGGTCCTGGCCAAGGGCTCGGGCGCGGGACTCAACCAGCTGATGTTCATGCTGCCGATGATGCTCGGCATGGGCGCCATGTCGTTCTACTCGATGGGCGGCAAGGGCGGTGCGATGACGTATGTCTTCGGCGCCCTGTACGGCAGCACCATGATCGGCATGATCCTGATGTCGCTCACTCGCGGCAGCGCCCAGAAGAAAGCACAGATCAACAACGAGCGCCGGGACTACCACCGGTACCTGGCGGCCCTGCGCGGTCAGGTGCGGGACGTGGCGGCCGCGCAGCGCGCGACGCTGACCGTCACCCGCCCGGAGCCGGCCGATCTGTGGCTGCGGGTGGCCCAGGGCCGGGCCTGGGAGCGGCGCCGGACCGACGACGACTTCGGGCACGCCCGGGTCGGCCGCGGCCCGCAGCGCCTGGCGACCCCGCTGCGCGCGCCGCAGACCGCCCCGCTGGAGGACCTGGACCCGGTGTCCTCGGCCTCGCTGCGGCAGTTCATCCGCACCTACATGACGGTGGCGGACCTGCCGGTGGCGCTGTCGCTGCGGGCGTTCGCCTCGGTCTCGGTCAGCGGCGACCGCGACACCACCGTGCCGCTGGTCCGGGCCCTGATAGCGCAGCTGACCACGTTCCACTCGCCGGAGGACCTGAAGATCGCGCTGTGCCTGGCCGACAACAGCCGCGCCACCTGGGACTGGACCAAGTGGCTGCCGCACGCGCAGGCGCAGGCGGCGAACTCCGACGCGGTCGGCCCGGCCCGGCTGGCCGCCGGGGACCTGGGGACGCTGGCCGAGCTGCTGGGCAGCGACCTGGGGACGCGGCCGTCGTTCGGCTCCGGGCGCGGGGCGAGCACCGACAACCCGCACCTGCTGGTGGTGGTGGACGGCGGCCGGACCTTCGGCGACACCACGCTGGCGCCGCTGTCCGGACTGCAGGGCGTGACGATCATCGACCTGGCCGGCCCCGAGCCCTCCCCGATCGCCCGGCCGTACCAGGGCCGGCTGCACGTCACCGGCGACCGCATGGGCATGGTCGTCGGCGAGGGCAAGGACCGGCACCTGGAGTTCCTGGGCAACCCGGACCTGATGGACGCCGCCACCGCCGAGGCGCTGGCGCGCCGGCTGGCCGGGGCGTATCAGGGCGCGCCGACGGCGGCGGCCTCCCCGATGTCGGCCAACTTCGGCCTGCCGGAGCTGCTGGGCATCGGCGACCCCGAGGAGCTCGACGTGGCCCGCACCTGGCTGCCGCGCTCGGCGCGGGACCGGCTGCGGGTGCCGATCGGCCTGGACCCGGAGGGCCGGCCGCTGGAGATGGACCTGAAGGAGGCGGCCGAGGACGGGATGGGGCCGCACGGCCTGGTGATCGGCGCGACCGGCTCCGGCAAGAGCGAGCTGCTGCGCACCCTGGTCGCCGGCCTGGTCGCCACCCACTCCTCCGAGACGCTGAACCTGGCGCTGGTCGACTTCAAGGGCGGCGCGACGTTCGCCGGCATGGCCGGGCTGCCGCACGTGTGCGCGGTCATCACCAACCTGTCCGAGGAGCTGACCCTGGTCGATCGCATGGCCGACGCCATCAACGGCGAGGTGCTGCGGCGTCAGGAGCTGTTGCGGGAGAAGGGGAACTACGCCTCGGTCCGCGACTACGAGCGGGCCCGCGACCGCGGGGCGGACCTGGAGCCGCTGCCGGCGCTGCTGGTCATCATCGACGAGTTCAGCGAGCTGCTGTCGAACCGGCCGGAGATGATCGACCTGTTCGTGATGATCGGCCGCCTGGGCCGGTCCTTGGCGATCCACCTGCTGCTGGCCTCGCAGCGTCTTGAGGAGGGCCGGCTGCGTGGACTGGACGCGCACCTGTCGTACCGGGTCGGTCTGCGCACGTTCTCGGCGGCCGAGAGCCGCGCGGTGCTCGGCGTTCCGGATGCCTACCACCTGCCGTCGGTCCCGGGGTCGGCGTATCTGAAGACGGACACCGAGACGCTGCTGCGGTTCAAGGCCGCGTACGTCTCGGGCCCCATGCCGGCGCGCCGCCGCGGCTCCTCCGGGAACGCGCACCGCCGGATCCTGCCGTTCACGCTGGAGCGGGTCGTCGACACCGCGGCCCCGCCGCCGACCGCCGAGCCGGACCCGGCGGAGCTGTTGGCCCCGGCGGCCGGCGGCGGCGGGCCCAGCATCATGGACGCGATGGTCGCCCGACTTGAAGGCAAGGGCCCGGCGGCGCACCAGATCTGGCTGCCGCCGCTGGACGAGCCGGTGTCGCTGGACGCCATCTTGACCAACCTGGCCGTGGATCCGGCGCGCGGGCTGTGCCCGGCCGGCTGGGGCGGCCTGGGCCGGCTGACGGTGCCGCTGGCGTTGGTGGACAAGCCGTTCGAGCAGCGCCGGGACCTGCTGTGGGTGGACCTGTCGGGAGCCGCCGGGCACGCGATGATCATCGGCGGCCCGCAGAGCGGCAAGAGCACGATGGTCCGGACCATGATCAGCTCGCTGGCGCTGACGCACACGCCGGAGGAGGTCCAGTTCTTCATCCTGGACACCGGCGGCGGCGCGCTGTCCTCGGTCAGCGGGCTGCCGCACGTCGGCGGGTACGCCACCCGGCGCGACGGCGAGCGCGTGCGCCGCATCGTCGGCGAGCTGACCGCGCTGCTGGCCGAGCGCGAGCAGCTGTTCGCGCAGGCCGCGGTGGACTCCGCGGCGGCGTTCCGCGCCCGGCGCGCGGAGCTGGCCGCCTACGCCATGGACGGCCGGGCCTTCGGCGACGTCTTCCTGGTCATCGACGACTGGACCACGCTGCGCGCGGACTACGAGGCGCTGGAGGAGCCGATCACCGCGATCGCGCAGCGCGGTCTGGGCTTCGGCATCCACGTGATCATCACCAACGGCCGGGCGATGACCGTGCGCCCGGCCATGCGCGACATCATCGGCACCCGGCTGGAGCTGCGCCTGGGCGACCCGGGCGAGTCCCTGATCGACCGCCGGGCGGCGAACAACGTCCCGGCCGGGCGGCCGGGCCGCGGCCTGACGCCGGACAAGCTGCACTTCCTGGCCGCGCTGCCGCGGATCGACGGCGGGACCTCTGCCGAGACCGTCGGCGCCGGCACAGCGGACCTGGTCCAGCGGATCGCCGCGGCCTGGACGGGACCTGCCGCACCGCAGGTCCGGATGCTCCCGGCGGAGATCGCGCCGACCGATGTCAGAGCCCTGCTGCCGACGCCGCGCAACGGCCGCGCCGTGCCGTTCGGGATCTCCGAGGCCGACCTGCAGCCGGTGTACGCGGACTTCGACGCCGACCCGCACTTCATCGCCTTCGGCGACGTGGAGAGCGGCAAGAGCGGCCTGATGCGCACCATCGCGGCCGGCATCATGGCCGACTACACCCCCGAGCAGGCCGCGATCGCGGTCATCGACTACCGGCGCGGGATGCTGGACGCCGTCACCGGCGAGCACCTGCTCGGCTACGCGGCCGCCGAACCGGCCGCCGTGGACCTGGTCGGCAACCTCGCCGAGGCCATGCGCCGCCGGCTGCCGGGCCCGGAGGTCACCCCCGAGCAGCTGCGCGACCGCAGCTGGTGGAAGGGCCCGCACCTGTTCGTGCTCGTGGACGACTACGAGCTGGTCGCGATCCCGGGCCGCAACCCGCTGCAGCCGCTGCTGGAGTACCTGGCGCAGGCCCGCGACATCGGCCTGCACCTCGTGGTCGCGCGCGGCGCCGGCGGGGCCGGACGCGGCCTGTTCGAGCCGGTGCTGCAACGGATGCGCGAGCTCGGCTCCCCGGGCCTGGTGATGTCCGGGAGCAAGGACGAGGGGCCGCTGCTGGGCAACGTGAAGGCCGGGCCGCAGCCTCCCGGGCGCGGGATCCTGGTGCACCGGCGCTCGGCGCCGGGGCAGGCCCAGGTGGCGTGGACGCCGCCGGCCAAGTAAGCGTCACCGGCAGAACTGAACAGAAACAGAAGGCGAATGAGCGGCGTGGTTCCGGCAGCGGATAAGAGTGCTGACGGTACCGCGCCGATCGCGTGGGTACTTGTGCCGTCGCTACGACCGGCAGTTGTGCCGTGTGGTGGTAGTGCACAGATTCCCTAACGTATCGGTTATCGGCCGGAGGATGCTCCGGCCACCCCCGACCCACGGGTTCCCAGTCAGCCAGACAGAAGGAGGTGGCCCTCGTGGCCGGTCCCGGTTTCTTGAGCGATGCCGCTGCGATGACGCAGGCGATCCAGGGCTTCACGGAGTGCGCCGCTAACGCGAAGAAGACCATGTCCGACCTGGAGAACGACCTGACCTCGACCCTGGCCCAGTACCAGGGCAACCAGGCCATCGCCTTCTGGAACCTGCACACGGAGCTGCAGGAGCAGATGACGGTCGCCTCGCGCGAGATCGACGTCATGTCGGACCTGGTGAACAAGAGCTTCCAGAACTACGGCGCCGGCGACCAGCAGGTGTCTGACACCCTGCGTCAGGTGGCCAGCAGCGCCGGCAACAGCAACAGCGTGCTGTCCCGCCTCGGCGGCGTCTGATCTTCCCCCACCGACCGACACCTGAAGGGATCTCACCGACATGACCGCCGATCAGATCAGCGTCAATTTCGGCGCGCTGCAGTCCAGCGCCGGCTCGCTGTCCGCGAAGGCCGCCGCCCTCACCTCCTACCTGGAGGAGCTGCTGCGCACGCTGCAGCCGATGAAGCAGACCTGGGTGGAGTCCGGCTCGTCCGCCGGTGTCGCGGCCGACCAGGCCGAGACCAAGCTGCGCGCGGCGACGAACGACATCATCGCCACCATCAACCAGTTCTCGGCCAAGGTGAACGAGGCTCACGACCTGCAGATCTCGCTGGAGACCCAGAACGCGAACTACTTCGCCTGACCGGACCGCCGTCGGGCACGGCGCACCCCCCAACCCCGGCGGGACCCCCCCTCCCGCCGGCCGTGCCCACGGCTCCGGCCGCCTCGGCGGCCGGGTCCGGGCCCACCAGCCCCGACAAATCCACCAGGAGCTGTGAGCGATGTCCGAGCCCTCGCCCGAACAGTCCTTCTCCATCCACCTGAAGTCGCTGACTGATTTCGCCGACGAGTTCACGACGCAGATCCAGAGCCTTCAGGCCCCGATGGACCATCTCGCCACCATGTCCGGGACGCCGCCGCAGTACGGCGCCTTCCACGAGGCCTGGTCCCTGGGTGCCGGCGAACAGGCCGCCATCGAGGAGATGTTCAACCTGCTCGGGCAGGTCAAACAGGCGATCGCGTTCGCCGGCGACGTCACCGGCACCGTGGCCGACGGCTACCGCACCGCCGACGAGGGCATCGCCTACGCCCTCGGCGGCCCGCCCCAGAACACGTATGGCGGCGGCCCCGTCTCCAGCCAGTGGGGCAACGGAGACCAGTACGGCGGTCAGAACCAGAACCAGCAGTACCCGTACAGCGATCCGACGCAGAACAACCAGGGCAACCAGGTCATCGCGACCCCGGTCTCGACGCAGACCAACCCCAACTGGGTCCCGAACCAGAACACCAGCGGACCCTTCCCCGGCACGCCGTTGACGGCGGTGCCGGTCGCGGGCGCGTTGTTGGGCGGTGCGCTGCTGGGCGTCGTCGGCAAGTCCAAGGCGAACCAGCCGCCGCCGAGCACGAACACCTCCGGCGGCACGACGTTCGACGACTCCTTCGACAGCGGCGGCTCTGACTCCTCGCTGTGGACGCCGCCGCCGGCCCCGAACCAGGACGCGCCCTGGACCGCCACACTCCCCGGCTCCTCGCAAGGAGGTTCGTGACCATGCCCACGTCTCCGACTTCCGACGGAGTCACCGACTTCAACCAGTACACACTGCCGCAGCTGTCGCAGATGCTCTTCGAGAGCGACCCGGCCTCCGGCACCACCCAGGCCCAGACCTGGGACGCCACCGGCAAGATGCTGCACGAGCAGGCCTCGAACCTGGAGGGCCGGCTGCGGCACTTCGACGGCGAGTGGACCGGTACCGCCTCCGACGAGTACAAGCGGATGGTGAACGACCTGGTCACCGGCCTGCGCAAGGTCGCCGACACCTCCCTGCAGATGCGGGACCTGACCTTCGACGCGGTCGACTCGCTGACCGCGGCGCGGGCGGCGATGCCGGCCCCGGTCGACGTGCCGGTGGTCCCGCCGACCACGCTGGCGCTGGCCACCACCCCGCTGCCGATCGACGCCACCACCTCGCCGGCCGCGGCCGCGCAGATGCAGGCCGACCAGGCCCGCGCGGTGTCGGCGGTGCAGGCGCAGCAGGCCGCGGTCAACTCCGCCAACGCCGCGCACGCGCAGGCGGTGGCCGTGATGCGGACCCTGGCCGACAGCTACGTGGTCGCCCAGAACCGCTTCCCCCCGACCCCCGGCGGCGCCACGCCGACGGTGAACGGCACCGGCCCGGGCACCGGGCTCGGGCCCGGCTCCACGCAGCTGCGGCTGAACGGCAACGGCGTCCCGATCCTGCTGACCGACACCCAGACGAACAACCAGAACCAGGTTCCCGGGCAGCCCACGACTCCGGGCCAGCAGAACCAGGGCTCGCAATCGCTGTTCGGCGACATGTTCACGGTCGGCCTGGCGGCGGCCGCGGCGGCCGCCGGCGGCAAGTTCGCCACCTCCGGCGTGTCCGGTTCCGTCGGGCAGAACTGGATGCTGCCAGGGCAGAACAACAGTCAGCTGAACACCAACACCCCGATCACCGGCCGCCTGACGCCCGTCGCGAACCCGAACGGCTCGAAGGACGACGCGTCCAAGCACGCGGCGGTGGACACCGCCGGGGTGCTCGGCTCCCGGTACCTGGCCGGCAAGTTCGGCGGCGGCGGGGGCGGCGGCGGCATCGGCCCGATCAAGGGCGTCACCGCGGACCCGTCCGCGGCGAACGCGGCGGCCGACGCGGCGAGGAACCTCACCGCCACCGAGGCCCAGGTCGCCAACAGCTTCGGCGGCGGCGCGCTGGGCGCCGGCGGCGCGGCGGCGGCCGCGGCGAGCCGCGGCGGCATGATGCCGATGATGCCGATGAGCGGCATGGGCGGGGCCGCCGGCGGCGACGCCAACCGGCGCATCCCGGCCTGGCTGGTCGAGACCGAGGACGTCTGGGGCGCCAGCGCCCCGGTCTCCCCCGGTGTCATCGGCGGCGATCTGTAATCACGGCCGGCGGCCGCCGTCCTCGCGGCGGCCGCTCCGGTCGGATCCGTTCGCCGGCAGTCCTACTCACGACCTCGACAGGGAGCGTTCATGACCAGCCAGATCGGGAGCAGCTCGCTCCCGCCGTTCACCGTCTCCACGCCCGGAGTGCAGACGGCGCTGTCCCAGCTCCAGTCCGTGACCGGGGGCTCGCATTCGGTCGTCGGCGAGATCGAGACCCTGGTCCTGGACATCATGAGCTTCGCGGGCATCGGCTCGGCCGTCGGCAGCGCCAACAACAGCCTGCACAGCCAGCTGACCGGCAGCCTGGGCAAGGTCGTCAGCTTCATCGAGACGCTCACCGGGGCGATCAACACGGTACTGAAGGACTACAACGCGCTGGACCAGAAGACCGCCGACAGCTACAAGAGCCTTTCGCTGAACGGCGGCCAGACCAACGGACAGGCGCCCCCCGCCGCACAGCACCCCGCCAACCCCGCGGCCACCCCGGCCCACACCCCGACCGTGCCGGCCGCGGCGGCCACGACCGCCGCGGCCGGCACGCACCAGGCCCTGCCGAACGGCTTCGTCACCGGCCTGATGCACTCCGAGGGCGCCAGCGGCAACCAGGGCGGCGTCCCCGAGGTCTACGGCTTCCGGCAGAGCATGCACAACGGCTACGACCAGATCATGGCCGCCCGCAACCAGTACGGCCAGGGCAGCCCGGAGGAGCAGGCGGTGGTCGCGAACCTGCTCAGCCAGCACGCCGACCAGGCAGGCGCCCAGGACTTCACCGACCCCGGCATCCGCGCCGCCATCGCCTCCAGCGCCCACATGCGCGGCATCGGCGGCACCCGCGCGATCCTGAACTCGATGGCCACCGGCGACGACCCGACCCGCTCGGCGAACTCGGTGTCCCCCGACAACATGGCCACGCTGGAGCAGATGACCCCGGACCAGTTCCAGCAGGCGTTCCACGACGCCCGCATCAACTACGACCAGACCATCTACGGCAACACCCACACCACGGTGCACGGCCAGCGGATGACGTTCTGGGACGCGTACGGCCACGGACTGACCACGCGGTACGACCGCGAGATGAACCAGTTCGAGGGGTATTCGCAGGCTGCACAGGGCGGCGGGCAGTAAGGGGGCTATCGCCTTCGTCTCTGTGCGGGCGCACGGCGCGGGTATCGCCGATGTCGCCGACGGTTGTGGCCGGTCCGGGGGTTCGGACCGGCCACAACCGTTTTCTGCTGCCCGGTACCGGTACGAACTCAGCGTGCCGCGACAGCTTCCGGCTCCGCGGCCGCAGCCGACGCCGACGCCACGCCGGCACCCGCACGACGCAGCTTCGGCAGCAGCAACCCCGCCGCAGCCCCGACGGCCGAGAGCACGGCCGCGGTCTCCATCGCCGCGGTGAACCCGTGCGTGAAGCTCGACACGCTCGCGTAGCTCCCCGAACCCGCGAACACCGCGACCGACACGGCCGTGCCGAACAGCGCCCCGAACTGCCGCAGCATGCTGAAAGCGCCCGAAGCCTGCCCGATCTGCTCTGGCCGCACCGAGCTGACCACCGCCTTCTGCGTCGGGGGGATCGCCGTGGACACCCCGGCCCCGCTGGCGATCAGCGCCGGCACCATCGCCCCGTAACCGACGTGCCGCCCCGCGAGCACGCCGATCGCCGCCAGCCCGAGCGCCTGCAGCGTCAGGCCGCCGGCCACCAGCCGGCGCTCGCCGAACCGGTCCGCCAGGCGCCCGGACAGCGGCCCGAAGACCAGCAGCGTCGCCGTGAACGGCATCATCCGGACCCCCGCGCCGAACGGGCCGTAGTGCAGGACGGCCTGGTAGTACTGCGCCAGGAAGTACAGCTGCGCGTACATCGAGGCGGTCATCGTGAAGCTCGCGACGTTGCCCGCCGAGAAGGCCCGGGCCTTGAAGAAGCCCATCGGGACCATCGGCGCCGGGGAGCGCCGCTCCCACAGCACGAACCCGACGGTCAGCACGGCCCCGGCGGCCAGCGCTCCCAGCGTCTCGGCCGACAGCCAGCCCGCGTCGTTGCCCCGCACCAGCGCCCACACCAGGCCGAACACGCCGCCGGTGGTGAGTCCGACGCCGACCAGGTCCAGCCGAGCCTGCGGGCCGCGCGACTCGCTCACCTTCAGCAGCACCCCGGCCATGACCAGCACCCCGACCGGGACGTTGACCCAGAACAGCCACTGCCAGGCCAGGCCCTGCGCCACGACGCCGCCGACGAACGGCCCGCCGGCCGTGGCCAGGCCGATGATGCCGGCCGAGACGCCCATCGCGCGGCCCCGCTCCCGGGGCGGGAACGCCGCGCCGAGCTGCGCGATGGCCAGCGGCATGATGACCGCAGCGCCCACGCCCTGCACGGCGCGCGCCGTGATCAGCTCCCCGACGGTCGAGGACAGGCCGCAGGCGGCCGAGGCCGCGGTGAACAGCGCCAGGCCCGCGACGAAGACCCGGCGGCGGCCGAAGCGGTCGCCGAGCGCCGAGGCGGTGAGCATCAGCACGGCGAAGGTGAGGATGTAGGCGCTGACGGTCCACTCCAGCGCTTCGACGGAAGTGTGCAGCGATCTTCGGATGGTGGTCAGCGCCGTGGTGACGATGGTGCCGTCCAGCGCGATCATGAAGGCGGCCAGCGAGGTCAGCGTCAGGACCCAACGCTGCGCGGCCGTCATCGGCGGCTTTCGATCTGTGTCCGTGTCGGTGTCTGTGTCGGTGTGTGCGGTACTCATGCCGGTTCTGACCCCCGCCGCGGCCCGGATTGGTCGCCGCGGGAGCGCCCACTTCCGGCGTCGGGCGAAGTCGGTACCGCCGAGGGCATGAACGTGCCAGTCTTGAGGCGCCGGGAGAGTGCGATGACCATGGTGACGAACCAAGCGACGGCGGGGAGCGACATGCGGGTCGAGGAGGACTTCGTCCGGCTGGCCGACCCCTTCCGTCCGGAGATCCTCGCGCACTGCTACCGCATGCTGGGCTCCATCCACGACGCCGAGGACCTGGTCCAGGAGACGTACCTGCGGGCCTGGCGCTCCTACGAGGGCTTCGAGGGCCGCGCCTCGCTGCGGACCTGGCTGTACCGCATCGCGACCAACGCCTGCCTGACCGCCCTGGAGCACCGCGCGCGCCGTCCCCTGCCGGCCGGCATCGGCGCCCCGCACACCGACCCCGAGGGCGACCTGAGCCCGATCCCGCCGGAGATCACCTGGCTGCAGCCGTTCCCGGACGCGGTCCTGACGACCGGCACCCCCGGCGTGACCGGCACCGCGGGCATCTCCGCCACGGCCGGCGCGGACCCGGCCTCGGTCGTCGCGGCCCGCGCGGGCCTGCGCCTGGCCCTGGTCGCGGCCCTGCAGTACCTCCCGCCCCGGCAGCGCGCGGTGCTGATCCTGCGCGACGTCCTCGGCTGGCGCGCCGCGGAGGTGGCGGCGCTGCTGGAGCTCACGGTGACGGCGGTGAACAGCCTGCTCAAGCGGGCCCGCGCCCGGCTGGCGGACGTGGCCCCGAACGTCGAGGAGGTCGCCGAACCGACGGAAACCGAGCAGCGCGTGATCCTGGACCGCTGGGCCCGGGCGTTCGTGGAGGCCGACGTCGACACGCTGATGGAGCTGCTGACCGACGACGCGATCTACGAGATGCCGCCGCAGCCGATGTGGTTCCAGGGCGCGGCGATGGTCCGCCGGCTGCTGACCTACCGCCTCGACAGGCACGGCAAGCACCGCAGGATGATCCCGATCACCGCCAACGGCCAGCCGGCCTTCGCGGTCTACTCCGGCGACGACGACCGCGTCCTGGCCGCGGAGTCGATCCAGGTCCTGACACTGCGCGGCGGCCGGATCGCGCGGGTGTCGACGTTCCGGACGCCGGGTTTGGTGGCGGTCGCGGGGCTGGCGATGGAGCTGGAGATCGACGACTGATGCCGCTGGTACTGACCGGCTCCGGCGGGGCGGTGGCTGGCCGCGATCGGCGCAGCATCAACCGGCCAACTGATCCCGCCGCCGCACCAGATAAGCCGTCTCCGCGGTGTTCCCGGCCAGCTCGATCGCCCGGTCATAAGCCGCGCGCGACTCGGCGCTCCGCCCCACGCGCCGCAGCAGGTCGGCGCGCGCCGCGTGGTAGGCGTGGTAGGCCTGCAAGCGCTCGGCGAGCCGGTCGACTGCGGCCAGGCCGACTTCCGGACCGTCGACTTCGGCTACCGCGATGGCGCGGTTCAAGGTGACGATCGGCGAGGGGTCCAGGCGCGCGAGCTGGTCGTACAGCGCCACGACCTGCGACCAGTCGGTGTCGCGGACGTCGCGGGCCGAGGTGTGTACCGCGTTGATCGCCGCGAGGATCTGGTAGCGGCCCGGGGCTTTGCCGGTGGCCAGGCGTTCGCGCACCAGGTGGTGGCCCTCGGCGATCAGCGCCCGGTCCCACGCGCCGCGGTCCTGCTCGTCCAGGGAGACCAGTTCGCCGCTGCTGGAGACGCGGGCGGTGCGGCGGGCCTCGATGAGCAGCATCAGGGCCAGCAGGCCCGCGACCTCGCCGTCCTGGGGGAGCAGGGTGCGGATCAGGCGTGTCAGGCGGATCGCCTCGGCGGTCAGTTCGTGGCGGACGGGATCGGTGTCCGGGCCGGTCGCCAGGTAGCCCTCGTTGAAGACCAGGAACAGGACCGACAGGACGCCGGTCACGCGGGCCGGCAGGTCCTCCGCCGACGGCACGCGGTAGGGGATGCGCGCCGCCTTGATCTTCGCCTTCGCGCGGGTGATCCGCTGCCCCATCGCGGTCTCCTGCACCAGGAAGCCGCGCGCGATCTCCGCCACGGTCAGACCGCCGACCATGCGCAGCGTCAGCGCGACGCGGGTCTCCTCGGCGAGGGCCGGGTGGCAGCAGGTGAAGATCAGGCGGAGGCGTTCGTCTTCGATGGCGCCGAGCGGCTCAGGTGCGTCGTCGTACACCGATATCTGTGCCATCTGAGCCTCCCGCTGCTTGTCGCCCCGCTTGCTCTCGCGGCGGATCCGGTCGATGGCCTTGCGCTGCGCGGTGGTGGTCAGCCAGCCGCCGGGGTTCGGCGGCACGCCCTCGGCCGGCCAGTGCTCGACCGCCGCCGCGAACGCCTCGGCCGCCGCCTCCTCGGCGACGTCGAGGTCGCCGAAGCGCCGGGTCATGGTCGCGACCACCCGCGCCCACTCCTCGTGGTGCGCGCGGGTGATGGCCTCGCTCACGTCGCGGTCGGCGCCGGTTCCGCTCTCGCTCACAGGAACGGCCGCACCTCGACCCGCCGGTTGCACGCCTTCGACCCCTCGGCGGCGAGCTTGAGCGCCACGTCGAGGTCCTCCGCCTCGATGATCCAGAACCCGGCGAGGAACTCCTTCGACTCGACGTAGGGCCCGTCGCTGAAGATCGGCTCCCCCGCGCCCCGGTTGTCGATCACCGTCGCGCTCACCGGCTCGCCGAGCCCGCCTGCGAAGACCCAGTGCCCGTCGGCGATCAGCTTCGCGTTGAACACGTCGATCGCCGCGTCCTCCTCCTCGGTGGCCCGCCCCGGAGCATCGAAGAGCACGGAAACCAGATACTGCATCTCAGACCAACTCCTGTACGTCGCCGGCGCCCCTCATAGGCTGCCGCTCACCTGTACCACGAACCCCGCCGCCCCGATCCGACAACGGCTCGGAAGATTCTTTTCAGGCATCCGCGTCGACCACGTCCCGCGTGTACTCCGGACGCCCACCCAGCCGGTACACCAGCAGCGTGATCCCCTTCGGGTACACGTGCGACTCGACCAGCTCCAGCGCCATGTCCAGCCCGCGCTCGGGGAACAGCCGCGCGCCGTCGCCGACGACCACCGGGCACACCAGCAGGTTCAGCTCGTCGACCAGCCGGTGCTCCAGCAGCCACCGAGCCAGCTCGCCGCTGCCGTGCAGCTGGAGCTCGCCGCCGGGCCGCGCCTTCAGCTCCCGCACGGCCGCCGCCAGGTCGGAGCCCCCGCCGGAGCCCAGGACCGTGGTGTCCGCCCACACCGGATCGGTGAGCGTCGTGGAGGCCACGTACTTGGGCCGGCTGTTCAGCGCCGCAGCGATGGGACTGGCCTCGTTCGCCATCGCGCCCCAATACGAGGCGAACACGTCGTACGTCCGCCGACCGAACAAGAACGCGTCGGCACGCTGGTAAAGCTCGTCGACATACGCCATCGACTCGCTGTCGAACAGCGGCCTGGCCCACCCGCCGCGCTCGAACCCGGTCCTGCGGTCGATCTCGTGCAGTCCGCCGTTGCCCTGCAGCACACCGTCGACGGATACCTGGATCGTGGCCGTGAGCTTCATGTCGCGTCTCCTCTGCTCCCGCGGCGCCCCGGTCGGGGAGCCTCTCACCTGTTCCACGAACGACCCCGCCCCGATCCGACACGCGCACCTGGCAGACTGAGCGACCGTGACTCCGGGTGCGATGACAGAAGGCGCCGTGCTCCTGCTCGGCGGACGCAGCGAGATCGGGCTGAAGGTCGCCGAGCGGCTGGCCAAGGGCCGCACAGTGGTCCTGGCCGCGCGCCGCAGCGACGAGCTGGCGGTCGAGGAGGCGCGGCTGGGCTCGGCCGGCGCGCGCGAGATCCACCGCGTCGAGTTCGACGCCGACGAGGTCGCCGCGCATCCGGGGCTGCTGACCAAGATCTTCGCCGACGCCGGGCCGGTCGGCGTCGTGATCGTCGCCTTCGGCATCCTCGGCGACCAGGAGCTCGCCGAGCGCGACCCGGCGCACGCCGTCCAGGTCGTGCACACCGACTACGTCGCCCAGATCAGCGTCCTGACCGTGCTGGCCACCCTGCTGCAGGCCCAGGGCCGCGGCGACCTGGTGGTCTTCTCCTCGGTCGCGGGCCTGCGCGTCCGCCGCGCGAACTACGTCTACGGCTCGGCCAAGGCCGGTCTGGACGGCTTCGCCAGCGGCCTCGGCGACCGGCTGCACGGCACCGGCGTCCATCTCCTGCTGGTCCGCTCCGGCTTCGTCATCGGCCGCATGACCGAGGGCATGAGTCCCGCGCCGCTGTCCAGCACCCCCGACCAAGTCGCCGACGCGGTGGTGAAAGCCCTGCGTAAGCGCCGTATCCGGGTCTGGGTCCCGGGGGCTCTGCGGCCCGCGTACTTCGTCGCGAGGCTCGTTCCGCAGGCCGTCTGGCGGAAGATGCCGAGGTAGCGCGGAAAGCGTGCTTTCTCGGCATCTGAGCTGCCGCTTCACCGATTCATCGCTCAAGCTCCCGATCCCGTCCCAAACCGGGCGTTCCGACCCGCCGATTCCCCGCGGCACCCGGAACCGGAGAGAATCGATCACATGTCCGACACCACTGCCCGCGGCCCGTACCGCGTGACCTTCGTCTGCACCGGCAACATCTGCCGCTCCCCCATGGCCGAGCACGTGTTGCGCAAGTACATCGAGGACGAGGGCCTTTACGCGATCGCCGACAGCTCCGGCACCGGCGGCTGGCACGCCGGGGACGCCGCCGACCGGCGCACGGTCCGCACCCTGCGGCGCCACGGCTTCACCTCCGACCACGCCGCCCGCAAGTTCCAGCGCGGCTGGTTCGACGACTACGACCTCGTCGTCGCCCTGGACGCCGGCCACCTCCGGGAACTGCGAGCCCTGGCCCGCGACGAACAGGACCGGGACAAGATCCGACTCTTGCGCTCTTTCGACCCCTCGGCCGGCCCGGACCTGGACGTGCCGGACCCCTACTACGACGACGACGAAGCCTTCGAGCACGTCATGGACCTGATCGAGCGTGCCGCACCGGGGATCCTGGACGAGATCCGGCGCGGGCTGAAGAACGCCGGCTGATCACCGGCTGATCACAGACCCCGGGCCACCGGATGCCGCGGCTCGTACAACCCGAGCCGCGTCCCGCTCGGCAGCGGAATCCACGCCCGCACCCCCCCCACCGAGCCTCGTCCCGCTCCCCCACCGAGTGCACGCCCCGAGCGGCCAGCACGGCCAGCGTCGCGTCCAGGTCGTCGCACATCAGGTAGAGCTCGCCAGCCGCCGGACCCTCGGCCGGGTGCACGCCGAGCTCGGCCGGCGGCAGCTGGAAGATGAGCCATCCGCCGCCGGCGTCCACGTGCGGGAATTCGAGCACGTCCCGCAGGAAGGCCCGGTCGGCCTCCGCGTCGGTGCTGTAGAGGATCGCGTGCGTACCTGTGATCATGCCTCGACGCTACACGACTGATTCCAAGAGGTAGCCGGGCGAAACGGCTGATCAGCGGCGCCTGGCCGCCCCGGCCGCCCACCCACAGCCAACCAGGCTGAGGGAGGTCGTCCGGGTCACCCATGCTTGCTGCTGAGCCGTTTCGCGGGTCTGCTCGTCAGCTGCGGTCCTGCTACCGGCCACCCCTTGGAATCAGCCGTGTAGTCCGCCGTTCGGCCTCCGGCATCCGTAGCCTGTTGATATGACGAGTGCCGCATCGCAAGAAGCGTTCCTCCACGCATTCCACGCCGAGCACCCGGCGGTGACCTCGGAGTGGCTCGGCCACGCCCACGATCCGGAGGGCCGGTCCAGCTACGAGCTCCTGCGCGACCGGGTGGCCGGCCGCGAGCGCGTCCTGGACCTCGGCTGCGGCGACGGCTTCCTGCTCGAACTCCTGGCCGAGGAGGGCGGCAGGCAACTCGCCGGGGTGGACCTGTCTCCGGAGACCCTGGCGCTCGCCCGCGAACGCCCGGCGCTGTCCGGCACCAGGCTCGAAGTGGCGCGGGCCCAGGCGCTCCCGTTCCCCGACAGCGGCTTCGACGCCTGCGTCTGCCACATGGCGCTGATGCTGATGGCCGACATCGACCAGGTCGCGGCCGAGGTGGCCCGGGTCCTGACGCCGGGTGGGGTCCTGGCGTTCGTGGTCGGCGACGGCGTGCTGCTCGGCGAGGCCTACGACCGGTTCCGCGCGCTGGCCGCCGAGGAGATCGAGCAGGTCCCCGAGGCCGAGCGGATGCCGCGGTTGGGCGACCGCAGGACCCGCAGCCGCGACGGGCTCGACGAGATCCTGAGCCCGGCCGGCTTCGCCCCCGTGGTGGTCGAGAAGGTGACCCTCGATCTGGGCGGCCCGTTCGACCAGGTGTGGGCCGGCATCTCCAGCCTCTACGATTTCGAGCCGCTCGACGAGGCCGCCATGGCGCGTCTCCGCGAAGTCTTCCGTGACGCCCTTCGCGACTCGATCACGCCTGAGGACCCTGAGGACACCGTCCCCTTCGGTTACAGGGTCCTCATCGCGACAGCGCAGCGGCTTTGACTCCGGCCGCCGCCAGCGCAGCCGCCACGCCGGTCTCCTTCTTCCCCAGCACCGGAGTCGGCTGGAACACAGCCTGGCCCCAGGCCTTGATCCCGGCCAGCACCTCGCGCGCCGAGTCGTGGACCAGCTCGTTCTCGCCGTCCACGGACTCGCCGGTGTCGGAGACTCCGTACCCGTCGATCCCCGCCGCGCGGCACAGCAGCAGCGCCCGCGGCATGTGGAAGTCCTGCGTCACCAGCGTGGCGTGATCGACCCCGAAGATCTTCTTGGCCCTGGCGCACGAGGCCCAGGTGTCGAAGCCCGCGAAGTCGCGCACGATGCGCGCCGTCGGCACGCCCCGGGCCACCAGGTAGTCGCGCATCACGGTGGGCTCGTCGTAGCCGGGGTGCGAGTTGTCGCCGGTCACCAGGATCACGGTCACCTTGCCGCGCTGGTACAGGTCCAGGGCCACGTTCAGGCGCCGCGCCAGGTACGGCGTCGGCTGGCCGTTGGGGGCGCCCGCGCCGAAGACGATCGCGACCGGCTCGTAGGGCACCGAGGCTGCGTTGCGCTGATAGGGGGACGCGTAGGCCCGCACGGCGGTCACCGGCGCGAACAGCAGCACCACGGCGAGCACCGCGGCCTGGTACAGCCGGCGCTGGCTCTTTCGGGTCCGGGGCATTCGCTGGGACAGCCACCGGCGCAGCGGAATTCGGGTCACGTGCAGTAGACGCGGGGCCGTGGACCGCGGTTCCGCCGGATCGGCGCCGCCCCGGTCCGGGAAAACCCGGGGGCCACCGCTCTCAGACCGCCTTTATCCGCCGCCGCCGGGCCAGTTCGTCCACGGCCTGCGACGCGTCGCCCTGGCCGCCGGGACCGCTGCCGGTGACGCCCGGGGAGCCCGCGCCGGACCCGCCGGGGCCGCCGGCGACGTCCTCGCCGGCCCCGGGGAACTGCTTCAGCGTCCCCTCGACCTCGCGGCACACCGCGTCCACGGCGATCCCGAACACCCCCTGGCCGCCCTGCACCAGGTCGAAGACCTCGTCCGGGGACGTGCACTCGTAGACGCTCGCGCCGTCGCTCATCAGGGTGACGCCGGCCAGGTCGGCCTCGCCGCGGGCGCGCAGGTAGCCGACCGCGATGCGGATGTTCTGCGGCGAGACCCCGGTGTCCAGCAGGCGCTTGACGATCTTCAGCGCGATGATGTCGCGGAAGCTGTACAGGCGCTGCGACCCGGAGCCCGTGGCGGACCGGATCGTCGGCTCGACCAAGCCGGTGCGGGCCCAGTAGTCCAGCTGGCGGTAGGTGATCCCGGCCGCGGCGCAGGCCGTCGGCCCGCGGTAGCCGGCCGGCGGGGCTTCCGGCCGCCGCGCGGGGGCGGCCGGCAGGTCGCCCGGTCCGACCGCGCGCGGGAACCCGCTCCCGCTCGCAGCGCCCGTCCCGGTCATGTGCTTGGCCTTCCGCTTGAAGAGCCCCAGTGAGGGAACCCACGCCGATCCGTGTTGTCGGGAAAGATCCCTCGCCCGGATTCCTTGACGTCGATCAGTCTCCGCAAACCCGATTCGTCGGTGCCGATCGGCGCCGCGGCCGTCGGCGGCCGGCGTAGGCCGTCCGGGCCACGGTCTCGGCTCACCCCTCCAGTTACGTCTGCCTCTAGCTGTCTTCGACCGTATGCGCGGCACGGGGCGCCGGTCAACGACATCGCCCGGGAGGCATCGGGCGTGTCTTCGTGAATCGGACTATCCGACCTTCGCGGTGAGCACAGGGAACCGGTTCCGCAGCCGCACGGCGATGCGCAAGGAACGGGACGACGGAGGGTCGGGCGCCGAGAAGCCTCGGACCGTCAGGCGCCGAAGTCCTCGGGCGAGACCTGGTCGAGGAACTCGCGGAAGCGCTCCACTTCCACCTCGTCCTCCTGCTCGTCCGGGATCAGGATGCTGCTCTCGGCGAGCACTTCCTCGGCCCCGTAGATGGTGGCACCGGTCCGCAGCGCCAGCGCGATGGCGTCCGAGGGGCGCGCGCTGACCTGCAGGCCGCCGTCGAAGACCAGCTCGGCGTAGAAGACCATGTCGCGCATCGCGGTGATGCGGACCTCCAGCAGCTGCCGGCCGAAGGCGGCCAGCACGTCCCGGAACAGGTCGTGGGTCAGCGGGCGCGGCGGCGTGACGCCCTGCTGGGCCAGCGCGATGGCCGAGGCCTCGTTGGCCCCGATCCAGATCGGCAGGTACCGCTCGCCGCTGACCTCGCGGAGCAGGACGATCGTCTGATTGGACGGCATCTCGACGCGGACGCCGACGACGTCGAGTTCGTTCACGGTGTCCACCCTATCGCGCTGCGGGCCCGCCGGGCATGCCGGGGTTGCTGGAAGATTCCCGGGATACCGGTGCGGACGCGGCCGGCGGGGGGTCGGCGGCGGCCGGCGAAGCCGGGGCCGCGGGTGCGGTGGGCTGGGGTTCTGGTTCCGGTACGGGGGCCGGCACCGAAGCGCTGCGGCTCGCGGCGGCGGCCTGCGGAAGGTGCGGAACGTGCGCGACCGGAGCGTTGGCCGCGGCCAGCTCCGCCCGCAGCAGCGCCGCGTAGAGCTTCACAGCCGCCGCTGAGGCTTCCGCGGTGCGCGAGGACGCCCGGGACGCCGCCGCCTGCCGTCCGGAGCCGGTGACGCCGTCGTGGCGCCGCGTCGGCAGCAGCGTGCCGAGCAGTCCGGCGGTATTGCGCGCGCCGAGCAACAACGGCCGCAGGTGCCGGGGGTCGAGCCCGTATTCGGTCAGCGCCGCGGCGGCCCGCACGATGAACACCGCGTCGCCGCCGTGGGCCTCGACATTCGGCAGCAGACCGTAGGCCGTCAGATCATCGAGGAAGGACTCGGACACACCCGCCGTCCTGGCCAGCGCCTCACGCCCCAGATGCAGCTCTCCCACATCCGCTCGGGTGACCCGGTAGAACTCGGGATCGGCGACCGTGGCCGCGCGCGTCCGGGGCAGCGGTGGCAGCGGCGGGGTCAGCGTGGCCGTCGGAGGAAGTGCCGCGTTGTCCTGATCGGCATTGTCTCGACCAGTGTTGTCTCGGCCGGCGCTGTCTTGACCGGCATTGTCCGGCCCGGCCGGGCCGGCCGGGCCCTGATCAGCCTGCGCCTCGGCGTCCGGATCCGGCGCGGAGGCCAGATCGGCCCCCGAGGTCAGCGCCGCCACTATGGCGTCGGCGTCCCCGAGCGTCACCCGCGGCCCGTCGGCCGCCAGGTGCTGCCGGATCACCTTCAGCGGCAGGTACTGGTCGCGCTGCGCGGCCAGTACCCAGCGCAGCTTCTCGACGTCGTCCTCGCTGAACCTGCGGTACCCGGCCGGGGTCCGGCCGGGGCTGATCAGGCCGCCGCTCTCCAGGTAGCGGATCTTGGACACGGTCAAGTCCGGGAAGTCGGCGGCCAGCCGGCCGATGACTTCGCCGATGGTGAGCGCCTCGCCGGACACGCCGCTCTCCTCACCTCTTCTGCCGGCCCCCCAGCTAGACCGTCTGCGAAAGCACGGCCGCCGAGCGGCCGCCGGGGTCGGCTCAGCCCGCGTGGAACACCAGGCGGTACTTGCCGACCTGCACCTCGTCGCCGTCCCGCAGGAGCGCCTCCTGGATCAGGTTGCGGTCCACGTAGGTGCCGTTCAGGCTCCCGACGTCGCGCACCAGGAACCCCTGCGCGCTGCGCACGAACTCGGCGTGCCGGCGGGAGACGGTGACGTCGTCCAGGAAGATGTCGCTGTCCGGGCTGCGCCCGACGGTGGTGACGTCGGCGTCCAGCAGGAACCGGCTGCCGGCGTTCGGGCCGCGCCGCACCACCAGCAGCGCCGAGCCGGCCGGGAGCGCGGCCAGCGCCTCGCGGTCCGCCGGGCCCAGGCCGATCCGCTCGGTCTCCTCCCCGCCGCCGCCGACCTCCGCTTCCGCGGCGGCCTCCACGCTGACCAGAGACATCGTCGAGGTCCGCTCCGCCGCCCCCTCGGGCACCAAGGGGTCACCCGGCAGCGGGGACTCGGCCAATGCGGTGCCGCAATGCGAGCAGAAGCGGCTCCCCGCTTGGTTGGCGTTCCCGCACCTGGTGCAGAACGGCATGTCGTGGGCCTCCCGGAGTATTCACTGTGGCGGTTGTGGCTGCCGCCTGCGTTGGTCGCAACTTATGGGGCGCCTCTTGTCGAGGTCAACCGGAACGCGCCGAGATGACGTGTCTTTCGTGCTCTGACATCCACGCCATCCACCCAGACTACGTCGTATCAGCCTTCGAATCAGCCGCGCCGGCGCGCTCGGCGACGCGGGGCGCGAACACGAAGGTCCGGAACCGGATCGGGCCGGTTCCGGACCATACCGGCGCGGGGCCGGGCACGGCTCACTCGGCGATGGTGGCCTCGTAGCCCTTGGCGTCCAGCAGCGCGTCCACCTCGGAGGCGTCGTCGGGCTGGACGTCGAAGATCCAGCCCTCGCCGTAGGGGTCGGAGTTCACCAGCTCGGGTGAGGAGTCCAGCTCGGCGTTGACGGCGGTGACCGTGCCGGTCAGCGGCGCGTACAGGTCGCTGACGCTCTTGGTGGACTCCAGCTCGCCGCACGGCTCACCGGCGGTGATCTTGGCGCCCACCTCGGGCAGCTGCACGAAGACGATGTCGCCCAACTGCTCCTGGGCGTAGTCGGTGATCCCGACGCGGACGCTGTCGGCGTCGCCGGAGCGGACCCACTCGTGCTCGGCGGTGTACTTCAGCTCTTCGGGGGTCATCGGCTTCCTTGCCGCCCTTTCCTCACACGGTGTCGACGGCGCGGCGGCCGCCACGGGCCGGTGGGCCCGCGCTCATATTCTGGACCATGCCGGACCCCGGGGCCCACCGGCCCCGTCACGCCTCATCCGGCCTTGGCGTAGTCCGGGTTCGGCACCGGCACCACGGCGTCGACGAGCACCTGCCCGGGCGTGATCGCGGCGTTGGCCCCGGGTGAGGACTTCACGGTCGCCACCACGCCCCCGGGGATCTGCATGGCGGGCCCGAGCGTGTTCGGGTCGCCGATCACCTTGTAGACGTAGGGCTGGGTCAGCTCGTGGCCGTCCAGCGCGATCCCGCCGTCGGCGGTGTCCACGAAGGACGAGGAGACGACCACCCGCACGCCGTCCACCTGCACCACCTCGGCCCCGGCGGCACGCAGTTCCTCCAACGCGTTGAGCAAGGTCGCGGACTTCAGCTGGTTCTGCGGATCGGTGATGGTCAGCGTGATGCCGGAGCCCTTGGCCTTGACCGTACCGGCCAGGATCTGCAGGTCCTTGGCCTTCTGCTGGGCCTGCGCCAGCGCCGCCTGCGCCTTGTCGGCACTGTCCTGGATCGCCGCGTTCTGCGTCTCCAGGTTGCGCAGCTCGGCGTCGAGGCTCTGCCCCCGCGAGGTCACCTCGTCGAGGATGTTGACCAGGTCGTCGCTGCGCGCGCCGCGCAGGATCTCGTCGGAGGTGTTGGTGGCGTGCACCTGGATCGCCAGGGCCGCGCCGAGCGCCCCCAACAGCACGCCGACCACGGCCTGGTTGCGCGACATGCGCGGCGGCCAGAACGCGGCGAGGAGCCGCCGGCGGCCGAGGGAGACGGAGACCGGCTTGGCGGGCGCCGCGGGCGCTGCCGGGCCGGAGGCGGCTGCTGCTGCGGCGCCCGGACGCGACTCGGGCGCCGGGCGGCGGTTGGGAGCGCGGTCCGGCGCGTGCTCGGACGGCGGACGCCGCCGGGGACCCGTATCGCCCGCGTGCGGGTATCCGGGCCCCCGGCGCGGGTCCTGACCCGGCCCCGGGCGCCGCGGCGGCTGGCCGCCGGGCATGGGACGACGGCGGAGCGGCTCGCCCTCGGGGGACGTGCGGCGGCGGATGGGGGGCTCGGGTTCGGCCGGCTGCTCCTTCGCCTGCTCTTCGGGACTTTTGCCCTCAGGGCCCTCGGGAAGCAGGTCCCGGAGATTCACCGTCTCGGCGAGCTCCGGGCGATCTTGCTCAGCCGCTGGCTCGGCCTCTGACTTGGCCTCAGACTCAGCCTCAGGCTCGGGTTCAGTGGCAGCCGACTCTTCCGGAAGCAGATCCCGGAGATTCACTGTCTCGGCAGGCGCCGGCTCAGGCTCGCGAGCATCCTCATCATCACTTGCGGCGGCCGAGTCCTCAAGACTCACCGTCTCATCAAGCGCCGACTCAGCTGGTTGTTCCGGCTGGTCAGGCTCGTCGTCGCTCTCGCCGATCGGCTTTTTCACCGTCTCGGAGGACATCGGCCCGGCATGCTTCTTCGGCCGCCGGGGCACGCTCTTGACCTCGGGCTCCTCAGACAGGCTCCGGAGGTCCATCGTCTCGGCGAGATCCGCGCCTGACTCAGCCTCGGCCTCGTCAGCCTCCGCCTCGCCCTCGCCCTCGTTCCGGTCTTGATCCCGGTCCTGGTCCCGGTCCTCGTCCTCGCCGACCGGCGGCACCTTGGGCGTGAACGGATCCCGTTCCCCCGCCCCGGCGCCGTCCGCCGACTCCTGCGGATCCGGCTCCGGCTCGTTCCCCGACCGCGATTGCACCCGGCGCTCCTTCTCAGGCGTGGAAGATGTGCCGGCGGATGGCCGCGGCGTTGGAGAAGATGCGGATGCCGAGCACGACCACCACGCCGGTGGTCAGCTGCGAGCCGACGCCCAGCTGGTCGCCGAGGTACACGATGAGCGCGGCCACCAGCACGTTGGAGACGAAGGAGACCACGAACACCTTGTCGTCGAAGATCCCGTCCAGCAGGGCGCGTACGCCGCCGAACACCGCGTCCAGCGCCGCCACCACCGCGATCGGCAGGTAGGGGGCCAGTCCCGCGGGCACCGTGGGGTGGAAGACCACCCCCGCGATCACGCCGATCACCAGTCCGATCGCCGCGATCACGACGCCCTCCAAGTCATCTCGGTAGTCTCGGTAGTCTCAGTCATCTCGGTCTCAGTCATCCCGGCCTTGACCAGGCCCTGGTCGTCCCGGCGCGGAGTGCGCCCGTAACCTGATACGGAAAACTGCTGGGGCCACCGTACCGAACCCCCGGGGACCCCCGGAGCACCGGCACTCGAAGCTCCGCTCGAAGCCCCCTTCGAAGCCCGCCTCACAGCGCCCCTCAAGGCGCGGGCACCGCGTCGGTCAGCGTCAGCTGCGTGGCCGCCGGCAGGCTCAGCTTGTTCTTGGTGGCCGTCGTGAAGCCGATCCCGTACTGCGACTTCAGCTCGAACAGGTACCGGCCGTCCGCCCCGTCCGCGAACTTCGCCGCCATCGACTTCGGGTCCCCGATCGCCTGCAGCGTGTACGGCGGCGACAGCGGCCGGAAGTCCACCATGATCGCCGACCCCGCGGTCCGGATCGCGGACAGCGCCGTGAGCCGCTGCCCGTTGATCGCCACCGCCTCCGCGCCGGCCGCCCACAGCCCGTTCGCGGCGTGCTGCAGGTCCAGGTCCAGCACCCGGCTCTGGTTGGTGCCGTTCTGCCGCGGGTCGGTGCTGGAGGGATTGTCGGCGCCGGCGGCGTCGTTGAGCACGACCTCCAGCCCCGGCCCGGTCACCGGCGAGGCCCCGGTCGCCACCGACATCGCGGTGAACGCCTTGCCCTGCTCCGGTCCCAGCGCCTCGGCCTGCGCGGCCTGGAGCTGCCCGCGCACCGTGGAGATCATGGACTCGTCGGCGGAGTTCTTCCGCTCGGCGTCCTGCACGCGCGAGATCAGCTGCTGCCGCTCGCGTTCGGCGGCCGGCGCCTGGCGGTGGGTCTGGATCGCGGCGATCACCAGCACCAGCGCGACGGCGGCCACCCCGAACAGCACGGTCGGCGACGGGCGCCTGGTCCAATGGCTGCCCCCGGCGTCCTCACCCTTCGCCTTGCGCCGCGCCGCGGTCTCGGCATACCCGGGGTCCAGCGTGTCGTTGAGCAGGCTGGTCAGCAGCGACATCGAGGCGTCGCGGCGCGCGCTGTTCCGGGCGTCGGGCGGCGTGGGCATGGAGGCCATCTTGACATGTCCCCCCAGCTTCCGCCGACGCGCGCCTCAGCGCCCGACGTCGCGGGTGAGCTGCCGGGCCTGCACGAAGTACATCCCGCCGGCCAACAGATACAGCGCGGTCCCCCAGCCGACGAACGCCCAGCCGAAGATGTTCGCGATGTCGGTCAGGTGGTTCGGCTTCTCGCTGATCTGCCCGAGCAGCAGCAGCGGGAAGGCGTAGAGCAGGTTGAACGTCGCGGCCTTGCCCAGGAAGTGCACCGGCAGCGCCACGCCGTAGCCGGCCTTGCGCAGCTTGGGCGAGATCAGCACCAGCATCGCCACGTCCCGCCCGACCAGCACGATCGGCAGCCACAGCGGGATGATCTGCCGCATCGTCAGCCCGACCAGGGTGGCCAGGATGTAGAGCCGGTCGGCCAGCGGGTCGATCATCGCGCCGAACTTGGTCATCTGGTTCCAGCGCCGGGCCAGCTTGCCGTCCAGCCAGTCGGAGAACCCGGACAGCGCCAGGATCACCAGGGCCCAGACGTCGTACTTCGGGCCGCCGTAGTACGGCGAGAGGACCAGGCCCAGGAACAGCGGGACGCCGGCCAGCCGGGCCAGGCTGATCAGGTTCGGGATGGTCAGGACGCGGTTGGAGACCGGGAGGCCGTCCTCGCTGAGCTCGACGCCGTCTTCGTCGTCGTAGCCGTCGTCGCCGTCGTCGTAGCCGTCGTAGCTGTCGTCGTAGGCGCCGTCGTCGTACCCGTCGCCCTCGGCGTAGTAACCGTCGTCCTGGTACGACCCGTCGTCGAACTCGCCGTCGTAGTCGTTGATGTTGACGGTGGCGTCGGGGTCGTGGTCAGGGGAACCGTAGCCGGCCTGGTACGCGTCATGCTCGTAGCCGTACCCGTCGTCGTAGTCGCCCGCCCTGCCTCGATTCACAAACAGCAACGATAGGCGATCAGGGGCTGGGCCTGGGACATCGGTACACGTCCGAAGGGGTTGTACCAAGAAACGGCAAAGTCTGGTTCAAGAAGTACGCCATGATCGTCAACTCAGCGTGTCCGCGCGGTAGCCTCAGTGATGCAGGACCGGCCGACCCACCGCACCAGCCCGCACGGTGTCGCCGAGTACGAAACCGCTCCACCCGCGCCCTGTCTCCCTCTCCCCCCAGGTGATCCGGCAGCGCGGGTGGAGCGTCCGTATCCGCCTGCGGACAACCGAACACACCCCCCTTTATCCGGACTCCGCACCCCCCGCAATGGAGTCCACCGGCGGCTCTGAGCGTACTGTGTGTGCACCTCAGAGCCCTGTTTCGCGCTGCGCCGCGCCCGAGTCACACCGGGTGACGGCGCCCTTGGGCTGCCCTGCGCGTATACCCTCAATCGGCTGTTCTCAACATCCGTAAATCTGCGTACACAGATCTACAGCGAAGACCTGCTGTCGTAGTGCCCATTCCGTGAATATGATGGGCTTGAACAAGTCCATTCCACTCGACACGCAACATGAGCGCTGTCACCACGTTGGCGGGAACGTGGCAGTGGGAGTGGCACCAACACGCAAGGGGGGAAGACCCGCTGTGTCAGAACACACATCTGCACACACCGCCGAGCACGAGGACGAGGACGACCAGGAACTGGTCCCCGCCACCGGCGGATCACTCGCCGGCCGCGGCCATCGCCCGGTCCGCTACCGGCCCTCCACGGGCTACCTGCCGTGGCTGCTCACGATGTGCGACCGTGAGCTCGCCCGGCACATGACACGCCTGCTCGCCGAACTCGACCTCACCGAGGCCCAGTACGGCGTCCTGCAGGCACTGGTCCACCTGCGCCGAGCCTCCTCGGCGACGCTGGCCCGCTCGGTCTCGGTGACTCCGCAGGCCATGGTCGGGCTGGTCGCCGCGCTGGAGCGCAAGGGCTACATCACCCGCGAGTTCGGCCGGGGGGCCGGCCGCGTCATCGACGCGGAGGTCACGGCACGCGGCAAGGAGGCCTACGAGGCCGCCAAGCGCCGGGTGCGGGCCCTGGACCGCTCGCTGCGCCGCTCCTACACCGACGAGGAGTTCGACCAGCTGGTCGGGCTGCTTGAGCGGCTGCCCGGGGTGCTCGGCCGGCTCGACGACCAGCGCGGCAGCCGCCGCCGCGTCGACGACTGAGCCGAGACGGCGACGTCCACCGAGCCCGCCTGGTCCTAGCAGGCTCTGAACGGCGCGCAAGCGCACAGCGCAACCGCACCACACCGTGCGAGAACGCCACCTTCTCTTCACCGGCTCTGTCCCACCGGCTCTTTCCCGGTGACGGGCGCCGGGCGCAGTACCGATCCATCCCCTGATCCACCCGCGGGCCGACGTTCCCGGAGCGGCGAATCTGATATACCGTCAGATCCATGACTGACGGCATACCGGCCGCTCCGGGAACCGACGGATGGTTCCGCGAAGGCCCGGAGGGCTTCGCCCTGCTGGCCGGCCGCTGCACGGCGTGCGGCGCCCTGAGTTTCCCCCCGCGGACCGTCCCCGGCTGCCCCGACCCCGGCTGCGAGGGTCTGGAACAGAGCCCTGAGCCGCTGTCGACCCGCGGCACTCTGTGGTCGTACACGGACGCCCGCTACGCTCCCCCGCCGCCCTATCCGCGCCCCGCCGACACCGAGTTCGCCCCCTACGCGCTGGCCGCCGTCGAGCTGGCCGCCGAGCGCATGATCGTGCTCGGGCAGGTCCCGGCGGACGTCGCCGCGGAGTCCCTGCGTGTCGGAATGGCCATGGAACTGGTCCCCGGAACCCTCGTTTCCTCGCTGGGAGTTGAGGAGCGGGTCTGGAACTGGCGCCCGATCGGCCCATCCGAGGTGCACACATGAGCAGGACGGACTCCGTCGCAGTGGCCGGCGTCGGGATGCATCCCTGGGGCGCGTGGGGGAAACCCTTCGTGGAGTACGCCTCGGTCGCCGCGCGCGCCGCCCTGGCCGACGCCGGGATCGGCTGGCGCGACGTACAGCTGGTGGTCGGCGGCGAGACGATCCGCAACGGCTACCCGGGCTTCGTCGCGGGCTCCGCGCTGTCCCAGGCGCTGGGCTGGCAGGGCGCACCGGTGGCCAGCTGTTACGCGGCCTGCGCGACCGGGGCGCAGGCCCTGTCCACGGCCCGCGCGCACATCCTGGCCGGCCTGGCCGACGTGGTCCTGGTGGTCGGCGCGGACACCACGCCGAAGGGCTTCTTCGCCCCGGTCGGCGGCGACCGCCCCGACGACCCGGACTGGCTGCGCTTCCGCCTGCTCGGCGCGACGAACCCGGCGTACTTCGGCCTCTACGCGCGCCGCCGGATGGCCCTGCGCGGCTCGACGGAGAACGACTTCGCGGCGGTGAAGGTGAAGAACGCCCGCGCCGGATCCCTGAATCCGAACGCACGCTTCCGCGCGGAGGTGGACGCGGAAACCGTGCTGAACTCGCCGATGGTGAGCGACCCACTGCGCCTGTTGCAGATCTGCGCGACGAGCGACGGCGGCGCGGCAGTCGTTCTGACGTCCGAGGACTACGCCAGACGGCTGAACAAGGACGCGGTCCGCATCCGCGCCGTCTCCGCGCCGACACCGACGTACCCGAGAACCGTCCCGGACTTCCCGTACCTCGCCTCGGACTCGATGGCCACCACGGAACCGGCGGCCCACTCCTTCCGCGAGTCGCTGGCGCACGCGGCCTACGAGGCCGCCGGGCTCGGGCCGCAGGACCTGGACCTCGCGGAGGTCTACGACCTGACCACCGCGATGGAACTGGACTGGTACGAGGAGATCGGGCTCTGCGAACCCGGCGACGCCGAGAAGCTGCTGCACGACGGCGCGACCTCCTTGGGTGGCCGGGTACCGGTGAACCCCAGCGGCGGCCTGAGCTCCTTCGGCGAGGCCATCCCGGCGCAGGCCATCGCACAGGTGTGCGAACTGACGTGGCAGCTGCGCGGCGATGCCGGAGCGCGGCAGGTCGCCGGGGCGCGGGTCGGCGTGGCGGTGAATCAGGGGTTATTCGGGCACGGGTCGGCAATCGTGGTCGGGCGGGCTTAGCGGCCGCGTCGCCACCGCTTGCTCGCGGCGGTGGCAACGCGGCGGCGACTACGAACCAGGCTGTCCCAGCTTGCCGGCGAAGTACCCCTGCACCAGCGCGGCGAACGCGGGCCGCTTCAGAATTTCCGTCAACACAGGCTGGGTCACCACGGGCGCGTCGATGACCGGGTCGGAGGCGGGGATCGCGCCGGGCCGGATGGAGCCGTCGGTGAGGTTGGCATAGCAGTGGCCGCCGGGCGCCGAGCATGGGACGTCGACGTAGCTCGGGTCGAAGTCGCTGGTAAAGGAGATGCGGTAGGCATCGCCGCTCGGGGCCCGGACAGTCACCAGATAGCCGCGCGCGTCGCCGGTGCTGGAAACCTCCGCCACCGAACCGTCGCCGAGCGGCACGGACTCGCAAGGGCTCACCCCCAAGCACTGCAGGTGGGTACTGCTGTTCGCGCCCGACCGGTAGTCGGCGGAGACGATGATCGTCCCCTGTCCGGTCGAGATGTCGAAGCCCGACCAGGACTGGGAGCCGACGTCCGCATTCTCTTGTCGGGCGTCGGTCCAATCCTGGACGACCTGCGGCTGAACGTGGCCGTAAAGCGATGGCGCAGCCGCGTTCCGCACCTCGACCCGTGCCACGAACCCAGCCCTGATCTGCGCGAAGCTCGGATTCCGCGCCCCTCTGACCGCGAGCCCGGCGAACACCGCCTGCCACAGCGACTCGGCCCGTCGGCAGTCCGCCTGCGCTTTGGCGCGGTCGCCGTCCGCCACGAAGTTGCTGAAGCAGTCCACGGCACGGCTGCCGCTGCTCTCCAGAGACGATGTCGTCGGTCCGATGGCCGGTCCTGTGGTCGGTCCTGTGGTCGGTCCAGTCTCCGGCCCCATCGGCGTCACCGTCGTCTCAGCACTCGACCGCACCCCCGGCGCCGTCCCCGGCTGCCCGGTCCCGCCGGCGGCCACCAGCAGCGCCACGCACGCGACCCCGACCAGCGCCGCCGAAGCCCCCGCCCCGGCCAGGGCCGTCCGCCGACGCCGGAACCGCCGGTACCCGGCCATCGCTCCGGGCGCCAGATCGTCCGGCGGCACCGCCACGCCGTCCTCGTCGAACACCATCCCGAACAGCTCGCGCGCCGTCTCGCCCGACATCTCCTCAGTGCTCTTCATCGCTGCCCGCCCTCCCGCGAGTACTCGAAGTCGGCGAGGGAATCCCCGAGCAGCTCCCGCAGCTTGGCCAGGGCCCGCGACGAATGGCTCTTCACATTGCCGGTCGAGCATCCGAGCGCGGCGGCCGTGTCCTCGATGCTGAAGTCCGCCCAGAACCGCAGCACCACCACGGCCCGGCCGCGCGGCGGCAGCTCGGTCAGCGCGGCCAGCAGCGCCAGCCGCAGATCCGGCTGGTCCTCGCGGGCGAAAGGCGAGGTCGTCACCGCGACCGAGGCATGGACCTCGCGCTCCCGACTCCGCCTGCGCCGCCCGCCGAGGTAGGCGTTGATGAGCGTCTTCTGCGCGTAGGCGTCGATGGAGTCGGCCCGCTTCGCGCGGTGCCACGCCTTGCACAGGTTCAGGAGCGCGGTCTGCGTGAGGTCCTGGGCTTCATGCCAGTCCCCGCACAGCAAGTACGCCGTGCGTTTCAGATGGCTCTGCCGAGCCGCCGCGTAGTCGGCGAACTCCTCCAGCCGTGCCTGGTCGCCCATGCGCCCCTCCCGATTCCCGTCGATCGAGACACATGAGTGACCGGGAACCGGAAAGGTTGCGTCGCCTCTTCAGATCAGGCCGCGCCGCCGCGTGGAATCAGCCCGCAGACCCCTGAGCCTGCTCCACCAAAGCCGCCAGCTCGGTCAGCGGCAGACTCCCCGGCGCCCGGCCCTCGGCGGCGAACTGCGCGCTGAGCCGCTGCATCAGCGCGTTGACCGGAGTCGGAACGCCATGAGTCCGCCCGATCAGTGAGATCTCGCCCGACAGGTAGTCCGTCTCGATCGACCCGGTCCCGCGCGCCAGGCTCTGCCAGCTGGAGCCGCCGCCGCGCGGCGCCGCGGCGATCTCGGTGAAGGTCATCCGATCGCCCTGGACCGCGTCCCGCTCGGCGGAGCCGACGAACGGGATGCCGGCGGCGTTCAGGACCCGGATCCCCTCCTGCCGACACACCTCGATCAGCCGCTCGGCCAGGTCGTCGTCGGCGGCCACGTCGCCCACCGCCTCGATGGCGTTGCCCAGGTTGCTCAGCAGCTTGCCGTACTTCCAGCGCATCACGTCGTCGACCACCGGCGCGTCGAACCGGCTCTCGCCGAGGTCGTGGCCGATCTGCTTGATGACGTCGTCGACGCCGTCCGGGTAGCGGCCGACCGTCAGGATGCCCGACTGCGGCGTGCAGTTCGCCGCCACCACGCCCGGCTCCAGGTGCACTGAGGGCAGCCAGACGCAGAGCCCGTAGACGTTCTGGAACAGGCGCAGCGCCGTGCGCTCGTTCTCGACGCCGTTCTGCGCGCAGACCACGGGCAGCAGCTCCGCAGCCGTCCCGCCGCCGGCCACCGGCGCCTGCGCCCACTGGTTCAGCACGCCGGCGGTGTCCTGCGACTTCACGCAGAGCACCAGCACGTCGTCCCGCCGCAGCTCGCCGAGCTCCTGCGGCCCGGCGACCGCCGGGATCGGCAGCCGCAAATCGCTGTCCGGGGTGAGCAGCCGCAGCCCGTCCCGCCGCAGGGCCTCCAGGTGCGCACCGCGTGCGACCAGGACCACGTCCCGCCCCGACTCGGCCAGCCGGCCGCCGATGGTGCCGCCGACCGCGCCGGCGCCGATGATGATGTAGCGCATCCTTCGGACTCTAGCGCCCGTAACCCCTGTGTGAAGAGTCGAAAGCCCACCCGTCTCCCACCGCCGCCCGTTAACGAGACGCTTCGCGTCGCAAATCATGGAGTGAACAGCGGATTTTGCGATCTTGTGTCCAAAGGGGCTACTGACAACGTTCTCAATACATGTTTGACTCCGCTTGTGAGCCAGACCGCCCCGTCTACAGCCGTGCCCGATCCCTATGCGGAGCGGCCCTGGCTGCGGTTCTACGCAGCGGGCGTGCCCACCGACGTGACCGTCCCGGACGTCCCGGTGACCAGGCTCCTGGACGACGCGGCACGCGATTTCGGGGACCGGACCGCCCTGGTGTTCTTCGGCCGCAAGACCACCTACAAGCAGCTGCGCCGGGACGTCGACCGGCTGGCCGGCGCGCTGCGCGAGCTCGGCGTGCACAAGGGCGACCGCGTTGCCCTGGTGTTGCCGAACTGCCCGGCGGCGGTCACCGCGTTCTTCGCGATCACCCGCCTCGGCGCCGTGATGGTCGCCTGCAACCCGCTCTACACCGACTCCGAGCTGCGGCACCAGCTCACCGACTCGGGCGCGAAGGTGGCGATCGTCTTCGACGGCGCCTACGCCACCCTGGACGCCGCCCGGCCCGGCACCGCGGTCGAGCACGTCATCTCGGTCTGCCTGGCCGACTTCCTGCCCTCCTTCAAGCGCAAGCTGCTGGACCTGCCGATCGGCGCGGCCCGGGAGAAGCGCGAGCGGCTGATCACACCGCTGCCGCCGGGGGCGCGCGCCGTGCCGTACGCGGAGTTCCTGGAGACCTCGCCGGGCCCGGTCGAGCAGGAGCCGGTGGAGCCGGCACAGGACCTGGCGGTGTTGCAGTACACCGGCGGTACCACCGGCCGGCCGAAGGGCGCCATGCTCACGCACCGGAACCTGGTCGCCAACGCGCACCAGGTGCAGGCGTGGGACCAGAACGCCGTGGCGGGGCGGGAGTCGGTGCTGTGCGTGCTGCCGCTGTTCCACGTCTACGGCCTGATGCTGTGCGTGGTCACCGGCGTGCGGCTGGCCGGGACGCTCGTCCTGCTCCCGACGTTCGACCCGGAGCTGGTGCTGGACGCGGTGAAACACGAGCGGCCCACGGTGTTCCCCGGCGTGCCGCCGATCTACTCCAAGCTGCTGGAGCACGCGAAGATCGGCAAATACGACCTGCGCTCCATCCGGACCTGCATCTCCGGCGCCATGCGGCTGCCGGTGGAGACCATCGACGCCTTCCAGAAGGCGACCGGCGGGCGCCTCGCCGAGGGCTACGGCATGACCGAGTCCTCCCCGGTCACGCTGGCCAACCCGCTGAACGCCAACTCCCGGCCCGGCACCATCGGGCTCCCGCTGCCGAACACCCACGTGAAGATCGTCGACGAGTCCCGGCAGGACCGCGTGCTGCCGATCGGCGCGGCCGGGGAGCTGGTGGTGTTCGGGCCGCAGCTGTTCCAGGGCTACTGGAACCAGGAGGACGAGACCAAGCTCGCGCTGCGCAACGGCTGGCTGTACACCGGCGACATCGGGGTGATGTCGCCGGACGGCTACGTGACGCTGATCGACCGCAAACGGGACGTGGTGATCGCCTCCGGGTTCTCGATCTACCCCTCGGAGATCGAGGACGTGCTGCGCGAGCACCCTGCGGTCTACGACGCGGCGGTGATCGGCGTGCCGGACCCGTACCGCGGGGAGACGGTGAAGGCGGTGATCCAGCTGGCCGAGGGGATGTCGGCCACCGCCGAGGAGCTGGACGTCTTCGCGCACCAGCACCTGGCGCCGTACAAGGTGCCCAAGCTGATCGCGTTCCGCGAGGACCTGCCCCGCAACATGATCGGCAAGGTGCTGCGGCGGGTGCTGCGCGAGGAGCACGCGGCCGAGCACCCCGAGCAGGACCGGGAAGCTCCGGGGCAGGATCCCTTCGCCGATTTCAAGCGGTGAAACCAGGCGCGCACGCAGAGCTCGGTATGAGAAGCTTCGCGGCATGCTCGGGACTGTTGATCTGCCGACCTTCGTGCTCGGCGCGCTGCTCATAGTGCTCCTGCCGGGTCCGAACTCGCTGTACGTGCTGACGGTCGGCGCGCGCAAGGGAGTGCGCACCGGCTACCGCGCGGCATGCGGCGTGTTCCTCGGCGACGCGGTGCTGCTGACGCTGACCGCCGCCGGCGCGGCCTCGATGCTGAAGCGCTCGCCCGCGACGTTCGACGTGGTGAAGTACCTCGGCGCGGCCTATCTGGCCTGGCTCGGGTTCGGGATGGTGCGCTCGGCGGTGAAGGCGCTGCGTGTGCGCCGGCAGGCGGCCGACACGGCCGGCGCCGCGGACGCCGAGGGCGCTGCGGGCGCGGCGGGCGCGGCGGCGATGGCCGAGGCGGTGGAAGCCGCCGAGCGGCCGTTCCGGCGCGCGCTGATCGTCAGCCTGCTGAACCCCAAGGCGATCCTGTTCGACCTGGCGTTCCTGACCCAGTTCGTGAACCCGCAGGCGGCGCACCCGACGGAGGCGTTCGCGCTGCTGTCGACGATCGTGATGCTGTTCTCGGCCGGGTATCTGAGCGTGCTGATCTTCACCGGCCACCGGCTGGCCAGCGCGTTCCGCCGGCGCAAGCGCCTGGCGGCGTCCATGACCGGCGGGATCGGCTCGCTGTTCCTGGGCTTCGCGCTGAAGCTGGCCACCGCTTCGCTGGGTGCCGCTTAGGCCACCGGCTAGTCGTCGCGCTCGGTCCTGGTGTGCTCGTCCACCAGGGCCCGCAGCTCTCCGGCGGCCTTGCGCGCCGCCTTCCCGCCGGAAGCCTGGATCCCCATCGCCGGCAACACCTCGCCGCTGTCCAGATCCAGCAGCACCCACGGATCCCCGGGGCGAAGGTTCACCCGGACGATCTGCGCCCACTCCAGATGCTGCGTCCGTGCGGTGTTCACGATCGTCAGCCCTCGTTCATCGGCGACGATCTTCGGGCGCGCCAGCAGGTACAGCCCCGCCGAGATGGCCGGGCCGAGCGCCGCGAACGCCACCCGCTCGGGGACCGACCAGGCCGTGGAGCCGGTGTCGGGCAGTATCAAGGCCACGACGACCAGCGTCACGATCAGCGCCGTGGACACCGCCAGCACCGCGATGCGGGTGCGCTGCGGCCGGAAGGTCGCGGGGAGTTGCGGGACTCGATCGGGGACCGGGAGGCTGTACGGGTCCAGAGGTCCGGGGGCCTGGTGGTCGTGATCGTGGTTGTCCGTCACCTGCACGCTGGTCCGTTTCTCCCGGGCTCAACGAACCCATGACAACTAAAGCCGACACGCGAGGATATCCGTGACGAGGATTCCCCTCGCACCCAGATCCCACAAGTCGTCCATCATGCGCTGGGCTTCGGCGCGGCGGACCATCGAGCGGACCGCGACCCAGCCCTTGTCGTGCAGCGGCGACACGGTCGGCGATTCGATGCCCGGGGTGACCTGGACCGCGCGGTCCACGTTCTCGGCGCGGATGTCGTAGTCCATCAGGACGTACTCGCGCGCGGTGATGACGCCCTTCAGGCGCCGCAGGAACTGCTCCACCGCGGGGCTGTCCTCGGCGCCGACCCGCCGGATCAGCTGCGCCTCAGAGGTGAGGATCGGGTCGCCGAAGACCTCCAGGCCGGCGTGGCGCAGGGTGGTGCCGGTCTCCACGACGTCGGCGACGACGTCGGCCACGCCCAGCGCGATCGACACCTCCACCGCGCCGTCCAGCTTCACCACATCGGCGCTCACCCCGGCGGCGGCCAGGTACTCGCGCACCACGCCGGGGTACGCCGAGGCGATGCGCAGCCCGGCCAGGCCCGCCGCCCCCGACTCCTTCGTCACCTGCTCCACGGTCGCCGGCAGCGCGGCGAAGCGGAACGTCGAGCGCGCGAAGCCCAGGTCCATGATCGGCTCGGCCGAGGCCCCGGAGTCCAGCAGCAGGTCGCGGCCGGTGATGCCGACGTCCAGCCGGCCCGCCCCGACGTAGGTCGCGATGTCGCGCGGGCGCAGGAAGAACAGCTCGGCGTTGTTGGCCGGGTCGACGACCATCAGCTCCTTGCCGTCCTTGCGCTGCCGGTATCCGGCCTCATGCAGCATCGCCGTGGCCGCCTCCGAGAGCGATCCCTTGTTCGGCAGTGCGATGCGCAGCATGGCGTGTGACCTTTCGGTTACCGGTCGTTGACGGTGTTCCACCGGCCAGTATCGACCACGGTCGCCGGGGCGCGCCGGGGTGTTCACTCGGTGGGATGACGCGGGACGACCCCTGGAGAAGACGTCGAAGGGCCCCGCGCGACCGCGCGAGGCCCTCGACGACACTCACCCGGAGCCGCTCACAGATGCTTGTAGACGTCCTCCAGCTCCAGCCCGCGCGCCAGCATCAGCACCTGGACGTGGTACAGCAGCTGCGAGATCTCCTCGGCCGTCCGGTCGCCGTCCTCGTACTCGGCGGCCATCCAGACCTCGGCGGCCTCCTCGACGATCTTCTTGCCGATGGCGTGCACGCCGAGCCCGAGCAGCTCGACCGTGCGCGAGCCCTCCTCGCCGCGCTCGGCCTTGGCGGCGAGCTCGCCGAACAGGGTCTCGAAGCTCTTGGACGTGATCGGAACCGCGGTTCCCACCGGCACCTCCACGGGTTCGTCGGCTGTGGGCGAGGCGTTCACCGCCGCACCCCGATCTTCTTCAGCACCAGCGCGGTCGCCACCGCGGCCTCCACGGCCTCCCGGCCCTTGTCCTCCTTCGACCCGGGCAGGCCGGCGCGGTCCAGCGCCTGCTGCTCGGTGTCGCAGGTGAGCAGGCCGAAGCCGATCGGCGTGCCGGTGTCCAGGGCGACCCGGTTCAGGCCGTCGGTGGCGGCGGCGCACACGTACTCGAAGTGCGGGGTGCCGCCGCGGATCACCACGCCGAGGGCGACCACGGCGTCGTAGCCGGACCCCGCCTCGGCCAGCGCCTTGGCGATCACCGGCAGCTCGAAGGAGCCCGGTGCGCGGAACAGGTCGTGCTCCGCCCCGATCTCGGCGAGCGCCTTCTCGGCCCCGGCCACCAGGCCGTCCATGACCTGCGTGTGCCACTGCGCGGCCACCACCGCGACCTTGAGGTCGGCGCCACCCTCGATGCTGATGGTCGGCGCTCCCGCTCCGCTCACTGTTGTTCACTCCTTGTTGCGTTCGTGGCCCCGCGTGTCCGTGCGGCGCGCGAGGGCAAGTCTTCCAGACCGTGGACGCCGGTCGCGTCCCGATCTTGCGAGGTGGTCGGCCGGGTGGGTGTCAGCCGACGATGGCCGAGGCGAGTGCTTCGGCGTCGGCGGCGTCCAGGCCGCCGAGTCCGTCCACATCTTCCAGGTCGGGCAGGTCGTGCCCCATCCGGTCGCGCTTGGTCCGCAGGTAGCGGATGTTGTCGGCGGTCACGTTGCCGGGCAGCGGGACGCGTCCGGTCACCCGCAGGCCGAACCCCTCCAGCGCCGAGCGCTTGGCCGGGTTGTTGGTCAGCAGCCGCATGGAGCGCACTCCGAGGTCGGTCAGGATCTGCGCGCCGGTGCCGTAGTCGCGGGCATCGGCCGGCAGGCCCAGCTCCAGGTTCGCGTCCACGGTGTCGTGGCCGCGCTCCTGCAGCTCGTAGGCGCGCAGCTTGTGCATCAGGCCGATGCCGCGGCCCTCGTGGCCGCGCATGTAGAGCACGACGCCGCGCCCCTCGACGTCCACGGCGCGCAGCGCGGCGTGCAGCTGCGGGCCGCAGTCGCAGCGCCGGGACCCGAAGACGTCCCCGGTCAGGCACTCGGAGTGGACCCGGACCAGCACGTCCTCGCCCTCGCCGAGGTCGCCCTTGACCAGCGCGACGTGCTCGATGCCGTCCACGTCCGAGCGGTAGCCGACGGCCCGGAACTCGCCGAAGGCGGTGGGCAGCCGGGTCTCGGCGGCCCGGGTGACCGACTTCTCGGTGCGGCGGCGGTAGGCGATCAGGTCGGCGATGGAGATCAGCGCCAGGTCGTGCTCCTCGGCGAACCTCGCGAGCTGCGGCAACCGGGACATCGAGCCGTCGTCCTCGACGACCTCGCAGATGCCGGCGGCCAGCGGCAGCCCGGCCAGCCGGCACAGGTCCACGGCGGCCTCGGTGTGGCCGGCGCGGACCAGCACGCCGCCGTCCTTCGCGCGCAGCGGGAAGACGTGGCCGGGGCGGGTCAGGTCGTCGGCCGTGGTGTCGGCGGCGGCCAGCGTCCGGATGGTGTGCGCCCGGTCGGCGGCCGAGATGCCGGTGGTCACGCCGTCGCGGGCGTCCACCGAGACCGTGTAGGCGGTGCCCTTGCGGTCCTGGTTGACGGCGGTCATCGGGGGCAGGTTGAGCCGGTCGGCGTCGGCGGCGGGCAGCGGCACGCAGATCACGCCGGAGGAGTAGCGGATGGTGAACCCGACGACCTCGGGGGTGGCCAGCGAGGCGGCGAAGATGAGGTCGCCCTCGTTCTCCCGGTCCTCGTCGTCGACCACGACGACGGGCCGGCCGGCGGCCAACTCCTTCAGGGCGCGCTCGATGGTGTCCAGCTCGATGGTGTCCAGGACGATGGGCTCAGCGACTTCCGGGGCGCTCATATCACGGCCTCCTTCAAAGGGGTGTCGGCAGCGGGGACCGGCTGCCGCAAGCTGGGGGACTCGGCGCGCGCCTTGATCATCCATTGGCGCAGGCCCGCGACGACGATCGCGAAATAGAAGACGTAGACCAGACCGGACACCGGCAGGCCGTTGTTGAAAGCCAGGGGGACGCCGACGATGTCGACGGCGATCCAGACGAACCAGAACTCGACGTAGCCCTTGGCCTGGGCCACGGTGGCGACCAGCGAGCCGATGAAGATGTAGGCGTCCGGCCACGGCGCCCACGAGGCGTTGTAGTGCTTGAGCACTAGAGCGAACGCGACGGTCCCAAGACCCAGCCCTGCGACCAGGAGCGCGCGCTCCAGCCAGCCGGCCCATCGGATGGTGATGTCGTGGTCATTCCTGCGGACCGAACTCCAGCGGAACCAGCCGTACAGAGCCATTACCGCCAGCGCGACCTGCCGCGCCGCGGTGCCGCCGAGGTGCGCCGATATGTCGGCGCCGAACAGCAGCACGCAGCCGGCTATCTGCACCGGCCAGGCCCACATCGAGCGGCGCAACGCGAGCGCCACCGTGGCCAGGCCGAGCAGGTTGCCCAGGAGGTCGGACCACTTGACCGTCTCCCCGAAGAGGTGGAAGGCGACCAGGTTGGCCCAGTGGAAGGCCCCGTTCACGCCCGCTGCCCGCCGATGGTCGGCGCCGCGGTCTGGCTCTCGGGGCGGCCGAGCTGGTCGGGCTGGTCGGGCTGGTCGGGCTGGTCGGCGGCGGTGTCGCCGAGGCCGAGCAGCCGCTCGGTGTACTTGGCGATCACGTCGATCTCCAGGTTCACCGCGGCGCCGGGGCCCTTGCTGCCCAGCGTGGTCAGCTCCAGCGTGGTCGGGATCAGGCTGACGGTGAAGGAGTCCGCGGCGGCCTCGACCACGGTCAGCGAGATGCCGTCCACGGTGATCGAGCCCTTGTCGACGACGTAGCGGGACAGCGCGGAGGGCAGGGAGACCCGGACGACCTCCCAGTGCTCGCCCGGGATGCGCTCCAGCACGGTGCCGACGCCGTCGACGTGCCCCTGCACCAGGTGCCCGCCCAGGCGCGCGCCGAGCTTCATCGGGCGCTCCAGGTTGACCGGGTCACCGGGCCTGAGGTCGCCGATGTTGGACTTGACCAGGGTCTCGGCCATCACGTCCGCGGTGAACTCCCCGGCCTCGGCGGCCTCGGTCCCGGACTCGATGACGGTCAGACACACGCCGTTGACGGCGATGGAGGCGCCGTGCTCGGCGTCGGAGGTGACCAGCGGCCCGGCCACGCGCAGCCGCGCGGAGTCGCCTTCCACGTCCAGCGCGACGACGCGGCCGAGCTCTTCGACGATGCCTGTGAACACGGTGTGCTCCCTCTTAGATCCGCAATCCGCCTCTTGCCGGTGCCGGTCGGCACGCGGTCGAACCCGGGACTCCGGGAAAGGGGGTGCGTGAGGGGAGGCGGCGCGCCACGGCATACTCCGCCCAGCTCGGCGGCAGCCGTCGCGAACGCCGCGACGGGACGTGGTCCGCACCGGAAGCTGTGCGGACACAGCGAGGCGGCACGCCCGTCGCGTGCAGCCTCCCATCCGGACTTTAACCGTCGGTCCCGGAATTCCACCGGATCGGCCACCCGTTCGCCGAAGCGGACGAGCGGTTCGCGGACTGTCACCGCCGGTTCGGAATTTCACCGACCCCGGAGCACGCGTTCGTCGTTCCGAACCAGTGTGCCACGCGATTCATTCCCGGGTCACCCGAGCGTGGTGCGCGTCACCCCGACTCTCGCCCCAGAATGTAACACGTTCTAGTTTTGTCGGGAAGCCGGACGTCCCGACGCTGCTTTGACTTCCCGGACAGTAGGCTGCCCGCGAAGATATGCACGTAGCCTGATCTCGGACACAAACCATTGATGCGGGGGGACGCGGATGGCTGGACAGGCAGAGCCCGGCCGGCTGATCGGCGGCCGGTACCGTCTGCTGGCACGCCTGGGTGCCGGAGGCATGGGCCGGGTCTGGCGCGCCTCCGACGAAGCCCTGCGCATCGAGGTCGCGGTGAAGGAGGTCTGGCTCCCGGCCACCCCCGGCCCCGACGCCGACGAGCGCCTCCGCCGCGCCGAGCGCGAAGCCCGCAACGCGGCCCGCCTCCGCGACCACCCGAACGTGGTGGCCGTGCACGACGTCGTGGTCGAGGACGGCGCCCCCTGGACGGTGATGCAACTGGTCGCCGGCCACACACTGGAGGAGCACGTCGAGGAGTACGGGCCACTGTCCGTGGCGCACGCCGCCCTGGTCGCCGGCGCACTGCTGGACGCGCTGGAGGCAGCGCACGCGGCGGGCATCGTGCACCGGGACGTGAAGCCGGCGAACGTGATGCTGGCCGACGACGGGCACGTGCTGCTCACCGACTTCGGCATCGCCATCGGCACTACGGACACTGCGTTGACGGCGGCCGGAAGCTTCCTGGGCTCGGTCGAGTACATCGCGCCCGAGCGAGCGCGCGGAACCGAAGGCCTCGCGATCAGCGACCTGTTCTCGCTGGGGGTGACGCTGTTCCAGGCGGCCGAGGGCTTCTCCCCCTTCCACCGCGAGACCGCGACCGGAACCCTGACCGCGGTGATCCTGGACGAGGCCCCGCCCCCGGTGCGCGCGGGGCGGTTGACCCCGCTGATCACCGGACTGCTGGAGAAGGACCCGGCGGCACGCCTCGGGATCGCTGCGGCGCGGCGGCTGCTGACGGCGCCGGAGGTGCCGCCGGCGGCTACGGCTGTCGCGCCGACTGTTGCCCCGACGGTTGCACCGGCCATCGCGCCGACGGTTGTGGCGCGGCGGCCGATCAACGGCTCGGGCTCGGGCTCGACCGGCCAGCGCCGTCAGGCCAACACTGGATCGCGCACTCCGGGCACCTCATCTGGCTCTGGTGCCGGCTCTGGTTCTGGTTCTGGTTCTGGAGCGACCGCGCCGCGCGCACACGGCGCCATGCCCCCACGTCGCCCGACCGGCCCCGCCAAGCGCCCATCGCAGGCCACTGACCAGCGCCGACGCGTACAGCCCCCGATCGCGGAAACCCGCCGCCCCACCCCCACCGGCCAACGCCCACACGGCCCGGCAGCCCCCGCCCGCCGCCGAACGCGCCGGCCCCGCGGCCTGATCCTGTCCCTGCTGGTCGTGGCGACGATCGGCGGCATCGTGGCCGCGACACTCAAGCACTCATCCTTCACGGTCACCGACGTGAAAGTCGGCGACTTCGTCAAGGTCGACGCCACCGGCCACATCACCGCCAAGATCTCCCAAAAGGCCGCCGCCAACCTCGACGGCCGCAAGGTGACAGCCCGCGAAGACCGCCCCGACCCCGAGATCTGCAAGCGCCTCCACGCCCCCGGCCGCGCCGACGTGGAGCAGCAGTCCGCGGTCAGCTTCTGCCTGGTCCGCCCCGTGGAAGAAGCCACGGCGCCGTCGCAGTAGCGCTGGCGCCGGGCAACCGACATATCGCGCTCGCTCGCCGCACCCGCCCACAGCGCCGCCGCCGGATCAGCTCCCAGCGATCGGCCGCCTGCCGTTGCCCGCCTCAGGCGACCCGCGCCCCCGCCGCCTCAGCCTGAGCCCGCAGCGCCCGGACCGCCGCGTCCGGGTCCTCCGCTCCGTACACCGCCGAGCCGGCGACGAACACGTCCGCGCCGGCCTCGGCGCAGCGCTCGATCGTGTCGGCCGCGACGCCGCCGTCGATCTGCAGCCAGATCGAGCCGCCGTGGCGGTCGATCATCCGGCGCGCGCGGCGGATCTTCGGCAGCACCACGTCCAGGAACTTCTGGCCGCCGAAGCCCGGCTCGACCGTCATCAGCAGGAGCATGTCCAGCTCCGGGAGCAGGTCCTCGTAGGGCTCGACCGGCGTCGCCGGCTTCAGCGCCATGCCGGCGCGGGCTCCCGCCGAGCGGATGGCGCGCGCCAGGCGGATCGGGGCGTGCGCGGCCTCCACGTGGAAGGTCACGCTCCCCGCGCCCGCCTCGGCGTAGCCCGGCGCCCAGCGGTCCGGGTCGGCGATCATCAGGTGGCAGTCCAGCGGCCGCGGCGAGGCCTTCGCCAGCGACTCCACGACCGGCAGCCCCAGCGTCAGGTTCGGCACGAAGTGGTTGTCCATCACGTCGACGTGGATCCAGTCGGCCGACGGCACCGCGGAGACCTCGTCGGCCAGGCGCGCGAAGTCGGCGGAGAGGATGGACGGGGAGATCTGGACGGAGCTCATGGGGAAAGTCTGGCAGATCCGCGAGCCGGGATCCGTCGCGGATCATGACACGGCGGCCACTGCCGCGATCATGCCGATGGGCTCAGCCCCTGCGCTACAGCCCGCAGCCGCCCACGCTCAGCCGGCGACAGCCCGACCGGTCGGTCGACCCGCATCCCGCGCTCGGCCAGCGCCGGCGAGCAGTCCGCCTGCGATCGCCCCGCCCCTCAGCCTCGGTCAGCACTCGCCCCACCTCGCCCCGCGCCCGGCACATCTCGCCACCCGCGCCTACAACCAACCCCACCGCGTCGCCAGCCACCCCAGCTGCACCCGGCTCTTCGCCCCGGCCAGCGTCATCAGCCGCCGCACCTCCCGCTCGACGCTGCGCGGGCTGACCCCGAGCACGCGGTCCACCCGCGCGTCCTCCAGCAGCAGCGCCAGCAGCCGCAGGTCGGCCGGCGCCGGCTGGTCCCGGGGCTCCGCCGCCGACGGCAGATCAGGCAGCGGCAGACCCACGCACGCCGCGTGATGGCCGAGCTGCATCCGGGTCCGGGCGCCCGCGGCGTCCATCAGGTCCCGCACCGCGCGCTGCACCGTCCGGCGACTCACCGCCAGCCGGCGGGCCACCGCGTCGTCGGTCAGGCCGGTGATCAGCAGCGCCAGAGCCCTGGTGGGCCGCGCTTCAGGGCTGGGAAGCCAGCCTCCGTCCTGTCGCATCACACCTCCGATCGCAGACACCTCTTCATCATCCGACCACAGCCGACCAGCGAAGGAGACCGGCACGCCTGACGCTTTGCCGCCACGGCGGCGGGGAACCGGTCACCGCCGCACCGCGTCGCCGCCGTCGTCGGTTGTTGCGGCGGAGACTACCGCGAACCCCTGAGAGCGTCCCTGAGAACGGCGCTGATTTTGCCCGGAAGAACGCCCCTCAGCGCGGCCCATCGACGAAGGTCCACCGGCCCACTAGTGTCGAATCCTGACGTCGGCCTCTAGAGAAGCACAGGTGAGACGGCATGAGCGGCAATGACGACGCTGGCACCCGGGGCGAAGCGCACCGCAAGGGCCCCGACTCCCCGTCCCTGCCCGATGAGACCATCGGCGTGAACCTGACGCGGATCGCCGCGACGTTCCCGGAGCGCGAGGCCCTGGTGGAGTGCGCGACCGGCCGGCGCTGGACGTACGCGGAGTTCGACGCCGCGACCGCGGAGCTGGCGCGCGGCCTGCTCGCCGCCGGCGTCGCCAAGGGCGACCGTGTGGGGATCTGGTCGCCGAACTGCGCCGAATGGGTTCTGGTCCAGTACGCGGCGGCCAAGGTCGGCGCGATCCTGGTGAACCTCAACCCGGCCTACCGGGACCACGAGATCCGCTTCACCCTCAAGCAGTCCGGCACCAGCCTGCTGTTCGCCGCCACCCAAGTGAAGTCGAGCGACTACGTCGCGATGGTGAACGCAGTACGTGAGGACTGCCCAGAGCTCCAGGACGTCGTCTTCATCGGCACGCCCGGCTGGACCGCCTTCGTAGAGCGCGGCACGACGGTTCCCGCCACGGCGCTCGCCGAACGCGAAACCCGCCTGCACGCAGACGACCCCGTGGACATCCAGTACACATCCGGCACCACAGGGTTCCCCAAGGGCGCCACACTGTCGCATCGCAACGTCCTGGGGAATGGCTATATGGTCGCCGAAGTCCAGGGGTGGACCCACGAGGACCGTGTCTGCCTCCCGGTGCCCCTCTACCACTGCTTCGGAATGGTGATGGGCAACCTCGGAGCCACCAGCCACGGCTCCTGCATGGTCCTCCCGGGGCAACTGTTCGACCCTGCAGACACTCTGCGCGCGGTCTCTGAAGAGCGTTGCACCGTCCTCTACGGCGTCCCCACTATGTTCATCGCAGAGTTGGCGCTCCTGGAGAAGTCCCCAGACGCCTACAACCTCAGCTCACTGCGCACCGGAGTCATGGCCGGCTCCCCGTGCCCCGTCGAGGTGATGAAGCGGGTCATCGGCGAGATGGGCATGACGGACGTGACCATCGCCTACGGCATGACCGAGACCTCTCCGGTCTCCACCCAGACCCGCCGCGACGACAGTCTCCAACGCCGCGTGGCCACCGTCGGCCGCGTCCATCCGCACGTCGAGATCAAGATCGTCGACCCGGACACCGACGCCACCCTCGGCTACGACGAACCCGGCGAACTGTGCACCCGTGGCTACAGCGTCATGCTCGGCTACTGGGACGAACCCGAGCGCACCGCGGAAGCCGTCGACAGCGACGGCTGGATGCACACCGGCGACCTCGCGCAGATGGACGCCGACGGCTACGTGGCCATCGTCGGCCGCATCAAGGACATGGTGATCCGCGGCGGCGAGAACGTGTACCCGCGCGAGGTGGAGGAGTTCCTCTATACGCATCCCGACGTAGAGGACGTCCAAGTGATCGGCGTCCCCGACGAGAAGTACGGCGAGGAACTGATGGCCTGGGTCCGGCTAAGGCCCGGCGCACAACCGCTGACCGCAGAGGCTGTCCGCACGTTCTGCGAAGGGCGCCTCGCGCACTACAAGATCCCGCGCTATGTGCACATCGTGGACGGGTTCCCCATGACGGTCACCGGCAAGGTGCGCAAGGTGGAGATGCGGGAGCAGGCGGTGGGGATCCTCGGCTTGAAGTGACTACGCAGAGCTTCACCGGGCTGCGTTGAAACCCCCATCGCTGTTGATCACCTGACCGTTCACCCAGCCACCGCGCTCCGAACACAGGAACGAAACCAGCTCCGCGCAGTCCGCCGGAACACCGTTGCGCCCCAAAGGAGTGCGCTCCTTGAGGTAGGTGGCGAGATTGTCGTCCATCCACCCGGTCTGCGTCGGCCCCGGATCGACGGCGTTGGCGCTGATGCCGAGCTCCCGCAGCTCCACGGCGGCGGCCACCATGAGCCGGTCGAGCGTGGCCTTGCTGGCTCCGTAGGGCACGTTGTGCACGATCGCCCCACTGGTCAGTGCGATGATCCGACCGGTGCCGTGCGGCTGCGCGAACCGCGTGGCGAACTCGCGGACCAGCAGCCACGACGCCCGCGCGTTGACCGCGAAGTGCCGGTCCCAGGACTCGACCGTGGTGTCGAGGATCGAGGAGTCCACCGACTCGCAGTGCGCCATCACCAGAGCCCTGACGCCGCCCAGAGCGCTCTGCACCTTAACGAAGACCTCTCCAGCCGCCTCCACGACCGCCAAGTCCGCCTCGACCGCGTGTACCCGCGCACCGTGCGCTTCGGCATCAGCGGTGATGGCGGCGAGCGCCTCTTCGTCGCGTCCCCAGTCCATGCGGTCGTCATAAGGACGCCAGTAGGTGAACCCGATATCCCATCCGTCGCGCGCCAACGTGTCCACGATCGCCGCGCCGATCCCCGCGCGCCTGCCGACTCCGGTCACCACGGCGACCGGCCGCTGCTGTTGCGTCATGAGCGAGGAGTCTGGTCAAGGCGGCCGGCCGGGTCAAAGAGGTTTGGTTCAGGACTGGTACAAGATCGACAGCGCGACGTCCGCCTGGCCCCGCTCAAGGTTCGCCGGGTCTTCACTGCCGCCGCACGAGAGCACCGGGACGAACGTGAAGATCTCGTCGGCGCCGGGGCGGCCGAGCCGGGTCACCGCGGCGTCGTAGAGGTCCTTGCGCAGTTCCTCCTCCAGGAACTCAGGGTCTGACACGCCTTCGGTGAACTCGGCGAAAGAGAACGCCAGAACGCTCACCTTCTTGTAGCGGACGTCGACCACGGACACGTCGTAAGCCGACTCCACCTCGTCGGCGTCCAGGCCGAGCGCGGCGGCTCGCTCCCTCAGATCGCGTATATAGAGCAGATCGCCGAGGGCCGTGCGCGCGAACGGCACGCGGGACGGCTGGAAGCCGCCGAGCCATTCGGCCAGGGAGTCGTCGAGGGCTTCCGGCGCCAGGAACTGCAGGAACCCGTCGGCGAAGTCGCCGGTGCCGTGGTCTGCCAGGCCGCGTGCGGGTTCGGTCGGCATACGCTCTTGAAGGGCCTCGAAGGAGAATCCCGAATTCACCATCTCACCAATTCCTCAACGGTCGGGGAGCCCGCACACTACCCCCGCCCGCCGTCAGTCACCGGTGTTACGCCACTTCACCCAGAATGCGGACAGGTCCCGTCCCGCCACGCTCTGCGCCATCGCCCGCACATCGGCCGGGCGTTCGACTCCGTACTCGAACTTGGTGAACAACCCGCGCAGCATCCGGTCCATGGCGGCGCGGCCCAGGGTGTGTTCCAGGTCGAACAGCATGCACGTGCCCTCGTGGTAGATGGCGTCGTGGTAGAGGTAGTCGCCGGCCTTCTCATAGGTGTCCATGGCGGCGTCCATGCGCTCGTCAGGAGCGATCCAGTCGCAGTTGTGCGCGGGCGTCGTGGCACCCTGGAACTCCTCCGCGCTGTACTCCGCGAACGCCTCGTCGAGCCACGGATGCCGGTACTGGTCGTCCCCGACCAGCGCGAACCACCACTGATGCGCGACCTCGTGCGCGACGGCCCCCTGGTTGGCGGAGGCCAGGACGTAGTTCGGGTACTCCATCCCGTCGAAGGCCGACCCGAACTCGTCGAAGACGATCGAGAACCGTGGATAGGGATAGGCGCCGTAGCGGGCTGAGTAGGCGTCTATAGCGCTGGCCGCATAGTGCATCAAGGACTGGCAGTTCGAATCGCTCTCCGAGTTCGGCCAGTACGCGTCGACCGTCACGCCGGTAGCGCTGGTCATGCTCGCGTGGTGGAAGGCGCCGGCCGACCATGAGAAGTCGCGCACCTTGGGTGCCGTTATATGCGTGATGACCCGGTTCCCCTCGGAAGTCTCCTCCGCGACCGCCCCTGTTGAAGGAACCTGCAACGTGGCTGGATGGTCGAGAGTGACGTCGTAGTCCGCGGTCAGCGAATAGAAGCTCTCCCCGAAGTCGACGTACGGCGGCAGTTCCCAGCCGTGTTCGTCCTTTACGGCCAGAACCGCTAGAGCGTTCCCCAGGTACGTGTCGACGCCGTTCACTCCGAACCGGTCGGCCCGTACCGGTACGTCTATAGCAAGCGCGAACCCGACCTCTGTACGCGCTCCAGGCGCCAACGGACTGTCGAGCACTATGCGGAACGCTGTGCACTTCTGCTCTGTCTCGGCTATAGAGGCGCCGCTCAGGTTGCTAATGCGTTCCGGCTGCGTAGCGCTACAGCCGGCGTCACCGTTCCCCCACAGCCTTATCCAGAACTCCGTAATGGGGACGGTCCCGGAGTTCGCGAACGAGATCGTCTCGTTCCCGCTCCAGGAGTGCCCGGTGTCGTCGCTCTTGAGTGCGACCGTATAGCGAGCCTGATCAGGTGCAACAGGATCCCCGCTCTGCGGAACCGCCACAGGGTTCGCGCTAATGGCCGCCCCGCCGTCGGCCCCCAATGCAGGGCCCTCCGAACGCGTTGGCAGAGGCAAGTGGTGCGGCCCCAACGGCGCCGCTATCCACGCTGCCGCCACCATCGCTGCCGCCGCTCCGCCCAATGGAGCCCACAAGCCGGCCCGCCTTAATACGGACACACCTATGGAAGACCTCACGCCACCCCACCCCGCCCCAACGCCGTATGCACCACCTCTGCCAAACCTCCAGACCACCTGGAGGGCGCAAAAGGTCACGGCCCAGACGTGCTAGGGACGAACCTGTGATCGTTTTGAGACAGTGCGCGGAGGCGATCGGGCTTAGGAACGACGCAGAAGCGCCAGATACATGGCGTCGGTACCGTGCAGATGCGGCCAGAGCTGGACATCGGGACCGCCACCGAGATCGGGCACGCCGGGCAGGAACGGCCGCGCGTCGACTCGCTCCACGTCCCGCCGCGCCTTCACCACCTGCCGGACCACGTCGCGCGTCTCTTCCAGATGCGGAGAGCACGTCACATAGGCGACCAGTCCCCCGGGCCGTACAGAGTCGAGCGCAGAGGACAACAGACGGCGCTGCACGCGGGTCAGCCGTTCGAGATCGTCCGGCGAGCGCCGCCAGCGCGACTCCGGGCGGCGGCGCAATGCGCCGAGGCCCGTACAGGGGGCGTCGAGCATGACGCGGTCGAAGGAACCCGGCTTCCAGGGCGCACGGATGCCGTCGGCGGCGATCACCTGGAGAGTGCCGGGTCCGGCATCACTGTCGGCCGCGTGAGTCGCCGCGTGAGTCTTCAGGTCGGCCGCGCCCTCCCCCGCACCGTCCGCACCGTCCGCACCGTCCGCACCGTCCGCACCGTCCGGACCGCCCGCACCGACCAGCCGCTCCCCGTACCCCCGCAAAGCCCTGCGAACAAGCTCGGCCCGATGCGGCGCGATCTCGTTCGCCAGCAGCGACGCCCCGCGCTCCAGCGCGAGCCCGGCCAGCAGCGCCGCCTTCCCACCGGGACCGGCGCACATGTCCAGCCACCGCTCGTCCCGGCCCTCCAGCGGCGCCGCGGCCAACGCCATGGCGACCAGCTGGCTGCCCTCGTCCTGCACCCCGGCGCGCGCCTCGCGCACCGGCGCCAGCGCGCCCGGGTCGCCGCCGGCCAGATACGCCGCGTACGGCGAGTACCGCGCCGCCAGCGCCCCCAGATCGGTGAGCTCCTCGACCCGCGCCAGACCCGGCCGCGTCACCAGCGTGACCCCCGGACGCGCGTTGTCGGCGTCCAGCAGCTCTCCGATGTCCTCGTGCGCCCGCTGCGCACCGCGGTGTGCCTGCAGCGAGTCCCAGAGCGCTGACACGATCCAGCGCGGGTGCGACCGCGACACCGCGAGGAAGCCCTCCGGGTCCTCCTGCGAGTTCGGCGCGACCCGGTTGATCCACGCCTGCAGGTCGCCCTGGCCGACGCGCCGCAGGATCGCGTTGGCGAACCGCGAGGCGCCCTCGTTGGAGACCGCGCGCACCAGGTCGACCGTGGTGGAGACGGCGGCGTGCGGCGGGACGTCCATCGCCAGCAGCTGGTGCGTGCCCAGGCGCAGCGCGTCCAGCACCACCGAGTCCACCGCGTCGAGCTCGCGGTCCACGCACGCGGCGATGATCGCGTCGTACGTCCCGAGCCCGCGCAGCGTGCCGTAGCACAGCTCGGTGGTGAACGCCGCGTCGCGGCCGGTCAGCCCGCGGTCGCGCAGCACCCGCGGCAGCAGGAGGTTCGCGTAGGCGTCCCGGGTGCGGACCGCCTCCAGGACTTCGAGCGCGGCGGAGCGGGCCGGGTCGGCGGTGGAGGTGGACGTACGCGGTGCCATGGGAGGGATCGCTGTTCCTTTGTGACGAGACATGGACGATGTGGGTGGTGCGGACCAGGCCGGACGGCTCAGACGAACGCCTCGTCCCCGGTCAGCCGCAGGCCGCGCGCCCAGTCCGCGGCCGGCATGCGCCGCTTGCCCTGCGGCTGCACGTCGCCGAGCCGCACCGTGTGCCCGCTGCCGGTGCCCACCATCAATCCTCGCGAGTCCTGCACGATCCGGCCCGGCGGGACCTCGGTGCTGCCGGGCAGCGCGGTGACCGGGAAGATCTTCACCCGCAGGTCCTCCTCGCCGTCCGCGCCCGGCAGGACGGTCCAGGCGCCGGGGGCCGGGGTGCAGGCGCGGACCAGCCGGTCCACCCGCAGCGCCGGGGCCGTCCAGTCGATGCGGGCATCGTCGGCCAGCACCTTCGGGGCCAGCGTGACACCGTCGGCCGGCTGGGGCACCGGGCGCGCGGTGCCGTCCTCGATGGCGTCCAGGGTGGCGGCCAGCAGCCGGGCTCCGGACTCGGCGAGCCGGGCGAGCAGGTCGCCGCTGGTGTCGGTGCGGCGGATCTCGTCGGTGACCGTGCCGAAGACCGGGCCGGTGTCCAGGCCCTCCTCCAGCAGGAAGGTCGAGGCGCCGGTGATCTCGTCGCCGTGCAGCAGCGCCTGCTGCACCGGAGCCGCGCCGCGCCAGGCCGGCAGCAGCGAGAAGTGCAGGTTGACCCAGCCGTGGCGCGGGACGTCCAGCGCCGACTTCGGGATCAGGCCGCCGTAGGCGACGATCGGGCAGCAGTCCGGGGCGATCTCGGCCAGCCGCTCCAGGAACGCCGGGTCGCGCACCTTCTCGGGCTTGAGCACCTCGACACCGGCCTCCTCGGCCAGCTTCGCCACCGGCGAGGCCTCCATGCGGCGGCCGCGGCCGGAGCGGGCGTCGGGGCGGGTCAGGACCGCGACCACCTCGTGACGGGAGTCCAGCAGCGCGCGCAGGGAGGGCAGCGCGGGCTCGGGGGTGCCGGCGAACAGGATGCGCATCGTCAGATCGCCCGCCCGAAGGTGGCGTGCGGGGACACCTTCACCACCGGCTCGGGGCCGCCCTCGTTGGCCCAGTCGGCCAGCCGGATCGCGCGCATCGCCTTCTTGCGCCACTCGCGGTCCAGCCGGTCGATGAACAGCACGCCGTCCAGGTGGTCGGTCTCGTGCTGGATGCAGCGCGCCAGCAGCTCGCTGCCCTCGATCTCCACCGGCTCGCCGTGCATGTTCCAGCCCTTGGCGACCACGCGCAGGGCGCGTTTGCAGGGGAACGCCAGGTCCGGGATGGACAGACAGCCCTCGTCACCCTCCTGCTCCTCGTCGGACAGGTCGAGGCTGGGGTTCACCAGGTGGCCGAGCTGTTCGTCGACGTGCCAGGTGAAGACCCGCAGGCCGACGCCGATCTGCGGGGCGGCCAGGCCGGTGCCGGGGGCGTCCAGCATGGTTTCGCTGAGGTCCTTGACAAGGGTGCGGAGCTCCTTGTCGAAGTCGACGACCGGCGCGGCCGGGGTGGTCAGGACCGGGTCGCCGAAGAGGCGGATCGGCTGGACGGTCAAGGGTCGCGCTCCGTTCATGGGTATACGGGATTCAGCTATCCAGTGTACGGAGCCCGGCGGCGGTGGCGGAGCGTACCGGTTCGGTATCCACCCGCACACTGTGCACACCAGGCAGAGGGTGTTCAGCCGATCTGGACCGGATCGATGCGGACCCGGACCCATTCCTCGGCTTTGCGGGCACTGCGGACGCCCTGGGCCTCCCGGACGGCCTCGGCCAGGTCTCCTCCGAGCCGACGCGGGACGCGGACCAGGGCGCGGTGTAGTTGCTGGCGGGGGCTGTCCTCAACAGCGGCGCGGGGCCTGTCTGCTCCCTCCCGACGGCCCAGGGGGTCGGTGTTCTTGCCGGACCGGGTGTCAGGCTTCTGCGCGGCCCGGTCATCCGATCTCGGGACATCCACCAGGACCGGCCCGAGGATCTCGGCCGCTTCGGGGAGGCGGAGCAGGCTCAGTTCCTCAGCGACCGCAGCAGGGGTACCGGTGAGTTCCGCCACCCGGGCCAGAGGCGGGTAGTGCAGCTCGCCGCGGTCGACTAGTTCTCGGCGGGCGTGCCACACCGGGTCCCAGCGCACGAGCGCCTGGACCGGCGCCAGTCCCGGCTCGGCCATGATGACGACCTTGCCGCCTTCTCCCCCGGGACGTACTAGTGCGGCGGCGTTAAGCCAGCGGCGCAGGGCTTCTTCTCCCGCGCGGAGGTCTCTTCTGGCGAGGAGGGACCAGCCGTCCAGGAGGAGCGCGGCCGCATAGCCGCCGTCTGCTACGGGTTCTGCTCCAGGGGTCGCCACTACGAGCGCGGGCTTGTCGGACACCTGTGACAGGACTGTGTCCCCGGCAGAGAAGATGACCTTTGTGTTGGCGAAGGCGCGGCCGAGTTCTTCGGCGGTGCGGTGGACGCCGATGGTGAGCATGCGGAAGCGGTCGCCGCCGCAGGGGCGGTCATTGACGAAGTTGTCGCAGCGCCAGCCGCCGGCTGGGCGTCCGCACCATAGGCAGGACGCCATGGCGTGCCCTGAGGAGAGTTCTAGAGGGCCGTGACAGTGGTTACAGCGCGCGTGTTTTCTACAGCGGATACACGCCAGGGACGGCGCATAGCCGCCGCGCGGTACTTGGACGAGGACCGGGCCGTCGTTAAGGGCGGCGCGCGCGGTACGCCAGGCAAGGTTGGGCAGGCGCGCGGCTGCGGCGGCCGGATCTCTTTCTTTCTCCAGTTCCTCTCCAGAAGTGCGGATCAGGGGCGACTTCGCGCGCACTGTAGAGCGGAACGCAGTAAGCGGATATGCCCATCGGCTCTCCACTAGTTGCGCACCTTCCGCGGTACACGTGTAGCCGCCGATAAGTGCTGCCGCGCCTGTGGCATGCGCGCGCAAGAGGAGGACCTCGCGGACGTGCGGGTAGGGGGCGCGAGGTTCGGCGTGAAGGTCGTCGCCGTCGTCCCAGACCGCGACCAGGCCGAGGTCGGCGACCGGGGCGAACATCGCGGAGCGGGTGCCGATCACCATCTTCACGTCGCCGCGCAGGACGGCCAGCCAGTTCTGGTAGCGCTTGGCGGGGCCGAGTTCTTCGGACAGGACGACGTGGTGGCCGGGGCCTGCGATCTCGGTGAGGGCGGCGTCCAGGCGGGCCAGGTCGCGGTGGTCGGGGACGATGGCCAGGGCGCCTCGGCCGGGGACGTGGAGGGGGTCTGCTGCGCTGTGCGTTTCGCCACTCACTACCGCGCTGACGCTGGCACTGGCTGCCGCACTTACTACGTCGGCCGGACCTTTATCGGGGAGCTCTTTAGGGGACTCAGCTTCCGCGTCGCTATAGCGATCGTCATCCAGATCCCTGAGGTTCTCGGGGTCGATGTCGTAGTCGGTGGGCAGGTCCGGGTCCGGGAGCGCGGGATCGGTCGGATCGGGGGCGAGGTCCGGGATGGCCGGGTCGTCGGCGATCACGATCGCGTCGGGGTCCACGGCGACTTCTGCGGTCTCGGTTTCCTCGGTACTCGCCGGGAGCGGAGCCGGCTCAGGCTCCGGGAACACGACAGCGTCGGTCGCCACGGCGTACATGGCAGTCGCGATAGCGGTGGCCCAGTCTGTGGCCGGGAGGCAGGTCCACACCGCGCGCGGGAGCTTGGGCGCCGTCTTGCGTTGGAGAGCCTTTATGAACTCCCGGCCGCCGCCATAGACGCCCCATGGCGCTCCGTCGACGGGCTTTCCAGGGCCCAGGTCCGGTTCCTTCGCAGAGGTCTTCTCCGCGCTCGCGTGGCGCGGCGGCACCGCCAGACGGAGGACGTCTGCAAGCGTCCCCGCATAGCGGTCGGCGACGGTGCGTGCCAGGTCCAGGATCTCCGGGGTCAGGACCGGGAGCGGCGACACCACCTTCTGCAGGTACTCGAACCGGCCCGCGAAGTCGGACTCGGCGACGCGGCTGATGATGAAGCCGTCGACGAGCTGGCCGGCGAAGCGGACGCGGACCCGGACGCCGGGCTGGGCGTCGGCGTCCAGGTCGGACGGCACGAGGTAGTCGAAGGCGCGGTCCAGGTGGCTGAGTTCGAGGTGCAGCACGACCTGCGCATAGGACAGCTCCGCCGCTGGTTCGCGCGGCGGCTTGGGTTTGGCCTGGCGTGCCGACTGGCGGGCCGTGCGCCGCGCGGCCTGCCGGGGATCGTCGGCGGCCGTCGGCGGCCGCGGCTTGTCGACGGCGGTCTGCGACGGCGTTTCGGGGGCATTGGGCACGTCCAGCAACGGAACCTCAGTCGGCTTGTCGTCCGGCCTTCCCTCCGTGTTCTTCTGCTCCAGCGCCTCCACAGTGTCAATTTCTACCCGATAGCGGTGACACCAGTACCGTGGGCGGGCAGGTTCGGCGTGGATAGGGTGCCGTGCATGTCTGACGATCGCACCTCTGTTCTAGGCTTCGCCCTCTCCGTCGCCGATGCCGCCCTGGAGCCCGTCCCCCTGGACCCCTCGCAGGTCATCGCCGGTACGCCGGAGGTCTCGGAGCTGGTGCTGAGCGAGTCGGACGACGGCCGCGTGCTGCGCGGGATCTGGCAGATGACGCCCGGCGTGGTCACCGACACAGAAGCGGACGAGCTGTTCGTGGTGCTGTCGGGCCGCGCGACGATCGAGTTCGAGGACGGGACGGCGCTGGAGGTGGGCCCCGGCGACGTGGCGCTCCTCACCGAGGGCGCGAAGACCCGCTGGACCGTACACGAAACCCTGCGCAAGGTATATCAGGCAACTGTCTAGTTCCCCACACTTCACCCATTCGGGCGCTGGCATACCCGCATCCCACCGATCTATCCTGAATTCATCCACTTCACACCGAATCAACCCGATTGAAGCGGACCAGGGGCAAGTCGCGGGGAGACAAAGCAGAAGCCAGAGGAAACCAAAAGCTCCGAGGGGGAACCACCATGATCGACGCCTGGCTGCTCTTCGGCCACGTGATAGGCACCGTGGTCCTGGTCGCCGGCATAGGCCTGGAGGTCTACGCGGTCACCGCGGCAAGCCGCGCGACCACCGTCGCCGAACTCCGCCTGGCGGTCCGCGCCGCCCGAGCCCTCCCCGTCCAGATGCCCCTGGCCACCCTCCTGATGACCGGCTGCGGCCTGGCCCTCGTGGCACACGACCCCGACTTCCACTTCGGCGACGCCTGGGTAGTAGCAGCCATCGGCATAGTGGTCGGCATCTCAGTAGTCGGCGGCGGCTTCAGCGGCAGACCCGCAACCCGCCTCCTCGACGCCGCCAACGCCGCCCCCGAAGGCCCCCTCCCCCCACACCTGGCCACCCTGGTCCGCGACCCGGTCCTCCTAGCCAGCGCCCGCATCACCGCCATCACCGCAACCTGGGCCATCTGGCTGATGTCCATCCGCCCCCACGCCACCGGCACCCTGATCTCCCTGGCAGCAGCCACCCTCCTGAGCACAATCGCCATCGCCGCCTCCACAACCCCAGCCCGCCCCACCGTAGGCACCGACGTCGGCACCGAAGCCCCCAAACCCGGCGACACCCCCAGCCGCACCCCCAACGCAGCCTGACGCGCCCGCCGCACCTCCCGACGCAAGCGCCGCCCTCCCCACCGGCACCGCGCCTCCGGCGAGCGCCCTCGATCATCCGGCGCGCTCGGACACGCCACGAACCCACCATCCACACACTGCCCGCCGATCCGCCACACCGCCGATGCCGCACCTCCGGCGAGCACCCTCAACCATCCGACGCGCTCGGACACGCCGCGAACCCACCACCCGGGCACTGCCCGCCGACCCGCCACACGGCCGACGCCGCACCTCCGGCGAGCACCCTCAACCATCCGGCGCCCTTGGGCACGCCGCGAACCCACCACACACGCACTGCCCGCCGCCCCGCCACACGGCCCACGCCGCACCTCCGGCAAGCACCCACCCTTTCTCTTGCGGCCGACAGCAGCGCCGCCCAAGCGACCACCGACCCGCCACGCCAGCGGCGCCGCACCTCCGACGAGCACCCTCGATCGTCCGGCACGCTCGGACACGCCGCGAACCCACCACCCGCGCACTGCCCGCCGACCACGACCACCTGGATCCCGCGCACGCCGCAGCATCACCATCCACCGTCGGCCGCCAAGCCATGCCCACGACCAAACACCACTCTCGACGCACAACCGCACAACACCCCACACACCAATGCCGCAGTCACGGCGACCTAAGCGCCGACGCCCTCCTCACCTCCACCCGCAACCCACAGCCAAGCCACGCCACACCCGCGCACGCCGGACCACGACTCGCGGCCTACAGCCACACCGCCCCGACGCACAGTGCTCGCCGACCACGACGCCGCGCCGACGCCACGAAGGCCCGAGCCTGGACGCTCGCCGCACCTCGATCCGCAGCCAGCCGCCGAGCCACGCCACCCCGCACGCCGCACCACCGCTCGCGGCCTACAGCCACACCGCTCACCGGCCACGAGGCCGCGCCGCCGCTGAAGCCGTGAAGGCCCGAGCGCCGACGCTCGCCACACCTCCATCCGCAGCCAGCCTCCGAGCCGTGCCACACCCGCGCACGCCGCATCGCCACTCGCCGCCAACATCAGCACCGCACCGCGCCTACACCCCTCACCGGCCAGCAGTCGCGCCGATCCGGCAGCCACTGCGGCCCGAGCGCCGACTGCGCCACATCTCCATCCCCCGGGCCGACCGCCAAGCCATGCCACATCACGCCGCACGGCCTACAGCCGCACAGCAGCGTGCCCCGCCGCACCGCCTTAGCCCGTCCCGCACAAGCGTGCGGCACCGCATCAATGAACCGATCTCAGCCATAAGCCATAAGGCTCACCCCACTGGCACCCGCCCTCACCCCGTCCGACCGTGGACCCATGACCACAACGCCGCCCGAAACGCCCCCGGCCCGCGACGACGAGTCCGGTGCGGCCGATGACCGTTTCGATCGCCGGATCGCTTTCGGCGTCGTGGCGGCGCTCGCTGTGGTGGGTGCCGTCGGACCGTTCGGGTGGCATCTGCTGTCGACCAACACCGGCAGCTCGAATTCCGCCGGCGCCTCCACCTCGGCGACCGGCAACGGCGGCGGAGGCGGCGGCGCTGGCTCCAACGGCAACGCCGCCGTGGCGAATCCCGCAGCCACCACCAGCAGCGCCAGCGCGAGTCCCAGCGCCGCTCCCAGCGCCAGCAACCCCGCCGCGGCCGGGGCCAGCGCGTCGTGTGCGGCGGCGCTCGGCAACGCCAAGTCCGTCGCCGGCGGCAGCGGGACGATCGCCTCCATCGGGGGCTGGGCCATCATGGCCACGCCCAGCGTCAACGCTCTGCGGGCCAACGCCGCCTCGTTGCACGGCATCATCGTTCAGCAGGACGCCGCGGCCGTCCCCGCCGCCGCCAAGGGCCTGTGCGACGAGGTCGGGAGTGTCGGGCAGCTGGCCGCCATGCCCGACACCGTCGGTGCCACGGCCTGGCAGGCCGCCCTCAGCGCCTACGTCGCCGGCGCCACCGACGCCCTGGCCGCCGCGACCAACCACCCCGCCTACTACCAGGCCGCCCAAGCCCAGCTCGCGCAAGGCGAACAGGAGCTCGACGCGCTCTCCGCACGCATCATCGCCACGACCCAGCGCTGAGCCGGTGGCAAACGCAGCAACTGGCGAGCGGTACTGGCTAGCGGTGGCGAGCAGCATGTAGCCCTGCGCCCCGCCCCCTACCGCCCCACCCGCAACCCGCTCGACCCATCAAACAAATGAATCTCCCGAGGATCCGGCACCACCCCGAGCTGCGCCCCCACCCGAGGCGCCTCATACTCCTCGCAGCGCACGATCACCGTCCGCCGCCCCCGCCCGACGCCCATCTCGCAGTGCGCGTACGCCGTGTGCCCGAGCCGCTCCACCAAACTCACCGTCGCGTAGATCCCGTTGCCCGGGGCCGCGAAGGTCGCGTGCTCCGGGCGGAAGCCCACCAGCACCGACGGGGACGTCAGCGGCTGCGCCACCTCCACCGGTACCTCGTACACGTCCGACTCGCCGATCAGGGCCCAGCCGTGCTTGTACGTCCCGGGCACCAAGTTCATTGCCGGCGAGCCCACGAACCCGGCCACGAACTCGTTCACCGGGTGGTCGTACAGCCTGCGCGGCGTGTCGACCTGCTGAAGCGTCCCGCGGTTCATGATCGCGATGCGGTCGCCCATCGCCATGGCCTCGACCTGGTCGTGGGTCACGTACAGGGTCGTGATGCCGCTCTTGCGCTGCATCGACGCGATCCGGGCGCGGGCCGAGGTGCGCAGCTTGGCGTCCAGCGCTCCGAGGGGCTCGTCCATCAGGAACACGCGCGGTTCGCGCACCATCGCGCGGCCGATCGCCACGCGCTGCTGCTCGCCGCCGGACAGCGTCTTCGGCAGGCGGTCCAAGCGGTCGCTGAGGTCCAGCTCGGCCGCGATGCGGCGGACGCGGCGCGACACGGCCGAGGGCGGGGCGCCGGCGAGTTCCATGCGGAAGCCGAGGTTCCGGGCGACCGACATGTGCGGGAACAGCGCGTAGCTCTGGAACACCATCGCCAGGTCGCGCTCGCCCGGCGGGACCCCTTCCAGGTCCTCGCCGTCGACCATGACCTGACCGGTCTGGACGTCCTCCAGCCCGGCGAGCATGCGCAGGGCCGTGGTCTTGCCGCAGCCGGACGGTCCCAGCAGCACCAGGAACTCGCCGTCCGCCACCGAAAGCGTCAGATTGTCAACCGCTTTGCGTTTTCCCTCCGGGTACGTGCAACTCGCCTGAATGAAATCGACTGTCGCCACACCGTCTCACCGCACTTCAGCCCATGTGACCGGCCGCGTTCAGCCCTTCCGCGCCGGTGTTGAACGCGGACGTTACGCCGAGCCGAACGGCGTCGCAATACCCTCCCTCTTTTACGGTTGGACACGGCGCCGGACATGACGCCAAGTGCGGCATATGACCGGCGCAAAATGTTGAATTCTCATCTGTGAGCGTTCGAAAACAAGCCTGAAAACGATCAATGAACCTACGGCTTGTTCGCCCCCACCGCCCACATCGCGAAGAATTGAGACCCGCCGCCATAAGCGTGCCCCAAAGCCAACCGCGAACCGTCGACGGCAGCAGCCACCTGATGCTCCCCGGCCTGGCCGCGCACCTGCTGCGCCGCCTCGGCGAAGCGGATCATGCCCGAGGCCCCGATCGGATTCGACGAAAGCACGCCCCCGGACGGGTTCCACGGGATGTCCCCGTCGAACGCGGTCGCGCCGGCCTCGGTCAGCTTCCAGCCCGCGCCCTTCTCCGCGAAGCCGAGGTTCTCCAGCCACATCGGCTCGTACCAAGAGAACGGCACGTACACCTCGGCCGCCGCGAACTGCCGCCGCGGCTCGGTGACACCGGCCTGTCGGTAGACGTCGGCCGCGCAGTCCCGCCCGGCCCGCGGGTCCACGCTGTCCCGCCCGGCCATCCCCATCGGCTCCGACCGCATCGCCGCACCGTGCACCCACGCCGGACGCCGCCCCGTCGCCGCCACCGCGGCCGAGGCGGCCCGCTCCGACCCCAGCACCATCGCCACCGCGCCGTCGGAGGAAGGACAGGTCTCCAGATAGCGAATCGGATCCCACAACATCATCGATTCCTCGACCATCGCGAGGTCGATGTTCGGGATCTTCAAATGCGCGTACGGATTACGCAAGGCATTGATTCTGTCCTTGACCGCGACCATCATCCCGATATTGCCGGGAGCACCGGACTGCCGTATATAGGCCCGGATATACGGCGCGAAATACCCGCCGGCCCCGACCACCAGCGAGGCGGAGAACGGCGAGTGCGTGGACAGCGCCCACGTCGCGTTCGACTCCGACTGCTTCTCGAACGCCACCACCAGCACCCGCTCGTGCACCCCGGCCTGCACCTGCGAGGTCCCGACCAGCGCCGTCGAGCCGCCGACCGAGCCGGCCGTGTGCACGCGCATCATCGGCTTCCCGGCGGCCCCGAGCGCGTCGGCCAGGTAGAGCTCGGGCGTGGCGACGCCCTCGAACATGTCCGGGGCCTTGCCGAGCACGACCGAGTCGATGTCGGCGAACGTCAGCCCGGCGTCCTCCAGCGCCCGCAAGGCCGCCTCCCGCACCAGCCCGGCCAACGAGACGTCGGCACGCTTGGTGCGGTAGGCGGTCTGACCGACGCCGATCACGGCGCAACGGTTGCCCATGGTCAGTCCTGCCCTTCGGAATCGAGCACACACACCAAGTTGTGCTGGAGGCACGGGCCCGCGGTGGCGTGCGCGACGGTCCGGCCGGCGCTGCCGTCATGGATCCGGGCCGCAGCCTCGCCGATCCGGATCAGCCCGGTCGCCATGATCGGATCAGCCTTCCGCGGCCCGCCGGAGGCGTTCACCACGGTCTTCTCATCGAGGCCCAGCTCGCGCCGCAGCAAGACCTCCTCGTGATCGAAGCGCGTGTGCAACTCGGCGAAATCGACGGCGCCGGAGCCGGAACCGACCCCGGCGCGCTCAGCAGCCTGCCGAGCCGAAACACTCCGCGTCAGATCCCGCGCCCCGACGCTGTGCGGCTCGATCCGATGATCGATGCCGGTGATCCACGCCGGCCGCGCACGCACACGCCGCGCCACGTCCCCGGCCGCCAGAATCACCGCGGCGGCGCCGTCGGTGGCCGGTGGCGGCGTCGGATCCGGATCGACGTCGAACCCGGCGTCCTTCAAAGCCCGTGCCTGAAGCCCAGCCATCGCCACATGCCCCGGCACGAGCGGCGCCAGGTAGTAGGGGTCGTATCCCAGCGAACTGATGCCGACCTGGTCCCCGACCGTGCCCTTGCCGAACCCGTACACCAGCGCCGTGTCGATGTCCCCGTGCTGGATCCGCACCCACGCCTCGTACAGCGCCCACGCCGCGTCCTGCTCCACATGGCTCTCGGAGATCGGCGGCCAGGCGCCGATGGTGTCCAGCGCCGCGACGAACGAGAACGGCGTCCCGACCAGGTAGTCGTTGGACCCCGAGCAGGTGAAGCCGATCTCGGACCGCGTCAGCCCGGTGGCCTCCAGCACCTCGTTCACCAGCGGCGTGACCAGATCCGCCTCGGTCCAGCCGAGGTCGGAGAAGCTGTGCTCGCTCTGCGCGAAGGCGACGACCGCGACGTCCCTCATCACACGTACTCCTCAAAGCGCTCGTAGGGGACGTCCGGTTCGCCGGTCGGCGCAAACCACTTCAGGTTCTTCACCGACCGCGTCCGCTCAGCCTCCGGCACCCACACCGCCTTCACCCGCATCCCGATCCGCACGTCCTGCCACGGCACGTCGGACACCAGCACGAGCATCGCGATGTCGGCGCCGTCCAGCAGCACGTAGCCGCTGATGAAGGGCACCTCCGGGGCGCCGGCCGCCGGGACGTTGTTGACCGCGAAGGTGGTCAGCACGCCGGTGTCCGGAAGATCGACCCACTCGGTCGCGGGCAGCCCGTCCGCCGGGCACGCGCCGCGCGGCGGAACGTAGACCTTCCCGCACGTCGGGCACCGCGTGCCGCGGATCTGCCCCACGGCCATGCCGTCGATGAAGTGGTTCCACACGGTCCCGGGACGCAGCCGGTACTCCAGACGGTGCGGCAGCGTGACCACCGAGACGGGTTCGAGCTCCGCCTCTCCGGCCAGGACCGGCACCTCGGCCGGCCCCTCCCCCGGCGCGAAGGACGCGATGTCCTTGACCGAGCCGGTCCGTTCGGCCCGCCACGTCGCGTGCACCCGCATCCCGGTCGCCATGGCGGCCTTCGAACCGCTGTCCACGGCGTGCAGCAGCGCGGTGTCCGCGCCGTCCGGCCGGATCAGCGCCCACGCGAAGGGCCGGTCCAGCGGATGGTCCCCGCGCGGCTCGTCAACCCAGGCCCAGCTGGTCACGGTGCCGGCCGGGCCGACCTCGACCCAGTCGTCGTCTCCCGCGCCCAGCGCGGCCGCTGTGACCGGGTCGTACTCGGTCGGCGGGATCAGGACCTTGCCGTCGGGCGTCCGCACACCGTAGATCCGGCCGGACCGCAGACCGGTCAGGAAGCGTCCGATCACCGGGCCGGTGGAGCGGGTGTAGCCGCCGGGGAACTCCAGGACATGCGGGACCCGCTCATCAGAGGTCTGGGAAGCTGAAGAACCCTGAGTCGTCATCGTGGCCCCGCCTCAGATCGCGCTCTGGTGACCGGCCCAGTACGGGTCGCGCAGCCGCCGTTTGAACAGCTTCCCGTTGGGCTCGCGCGGCAGCTGGTCGATGAAGTCCAGCGTCTTGGGCCACTTCAGCCGCGCCAATCGGCCGTCCAGGGAGGCGATGATCTCCTGGGCCAGCTCGTCAGAGGCCGAATACTCCTCGTTGAGCTCGACCACGGCCTTGATCTGCTCGCCCCAGTCCTCGTCCGGGATGCCGAAGACCGCGACGTCGCCGACCGCCGGGTGCCGCAGCAGCTCGCCCTCGATCTCGGCCGGGTAGATGTTGACGCCGCCGGAGATGATCATGTCGATCTTCCGGTCACACAGGTAGAGGAAGCCGTCCTCGTCGAAGTAGCCGATGTCGCCGACGGTGAAGAAGCCGTCGCGGCGGTTGGCCTCGGTCTTGGCCTTGTCGCCCTTGTACTCGAAGTCACCGACGCCCATCTTCATGTAGACGGTGCCCGGCGTGCCGACCGGCACCTCCGCGCCGTCGTCGTCCAGCGCCTTGACCTCGCTGATCGGCCAGGCCTTGCCGACCGTGCCGGGATGCGCGATCCACTCCTCGGGGGTGGCGATGGTGCCGCCGCCCTCGGTCGCGGCGTAGTACTCGTAGATCACTGGGCCCCACCAGTCGAGCATGGCGCGCTTGACGTGCTGCGGGCACGGCGCGGCGGCGTGGATCGCGACCTTCATCGAGGAGACGTCGTAGCGCTGCTTCACCTCGTCCGGCAGGTGCAGCATGCGGTGGAACTGCGTCGGGACCATGTGGGTGTGCGTGGCCCTGGTCCGCTGGATCATCTCCAGCGTGCCCTCCGGCGTCCACTTGTCCATCAGCGCTAGCGTGTGGCCCATCTGCAGCGCGGTGCCGCCGAACTGGGTGACCGCGGTGTGGTAGTTCGGCGAGGTGACCAGGTGCACGCCGCCGTCCCCGGGCTTGATGCCGAAGAAGCCGGGCAGGACGGTCCCGAGCTCGGCCATCATGTCCGGGTCCTGACCCGACAGCGCGCGCCGCACGCCCTTGGGCTTGCCGGTGGTGCCGGAGGTGTAGTGCATCGCGGTGCCGTAGCTGCGGTTCTGGGGCAGGTCGGTGCTGTGCCCGGCGCGGAACTGCGCGAGCGGCGTGAAGCCGGGGATGTCGCCGCCGACGCTGATCAGCGCCTCCTTCGGCAGACCGTGCCCCTCCTTCTCCAGCTCGGCGACGGCGGCCAGGCCGATGTCGGCGAAGCGCGCGTGGCAGAAGAACGCCTTGGCCTCGGCGTCGTGGACGATGTAGGCGACCTCGGGGCCGGCCAGGTGGAAGTTGATCGGCGTGTAGTACCAGGCGGCCTGCAGCGCCGCGGCGTAGATCTCGACCATCTCGACCAGGTTCGGCATCAGCAGCGTGAGCCCGTCGCCGTCGGCCAGGCCGAGGGCGCGCAGCGCGTGCACGGTCTGGTTGGCGCGCGCCAGGACGTCGCCGGCCTTGTGTTCGGCGCCGGCTTCCTCGACGACGGCGGTCCAGTCGGGGTCGGCTTGCGCGATCTTCCAGAAACCCAGCCCTGCCATGCGCGACTCCCGCCTACTACATCTGATGGATCGTCAGTAGTGGAGTACAACACGGCCCCTGAGAGGCTGCAAGGGTTTCGCGGGGCGAAACTAGAACGAGTTCTTATTGGTCCGATCGACCACCGAAAACAGCTCTGCCGACAGCTCTCAAACCTCAGCCAGCGCACGCTCCAACGTGGCGTACCCGGCCGGTTCCCAGGTCGGCTTGCCCCCGGGCTTGCCCAGCCGCCCGGCCCGGCCGATCGCGATCAGATTCAGGGCCCGCAGCACCGCCCAGCCGCGGGCCCGCGCGATGCCGGCCTCGTCGGCGCGTCCGTAGACCTCGAAGAACCGGTTCGCGGAACCCGCGGGCAACAGGATCCAGGCCGCCGACAGATCGATCGCCGGATCGCCGGCCCCCATGTCCCCGAAGTCGACCACCCCGGCCAGCGCGCCGTCCTGGACGATCACGTTGGCCGGATGCAGATCCCCGTGCAGGAACTGCGGCACGCCCTGCCAGACCGGCGCCGCGACAGCCTTCTGCCACACCTTCAGCGCGTCGTCGGCGCTCGGATGGCCCTCGATCTTGTCGAGCCACCGCTCGAAGTCCCCCGGCTGCACGGCACTGGGACCGGCATGCCGGGGATAGGCCGGAGCATCCGCGGGGGCGTCGTGGTGCAGCGCACTGAGAAAGGCCCCCAGGCTCTCCGCCGACTCGGCGCGGGTGATCGGCGTCTGATCGGCTGGCTCACCCTCGACCCAGCGCATCACCGTCCAGGGGTGCTCGAACAGCTCGCAGGGTTCTCCGATGCGCACCGGCACGGGAACCGGCAGCGACAGCCGCTCGGCCAACACCGGCAGCCACTTCTGTTCCTGGCGCAACTGGAACGGGGCTTCGCCGTAGCGCGGCAGCCGCACCGCCAACTCGTCTCCGAGGCGGAACTGCTGGTTGCCCCAACCCCCGGCGACGTCCCGGATCTCCAGGTCCGCCAGATCAGGGTGCTGTTCCCGCAGCAAGGCCTGGACCAGGCTCTGCTCATATACGAAGTCGCCCATCGGCTCACGTTAGACGAACAGCCGACACCGGGGCCTCTAGAGCGCGGAAAGAGACCCCGGTGCCCCGTTCGCGTCTGCCCTCGGCGCGACCGGTTGGGGCACCGCGACCGCAGGGGTCACCGGTGCCAGTTCGCAGAGTACGGCGTGACAGGCGGTGACCGCACGGTTATCGGCGGATGTGGATGATTTTCCGCCTCTACCCCTTACGGGCGTTCGCAGTCGCGAACAGCCGCGCCGTCTGTCAGCAGACGTCTGTCATGCGTCGGTTGTCACGCAACGGTCGTCACGCGGCCGTCACGCGTCGGTGATCGCGCCGAGCCGCTCGACGGCCGCCGCGTACTCCTCGACCAGCTGGTAGATCACCTCCCGCACCGGTCGTACGTCGGTCATCGAGCCGACGATCTGCCCGACCGGCATCCCCATCAGCTCGGTGCGCCCGGCGCGCGCGATGCGGCGGTGCGCCTCGGAGACCAGCATGTACTGCAACGGCATCGGCAGCGTGCCGGGGGAATCAGTGCCTTCCCAGGCGTCGGTCCAGTCGGTGCGCAGCTGGCGGGCCGGCTTGCCGGTCAGGGCGCGGGAGCGGACGGTGTCGCGCGAGGACGCCGCGAGCAGCTTGGGAACCACGCGCGGATCGGTGTCGGCTTCGGCGACCGTCAGCCAGATCGAGCCGGTCCAGGCGCCCTGCGCGCCCAGCGCCATCGCGGCGGCGACCTGGCGGCCGTTGCCGATGCCGCCGGCGGCCAACACCGGCGTGTCCCCGACCGCGTCGACGACCTCGGGGATCAGGACCATGGTCGAGATCTCGCCGGTGTGGCCGCCGGCCTCGGTGCCCTGCGCGACGATGATGTCGACGCCGGAGTCGACCTGCTTGCGCGCGTGGTGGGCGCTGGAGGCCAGGCCCGCGGTGCGCACGTTGTTCCGGTGCGCCAGTTCCACGATGTCGGCGGGCAGCGGGCCCAGCGCGCTGGCCAGCAGCGCGATCGGGTGGTCGAGGGCCACCTCGACCTGCGGGCGCGCGGTGGCGTCGGTCCAGCCGAGCAGCTGGTGGCTGTGGTCGCCGTCGGCGGGGAGTTCGGGCACCTCGTACTTGTCGAGGATGCCCTCGACGAAGTCGCGGTGCTGAGCGGGGATGTAGGACTTGAGCGTCTCCTCCATGCTCGTCCGTGCCGAGTCCTTGGCGGAGACCTCGTCCACTGACGTGGAGACCGAGGCCGGCATGACGACGTCGACGCCGTACGGCTTGCCGTCGGTGTGCGCGTCCAGCCAGCGCAGCTCGGTCTCCAGCTCGTCGGGGGTGAAGTAGACGGCGCCCAGGACGCCCAGGCCCCCGGCCCGGGTGACCGCCGCGACGACGTCGCGGCAGTGGCTGAACGCGAACAGGGGGAATTCGAGGCCCAGGGATGCCGAGAGCGGGGTTCGCATGGTGCGGACGGTAGGGGCACGCGCGCAAAACTGCAACAGGTTCTAGTATGCGGATCATAATAAGAATGAGACAGGCACTGTTCGCATCGTGGAGCTTGCCTGTACTCGCCTGTACTTGACCGACCTTTGACGGACCGAGCGGCTAGGCTCGCGGGGTGATTTCCTTCGTGCAGGTCGGAAAGACCTACCCGGACGGGACGGTGGCTGTCGCCGCGACCGACCTGACCGCCGAGAGCGGCCGTATCACGGTCTTGGTCGGTCCGTCGGGGTCGGGCAAGACCACCCTGCTGCGGATGGTCAACCGGATGATCGACCCCACCAGCGGCGAAATCCTCATCGACGGGGTGGACGTGCGGTCGAAGTCCGCGCCGGAGCTGCGGCGCGGGATCGGCTACGTGATCCAGAACGCCGGGCTGTTCCCGCACCGGACGGTGCTGGCCAACGTGATGACCGTGCCGCGGCTGCTGGGCTGGTCCCGGGACAAGGCGCGCGAGCGGGCCATGGAGCTGCTGACGACCGTCGGGCTTGAGGAGTCCCACGCGAAGCGCTACCCGTTCCAGCTCTCCGGGGGCCAGCAGCAGCGCGTCGGCGTGGCGCGGGCGCTGGCCGCCGATCCACCGGTGCTGCTGATGGACGAGCCCTTCAGCGCCGTGGACCCGGTGGTCCGCAAGGACCTGCAGACCGAGCTGCTGCGGCTCCAGTCGGAGCTGAGCAAGACGATCCTGTTCGTCACCCACGACATCGACGAGGCGATCCAGCTCGGCGACAAGGTCGCGGTGCTGAACACCGGCGGGGTGCTGGAGCAGTTCGACACCCCGACCGAGCTGCTGGCGCATCCGAAGAACGCGTTCGTCGAGAGCTTCCTGGGAGTGGACCGCGGAGTGCGGCGGCTGTCCTTCTTCTCCTCTTCCGGCGTGCCGCTGCGGCCCGAGCCGGTGGTGGCGTTCGACGCCCCGGCCGCCGAGGTGCTGGCGCGCCGGGGTTCGCAGCCGTGGCTGCTGGTCGTGGACGGCGAGCACAAGCCGCTGGGCTGGCTGCCGGCGGACCAGGTGCCGGCCGACGGGGACCTGAGCCGGGTGCCGGTCGGGGACCTGACGTCGTACGGGCACACGTTCGACGCCGAGACGGACTCGCTGCGCGCGGCGCTGGACTCGGCGATCCTGTCGCCGTCGAGCCGGGCGGTGGGCGTCGGGGACGGCGGCCGGGTCATCGGCGTGGCGTCCGTCGAGGAACTGGTGCCGGCGATCAGAGCGGCGCAGGACGGCAGCACTCCGGCGGCCATCCGCGGCGACAGCCCGGACGCCGAGCCGATCGGCGGTTCGGGGATCGGCGACACTGTTTCCGAGATCAGCGACGCTGTTCCAGACACCGGCACCGGCGAAAACCCGGAGACCGTCTGATGAGGTCCGCGGGCCTGTTCCCCCACATCCCCAGTTATCTGGGCACATACGGTTCGCTGATCCAGCAGCAGCTCACGATGGCGCTGCTGTCGGTGCTGTTCGGGCTGATCCTGGCGATGCCGGTGGCGCTGCTGTGCGTGCGCTTCCCGAAGATCTACGCGCCGGTGGTCGGGCTGCTGACCGTCATCTACTCGCTGCCGTCCATCGCGCTGTTCGTGCTGCTGGTCCCCTCCACCGGACTGACGCAGACCACGGTCATCATCCCGCTGTCGTTCTACAGCCTCGCGGCGCTGGTCCCGAACATCGTCGAGGGCGTGCGCGGGATCCCCGAGGACGTCCGCCTGGCCGCGGTGGCCATGGGCTACACCGGCGCGCGCCGCCTGATCGCCGTGGACCTGCCGCTCGCGGTGCCGCCGATCATGGCCGGGCTGCGGGTGGCGACGGTCGGGAACGTCAGCATGGTCAGCGTCGGCACGGTCATCGGCGTGGGGGCGTTCGGCGCCCTGTTCACGGCGGCGGCGCAGCTGAGCCGGTCGGACCTGGCGATCACCGGCATCGTGGTGATCGTGGCGCTGGCCCTGGCCTGCGACCTGCTCCTGGTGGTCACCCAGCGGCTGCTCACGCCGTGGAACAAGCGGAGGTCGGCGTGAACGTCCTGAGCCAGGCCTGGGGCTGGTTGACCACGGCGGCGAACTGGCACGGGTCCGACGGGATCCCGACCAGGTTCCTGCAGCACTTCGAGTACTCGGTGGAGGCGGTGCTCATCGGGGCCCTGATCGCCTTCCCGCTGGGCCTGCTGACCGGGCACGTCAAGCGCGGCGGGCTGCTGGTCACCTCGCTGGCGAACGTGGCCCGCGCACTGCCGACGCTGGGCCTGGTGGTGCTGCTGGTGGTGGTCATGGGCGTGAAGTTCCGCGCCGTGATGATCCCGCTGGTGGCGCTGACCGTGCCGCCGATCCTGCTGAACACCTACGAGGGCGTGCGGAACGTCGACCCGCAGCTCACCGACGCGGCCAAGGGCATGGGCCTGCGGCCGTGGCAGGTGCTGTGGCGGGCCGAGGTGCCAGCGGCGCTGCCGCTGATCCTGACCGGGTTCCAGTTCGCGGCGGTGAACGCGGTGGCGAACACGGCGATCGCGGCGTACTCCTCGTTCGGGGGACTGGGGCGGTTCGTGATCGACGGCCTGGCGACGACCGACTACGGGATGGTGGCCGGGGGCGCGATCCTGATCGTGATCGCGGCGATTCTGAACCTGGTGTTCTTCGCGGTCCTGCGGAAGTTGTTGGTGTCTCCGGGATTGAGGCAGAAGAAACAGACCGTTTAACGCCAAGCAGGGGGGCCGGCTTTCAGCACGCACGAAGGACGCCCCGCATGAGCAAGACCTCCAGCACCCTGCTGTCGACGACGGCCGCGGCCACCGCTCTGGCCGCGGCCACACTCGCGATCACCGCCTGCACCAGCGGCAACCCCCTGGTCCCCGGCCCGAAGAAGGGCCAGGTGACGGTCGGTTCGGCCAACTTCCCGGAGAACGTGCTGCTGGCCGACATCTACGCCTCGGCGCTGAAGGCGAAGGGTGTGAAGGTCGGCGTCCGGTTCAACGTCGGCAGCCGCGAGGTGCTGTACCAGCAGGTACAGCAGGGTTCGCTGACAGTGCTGCCGGAGTACAACGGCGCGCTGCTGGCGTACCTGGACTCGAAGACGCGCGCCGCCACCACCGCCGACATCAACGCCGAGCTGCGGGCGAAGCTGCCCGCGAAACTGGAGATCCTGGACTCCTCCCCCGCCGAGGACAAGAACGCCCTGGTGGTCACGGCCGCGACAGCCGCGAAGGACCACCTGGCCTCGATCGCGGACCTGGCGCCCTACGCACCCTCGATGAGCATCGGCGGACCCCCGGAGTTCAAGGAGCGCTACCAGGGCCTCCCGGGCTTGAAGGACAAGTACGGCCTGACGTTCAAGAGCTTCGCCTCCCTCGACACCGCCGGCCCGATCACGGTCAAAGCCCTCGCCGACGGCTCAGTGCAGGTAGCGACGCTGTTCACGACGGACCCGAACATCACCTCGCGCGGCTTCAAGGTCCTGACCGACCCCGAACAGGTGTTCACAGCCCAGAACGTGACGCCGCTGGCATACCGCGACAGCATGACGCCGGTCGCGGTGGCCACGCTGAACGAGGTGTCGGCGAAACTGGACACGGCGGCGCTGGCGGGGATGATGGCGCAGGTGATGAATCAGAAGCGGGACATCGATGTGGTCGCGGATGATTGGCTGAAGGCGGCGAAGCTGCGGTAGGCGGCTGCTGTCCGCATCCCGGACACCCCGCGTCCGCCATCCGACACCCCATGAGACGCGCCCGCGTCCACATCCCGGGCGCCTCCGCCACGGCAGCGCCCACACGTGTCAGCATCTGCGCATGTCCGCTCCGCTGCTCGCCTGGTCCGACCGCCCGGTCGACCTGCTGCGCGTGGCGTCCTGCATGTGTACCGAGGCCTTCCCGACCTCGACCTCACATCCCGGACCTCGGAGCAGACATGTCCTCGGCTTTGCAGACGCCCACGCCTGACCTCGGCCTCGGCGCCAACCTCGACTACGACGTCGCCGATCCCTTTCTGCGCGACCTCGTCATCCCCGACCGCCCCCTGTGGACCCCGACGCAGCTCAGGGACCTGACCGCGGCGTTGGCCGGCGGCGCCTACGCCGACCGCCTCCGTCCGCTGGTGCGGTACACCGAGCCGCAGCGCTGGTGGACGCGGCTGGCCCTGACCCGCGGGGTCGAGGTGTGGCTGCTCAGCTGGCTGCCCGGGCAGGGGACGCGGCCCCACGACCACGGCGGTGCCGCCGGCTCGTTCGCCGTGCTGACCGGCGAGGTGCAGGAGGAGCACCGGTACCCGGGCGGGCCCATCGGGGTACGGAAGCTACAGGTCGGTGACGGTCTGGGATTCGGCGGCGATCGCGCGCATAGCGTCCGGCAATCGGGTATCGGTCCTGCCGCGACCGTGCACGCCTATTCGCCCCCGCTGCTCCCCACCCGGGAGTACGAGAGCCTGGAGGACCTGGTTTGAGTTCCGTGGACGCCTTCCTGGAGAAGGCCCGCTCCGGGCTGACGCGCGTCACGCCGGAGGATGCCGACGCGCTGCGCGGCGAGGGTGCGCTGCTGATCGACATCCGGCCGTTCGCGAACCGGGAGGCCGAGGGCGAGATCCCCGGCGCGCTGCCGGTCGAGCGCATCCACCTGGAGTGGCGGCTCTCGCCGGACAGCGAGTGGCGCCTGCCCGGCGTCACGGCCGAGTCGCGGGTCATCGTGTTCTGCAACGAGGGCTACGCCTCCAGCCTGGCCGCCCGCGACCTGCAGCTGCTGGGCCTGACGCACGCCACCGACCTGGTCGGCGGCTTCCGCGCCTGGGCCGCCGCCGGGCTGCCGACCGAACCGGGCGGCAAGCCGGCGCTGCCGTAGGCAGGTCGGGGCCACGCCCGCACCCAGCTCGACCACGCATCACCCGACCGTGTAACGCGGATGGCCGATACGCCACTGAACCCTCGGCCACAGCATCTTGATCCAGACCGGGCCGGTCGCAGCCACAAACGGTCTCGAAAAGGTCTCGAAACGGCTTTGTGGGAAGGCTGCCGCTGTCGGCGGCGGTTGCTACGTTCGACATGTCTATGTGTCTGGAGGGGAATAACCATGCAACTTCGCACTACTGGTTCCAAGACCCGGGTCGTCGGCGGAGCACTCGCGCTCGCCCTGGCCGCCACCGGCGCCCTGAGCGCCTGCTCGTCGAGCTCCAAGAGCGGCTCGAAGGTCGTCGTGGCCTCGGCGGCGTTCCCGGAGAACGTGCTGCTCATGGAGATCTACGCCCAGGCACTTGAGGCCAAGGGCATCACCGTGGAGCGCAAACCCAACGTGGGGCAGCGCGACGTGTTGTTCCAGCAGTTGAAGTCGGACTCGATCACCGTCGTCCCGGAGTACAACGGCGCCCTGCTCGCCTACCTGGACAAGACCGCGACCGAGACCACCCAGTCCGCCGTGGACTCCGCGGTGAGCGGGAAGCTGCCCGCCAACCTGGAGATCCTGCAGCCGGCCGCCGCCCAGGACAACGACTCGCTCGTGGTCACCCAGGCGCTGGCGACGAAGGACAGCCTGAAGAGCATCTCCGACCTCGGCCCCTACGCCAAGGACTTGGTCATCGGCTCGGCGCCGGAGTTCAAGACGCGGCAGCAGGGCCTGCTGGGCCTGCAGTCCCAGTACGGGCTGACCTTCAAGGACTTCAAGGCGCTGGACAACTCCGGCCCGCAGACCGTCTCCGCGCTCCAGCACGGTGACGCCCAGGTCGTCGACCTCTACAGCACCACCCCGGCCATCAAGACCAACGGCTTCGTGGTGCTCGACGACGACAAGGGCCTGTTCGGCGTGCAGAACGTGATCCCGCTGGTGGACAAGAAGAACCTGCCGCAGGCCGGCGTGGACGCGCTGAACGCGGTCTCGGCCAAGCTGGACACCACGACGCTGACCTCGCTGGTGGAGCAGGTCGTCACCGAGAAGAAGGACACCTCGGACGTGGCCAAGACGTGGCTGGCGTCCGTGGGCCTGGGCAAGTAGCCCTTCGCACGAGCACGAGCACGAGCACGAGCACAACGACGGTCCGGGCCGGAGGCGACACGTTCACCTCCGGCCCGGACCGATTCCAGGGGTCACGCTCTCAGGCCACCCCCGAATCAACCACCTGACCGCTTTACGGCAGCTTGTCCTTGTGGCCCGACTTCGAGATCAGCGCCATCAGCTCGCCGACCGCCGCGGTCGGCAAATTCTTGGCCAAATCCGCGACCCCGACCACGCCGACCAGCTTCCCGCCCGACACCACCGGCAGCCGCCGGATCCGGTGCCGGCCCATGGTCTCCACCGCGTTCGTCACCGGAGCGTCGGCGTCGACGGTGTGGATCCCGCCGCGCATCATCTCCCCGGCCTGCCGGACGGTCGGGTCGTCGTTCGCGGCCATCGCCTCGACGACCAGGTCGCGGTCGGTGAGCATGCCCAGCAGCTTGCCCGCGCCGTCGACCACCGGCACGCAGCCGACGTCCTCGTCGCGCATCACCCGGGCCACGTGCACCAGGTTGTCCGATTCCAGCACCGACTTGGGTGCCTCGGTCATCACATCGCGGACCGTGACCATACATCCTCCTGCTGGGGCAACCGCACCGAGAAGACAGAGCTGTCCCCGACCAGCTTGGTCTTCGCCGGGCCTGGCCGCTTTGTCATAATCTGCCAGACGGGTTACTGATCGCGGAGGCCCCATCACCCGCCGTGGCTCGCCCAAACGGGTTATCCTCCCTTGGCGAGCCATGAAGTAGCCTTCACGGGGCGCGACAGGGGGGAGCCACACCATGACCGAGGCCGTCACGACGGCCCTGGCCGGAGCCAACCCGCTCCCGGCGCCGAAGGTGACGCTCCCCCGGGAGCTCATCCGCGTGCTGAGGGTGTGGCCGGACTGGCTGTTCGGGATGCTGGCCTCGATGGGCATGGGCCTGGCCACCGGCGCCTTCCTGTACTGGGACCCCTTCGGGCACCAGGTGCGCGATCCGCTGACCCTGATCGTCACCACCGTGCTGACCGCGGTCGCCGACGCCTCGCTGACCAACCAGCTGGCCGCCGAGCCCGAGTGGGCCATCAGGGTCCTGTCCGGCGGCGGCGACCCGGCGCGCATGCTGCGCGTGCGCAACCAGGTCCTCTACATCTTCGAGGCCGGATTCGCCTTCGGCGTCGCCGGCCTGGTGATCCTGCTGACCAAGGACCACCACTGGGTCAAGCACAACTGGCCGATCATCGCCGAGCTGCCGCTGGCCCCGATCGCCGCCGGCAACCTGGCGTCGGTGCTGTTCCCGTGCCCCTTCATGCGGCTGCGCCACCGGTTGCAGGCCACGACCACCTGGCCGCGCTGGGGCGCGTACATAGGCATCCCGTTCGCGCTGACCTCGTTGGGCACCGCGACCGTGATGGGCTTCCCGGCCTGGATGGAACAGCAGGTCAAGCACTCCGCCGAGCGGATGCACCACCGGCCGTCCTGGCTGACCGCGGACAACATCCACTACGCGACCTGGCTGATCGCGGTCCCGGTGCTGAACCTGCTGATCTGGGCGATCGCGCTGAAGGCCGCTGACAGCCTGGCCCACATGCGCCGGCGCCATCTGGTCACCCTGATGCGCAAGCACACCGAACTGGCCATGGGCATGGAAGACATCTCACTGTGGGAGGCGGTCAAGGCCCTGCCGGCCAACCTGAAGACCATCCCGTCCGAGGTGCACCAGGCCGCCAGCGCCGAGATCGAGGAGGTCCGCCAGGTCGGCGGGCACATAGACCGGGGCCTGGAGCACGCGCTGGCCCGGCAGGCCGCGAAGATCCGCGCCAAGCGCGCCGCGGAGCAGAACGCCGGAACCGCATGACGGGCAATCCCGGCGAGCCCAGCAACCCCGCCAAGTCCAGCACCCCCGGCAGGCCTCGCCGCTGGCTGCCGGCCGCGGTGGTCGTCCTCGCGGTCGCGGCGATGGCGGTCGCGGCCCGGCACGACGGCCCGCTCAACCCCGGCGTCGGCACCGGCCTGTGGGAGGGCGCCCGGCCGGCCATGGCGCTGGGCGCCGTGATCGTCCTGGTCGTCGTGGCCACGAACTTCGCCAAGCACCGGGACGACGGCTACGGCGTCCTGCACCGGGCCGGCACGGCCACCGCCGTGCTGCTCGCCGCGGCCGCCGTCCTGACCCCGATAGGCCTGGTGTTCCTCGGGCGCAAACCCCAGCTTCCGCCGCCGTATCCGGTGGCCCCCAATCCCTCGGGATCCCGCACGCGCACCCCCAAGATCGACCCCGGCGTGACGCTGAAGCCGGCCACCGGCCGCCCCGGCGCGTCGATCGCCGCCTGGATCGTGGACACCGTGCTGATCCTCATCATCGCGGCGGCGGTCGCACTGGTCGCCTTCATGCTGATCCGGCTGCTGTCACGCCGCTGGCTGAGCAAGCCGGTCGAGACGATCGACTTCGAGTCGCTGGTCCCCGAGCTCGAACAGCTCGCCGAGGCCGTCGCGGCCGGGGCTGAAGCGCTGGAGTACGAGGGCGACGCCCGCGAAGCCGTGATCGCCTGCTATTCGGCGATGGAGCTGGCGGTCAGCGCCGGCGGCGGACTGCGGCGCGCCACCGACACTCCCGAGGAGTTCCTGCGCCGCGTCACCGGGGCGCAGCTCATCCCCGAGGAGCCCGCGCGCAACCTCACCGACCTGTTCCGCGAGGCCCGCTTCTCGCACCACCCGATCGCCGAGAGCCAGCGGGATGCGGCGCGCGAGGCGTTGCGGACGATCTCCGAGCATCTGCGGGTGCGCGCGGAATCCTTGGAAGCCGCGAGAGCGCAAGCCAAGGCTGCCACGGCTGCAGCGGCGGCCGCATCAGGATCAGCATCGGCATCGACACAGACCACCGGGAGGGGCTGATGGACGGACTGTCCGGCGTCGAGCGCCGCCGGTGGATCGCGATCGGCGTCGCGCTGGTCGCGATGACGGCCGTGGTCGGCTCGGTCGCCGAGCTGGTCCTCGGCACCCGCTGGCTGGGCCCGGCCCTCGGCGCCTGCGTCGCGGCCATCGCGATCGGCGCCTGGTACACCGTGTCCGGCCGCACCCTCGGGATGGACACCGAGGTCCGCGAGCGTGTGCTGGAGCGCCACTACATCGGGGTGGCCTGGTACAGCTCGATGCTCCGCAACACCCGCGAACGCGGCGGCTACGAACGCGGGCTGCGCAGGGAGCTGACGCGGCTGGCGGCGGCGCGCGTGGCCGAGAAGCACGGCGTGAACCTGTACCGGAACCCGCAGGCCGCCGCGCAGCTGATCGGAACAGATCTGTGGCCGCTGGTCGATCCGGCGGCGATCACGAGTACCACCGCCGCCGCGGGCGCGAACCCGCCGGGCGGCAGGCCCGCCGAGATCCCGGTCCGTGCGGTCGCCGAGCTGATCGAGCGACTGGAGCGGATGTGAGCGGGCAGCCAGACCAGACCAGAGGAGACGCGATGTCCGACGACCTGACCCCCGAGCAGACCTGCCGCAAGGCGCTCGCCGTGCTGGACGAGGTGGAGAAGGCCGTCGTCGGCAAGCGCGCCGCCCTGGAGCTGGTCCTGCTCGGCGTGCTGGCCGGCGGCCACGTGCTGATCGAGGACCTGCCCGGGCTCGGCAAGACCCTGATGGCCCGGTCCTTCGCCACCACCCTGGGCCTGGACTTCACCCGCATCCAGTTCACCCCGGACCTGCTGCCCTCGGACGTCACCGGCGCCCCGTTCTACGACCAGCGCGGCGGCGACATGGTGTTCCGGCCCGGCCCGGTTTTCACCCAGCTGCTGCTGGCCGACGAGATCAACCGCACGCCGCCGAAGACCCAGGCCGCGCTGCTGGAGGCGATGGGCGAGGGCCAGGTGTCGGTGGACGGCAAGTCGCACCCGCTGGACCCGGCCTTCGTGGTGCTGGCCACGGACAACCCGATCGAGTACGAGGGCACCTACGCGCTGCCGGAGGCCCAGCTCGACCGGTTCCTGCTGCGGGTCCGGATGGGATACCTGCCGCCGACCGACGAGGCCGCGATGCTGCTGCGCCGCCTGGACCGCCGGGCCGAGAAGGTGGAGCTGGCGCGGATCGTCGACGCCGCCGAGCTGCTGGCGATGCGCGCCTCGCTGGAGACGGTGGAGGTCTCCGCCGACGTCGTGGACTACGTGGTGGCCCTGGTCAACGCCACCCGCGCCGCGACGCAGGTGCAGGTCGGCGCGAGCCCGCGCGGCGGCCTGGCGCTGGTGCAGCTGGCGCGGGCGCGCGCGGTGCTGTCAGGGCGCGATTACGTGATCCCCGAGGACGTGAAGGCCGTCGCCGTCCCGGCGCTGGCACACCGGATCACCCTGCGGCCGGAGCTGTGGGTGCGGCGGGTGTCGGCGGACGAGGTCGTGGCCTCGCTGCTGGCCGCGACGCCGACGCCGCGGACGCTGCCGCGGCAGCAGGACGCCGTGGCCGGTGCCGGTGCTAATGCTGCCAGCGCGAACGGCACCGGCGGCGCCGCGCCGAGCCGGGCTCAGGAGCCGGCGCAGAAGTCGGCCGGCGCGCACCGATGAGCGAGCCGCCGCAGAGCTCGGCCGGCGCCGCGACGCCGAACCCCGGCGCAGCGGCCGCGGCCCGCGCCTCGAACTCGGCTGCGGCCTCGGTCGGCGCACCGCGGGCATCCATCTCTTCCCTGTCTTCCCTGTCTTCTCTGTCGTCGCCGACCACGGCCACGCCGAAGCCGGGCTCGGCAGCCAAGCCCGGCACCGCACCCTCGACCGCCTCGACCGCCTCGACCGCCCCCGCCGTCTGGCGCCCCTCCCTGCGCGCCGCCCGGCTGCTGACCGCCGCCGTCTGCGCGGTGGTCCCGGCCGTGGTCTTCGGCGCGTGGTGGTGTGTGCCGCTGGCCGCGGTGCCGCTGCTGATGCTCACCGCGCACGGCGGCACGCACCCCAAGCGGCTCCGCGCCGAGGTCGACGTCCCGGAACGGCGCTGCTTCGAGGGCGAGACGCTGACCGCGACCATCCGGCTGGCCGCCGACGCCGCGGCGGGCTGGACCCGCCAGGAGTACCTGCCGCCGCGCTCCCGCGACGACCACGACTTCGGCGGGGCCCCGGCGCCCTCCGGCGTGACGCTGGAGTCGCTGGAGCTGACCGGCGGCGTGATCACCGTGAAGCTGCTGGTCCCGCGCTGGGGCCGGTGGTCGCTCGGCGCGGTCGCGATCGACGTCCACGACACCGCCGGACTCCGGCTCACCTCGCTGCAGGCCGGCCTCGGCGAGGTCGAGGCCTTCCCGGTCCCGGCCCCCGACGACACGACGCTGGCCCCGGTGCGCTTCCCGGACCGCTTCGGCGAGCACTCGGCGCGCACGCCGGGCGAGGGCGTGGAGTTCATCCAGGTGCGGCCGTACGTGTTCGGCGACCGCCAGCGCCGGATCAACTGGCCGGCCACCACCCGGCGGCGCGAGCTGCAGGTCAACACCTTCGAGGCGGAACGCGCCGCGGAGGCGGTGGTGGTCGTGGACGCGCTGTCCGACCTGCCGCAGCCGCCGGATCCGGACAACCCGCGCCCGCGCTCGACGCTGGACACCGCGGTGCGCGGCGCGGCGGGCCTGGCCCAGGCGTACCTCAAGGCGCACGACCGGATCGGCCTGGTCACACTGTCCGGCCGGGTCCAGTGGCTGACGCCGGGATCGGGCAACGGATACCTGTACCGGATCGCGCAGACGGTCATGGACCTGCGCAAGGACTTCACGTACGAGATCGGCGGCCTGAGCCGGCTGCCGACGCGTGTACTGCCGCGCGGGGCGATGGTCTACGTCTTCAGCCCCCTGCTGGACCCCGGCGTGGTCGAGGCGATCAGCGAGCTCGCCGACCGCGGGCACCCGCTGGTGGTGATCGACGTGCTGGCACACGAGCCGGCGCCGACCACCGGCGCCAAGCCGGACCACCTGGACGCGCTGGCGCTGCGGCTGTGGCGGCTCGACCGGCAGGCGGTGCGGTTCGTGCTCGGGGAGTTGGGGGTGCCCGTGGTGACGTGGGACGGGATCGAGCCGCTGGATCTGGCGCTGGCTCCGTTGCAGCAGGCTCCGCTGGCCGGGAGGGCGCGATGAGTGCGGCCGGCGATGGCGGCGCTGGTGGTACTGACTCCAGCGGGGGCGGTTTCGTCGAAGGCCTGCTCGTCAGCCCCCTGTTCTGGGCCGCCTACGGCATCGTGATGGCCGTGATGGGCACCCGGGTGCCGATGTGGTCCTGGCCGCCGAAGGCGGAATCGGTCCTGGAGCTGGCCTTCTGCGTCGTGGTGTTCTCCGCCCTCGCGCAGCCGTACACCGGCCGGCCAGTCCTGACGTCGATGCGCATCCACCATGTGGCGACGGTCCATCGCAACACGCTGCTGGTCGGCGCGTTCGTGGTGCTGGTCGCGTGCGAGAAGCCGCAGGCGTGGGCCGCCGGTGTCGACGCCGTGCTGCTGGCCGGCTACTTGCTGTTGACCGACGTGCTCACCATCCCGCCGGGAGTGCTGCGGCGGACCGCCTCCCCGGTGTTCCTGATCACGCTGGCCGCGCTGATCGCCGGGGCGACGGCGCTGGTCGCGCTGCCGGCGTCGAGCGGGGCGTACCGGCCGGTCCTGGTCGCGATCGCCGCGGCGGCAGCGGTCGGCGCCGCATTGGCGACCGCCTTCGGGAGCGCCGAGGAACGGCGAGTAGGCTCGCGGGGAACCGAACGCCGAAACCAGGACAGGTCCTCCGAATGACTACGCTGACCTCCGGTGCCATCAAGCGCTACCGCGTGATGGCGCTGTTCACCGGCACCATGCTGCTGCTGCTCACCTTCGTGGTCATCCCGCTGCAGCTGTGGGCGCACAACAAGACGCTGGAGAAGCCGGTCGCGATCATCCACGGCTACGGCTACATGCTGTACCTGATCGTGGCGCTCGACCTGTGCCTGCGGGCCCGGTACAAGCCGATCCGCACCATCTTGATCCTGCTGGTCGGCGTGGTGCCGTTCCTGGCCTTCTACTACGAGCGCATCGTGGTCAAGGACACGCAGCGGCTGCTGGCCGAGGCGCAGGAGCGCGCGGCGAAGAAGAAGGCCAAGACTGCGGCGAAGGCGGCGCGGACCAAGACCGCGGTCGCGGTCGGCGCGCAGGGCGGGGACGCTACGGAGCCGTCGCCGGAGCCTGCTCAGGCTGAGTGAGTTCTTCCTCGTCTTCCTCGTCTTCCTCGGGTTCGACCGGGTTCGCCAGGCGGCGGACGTAGATGATGAACCAGCAGAGGCCGACGACACCGAACAACCACCACTGCAACGTGTAGCCGACGTTGAGGATGTACCAGGACGAGGTGTTAGGCGGTGCGGGCGCCGGGATCGGAGTCAGGTCTCCGGCGCCCGGGGTCAGCTCGTTCACGTAGGCCTGGTCCAGGTTGGTATACGGCCAGGTGTTCACCAGTGTCGCCACGTCCACCGAGGCGATCAGGTGCGCCGGATCCTTCGCGGCGGCGTCGGCGGCGTCCGGCGGGGCGCCGTCGGCGGGCTCCTCGGCGGAGAGCCAGCCGGTGACGGTGACCTGGCCGGACGGGGTCGGCGGCGGGATGATCCGCTGCGCCGACCAGCCGCGGCTGACGACCACGACGCCGCCGTCGGAGAGCTTCAGCGGGGCGATGACGATGTAGCCGATCGGGCCGTCCGGGAAGCGGCGGTCCGGCACCAGGAGCTGGTGCGCGCCGTCGAAGACCCCGGAGACGCTGACCGCGTGCCCGATGGCGTCGTCGGTGGCCGGGGAGCCGTCCTTGAGGAGCTGGGCCAGCGGGGCCGGCGTCACGTACGCCGCGGCGGCCTGCGGGCTCAGCTTGTGCGTGCGGTGCGCCCGCGACCACTGCCACATACCCAGGCCGACGAAGGCCGCGGTGAGCACGATCAGGGCCGTGATCGCCGCGAGCCAGGCGGGGCGGAACAGGAAGCGGTACTTCATCGTCCCCAGCTTCCCACGGCTGTGAGAGCGGTAAGAATCGGGTCGCTTTTCGGCACGAAAGCGCGGCTCCTACTCCGTAGTGAGTCACGGAGGGAATACTCTGAGTACGACGGACGGTGTCGGTCTCGATGCCGCCATGCCGACGCCCGGTGGTCACCACGGCGCGGCGACACCATGATCCTGCACAATGAACTGGGCTTTCGGATACGCCGGAGCCGGTATCCCCGCGTTGGAGGTGACGTGCACGCGCAGGAACCGCGGCCGCAGCAGGCGGCCGCGCCGGGGCGTCCTCGCGCGCCCAAGGACGACGACGCCCGCATCGTCGAACGCCTCCAACGCTCCCTGCTCCCCTCCGTCCTGGAGGTCAAAGGCCTGGTGACGGCCGCCGAGTACGTCCCGGCCGCCCGCCACCACAACGTCGGCGGCGACTGGTACGACGTCTTCGAGCCCGTCCCGGGCACCGTCACCTGGGTCATCGGCGACGTGGCCGGTCACGGCTTCGGCGAAGCCGTGGTGATGGCCCAGCTGCGCAACGCACTGCGCGCCTACGCCCTGGACACGCACGACCCGGCGGAGATCCTGCGGCGTCTGGACCGCTTCGTGTCGGCGTACCTGCCGAACGACACGACCGCGACCGCCTGCGTCCTGGTCCTGGACCGCGCCACCGGCCGCGTCCGCTACAGCGGCGCCGGCCACCCGCCGCCCCTGCTGGTGGTCGAGCGCGCGGGAGCGTACGTCACGCATTGGCTGGACCAGGCCAAAGGCCTGCCGCTCGGCGTGCGCGAGACCGAGCACCGCCCGGTCGCGCAGTTCACGCTGGTGCCCTCGGACACGCTGGTGCTGTACACCGACGGCCTGGTCGAGAAGCCCGGCGACGACATCGAGGACGGCATGGAGCGGCTGCGCATGGCGGCGCAGCTGGTGTGCGCGGAGCCGCCGGAGACGGTGTGCCGGCACCTGATGCTGCTGCCCGGCGAGGCGTACGCGGGGGACGACAGGGCTCTGCTGGTCAGTCGCATAAGCTGAGCACCTAAAGTAAGCGCATGTACGCGACGCGACCGGTAGACCTCGACTTCCTGAACACGGCCCCGATCCGCTTGTCCTTCGCCGGCACGCTCACCGCCGCGCCGAAAGCGGTCTTCGACGCCATAGCGCACGATGTGGCCGACCTCCCGCGCTGGTACGGCGCAGTGGCGAAGGCAGAGTACGGCGGCCCGGGCCCCTTCGGCGTCGGCACGAAACGCCGGGTGAAGCTGCTGGGAGGCGTGGCCTTCCACGAGCAGATCCTCGCCTGGGACACCCCGACCAGGTACGCGTACCGCATCGAGCGCACCACCGTCCCCGGCATCCGCGCCATGGCCGAGCAGTGGGCAGTCCTGGACACCCCCGCCGGCACCCGCGTCGCCTGGACCATGGCCATCGACGCGGCACTCCCGACCGCTGCGGCGATCCGCGCCTCGGCCCCGGGGATCGCGCTGGCGACGCGGCGAGCGCTGGGGCGGCTGGATCGGATGCTGGCGGCTGCGTAGCGCTGCGCCGATCGGGCGGTTCAGGCGCGCGAGTACTTCATTCGGGCCTTGACGATCTGGGATCATTGAGCCGAGGGTGGTGTGACCCCCGGATGGGGCGGGGTGAAAGAACGAGTCGGCCGAAACCCTGACCCCGCCGCCGTCCCGCGCGCCCCCGCCTGGCACCATGTCTGGTGCCATGCCGACCGCCGAACCACCGCAGCCACCGCAGCCGACGACCCTGCGCGCAGCGCGCGCCGTGGTCTTCGCGGCGCTCTGCGTGCTCGTGGGCGCGGTCGGTCACGACGCGTTCTCCGTCGGCGCGATCCCTGTGTGGGCGCTCCTCGTCGGCGGGGCGGCCGTGGTGCTGGTCGTGGCGCCGCTCACGCAGCGTGAGCTCGGGCTGCCGACCATCCTCGTGCTGATGGCCGGCGTTCAGGTCGGCCTGCACGAGCTCTTCGCCGCCGCGCAGCGCGGCTCCGCTCCCATGACCATGCCGATGGCGATGCCGCCGCGCGGCGAGTTCTGGTGCGGACACGCCGAGCCGGCCGGCGTCACGCAGGTGATGCAGAACATTGCCATGCCCGCCGCCCCGCCGCAACACTCGATGACCGGCGGCATGCTCGCCGCGCACGTCGTCGCCGCGCTGGTCGCTTCCTGGTGGCTGCGGCGCGGCGAGGCGGCGGTGTGGTCGTTGGCCCGGACGCTCGGCCTCGCCCTGATCGCGCCGCTGGTGCTGCTGGTCGTCGCGCTCGTGGCGTGGACGCCTCCGCGCCACGCCGTCGCGATCGCCACGCGGACCCCGTTCCGCGTCGGTCCCGACCGGCTCCTGCGCTTCGACCTGGCGCGGCGCGGTCCGCCGATGACGGCCGCCGCGTTCGCCTGACACGCGTCGGGACTCATCGAAGCTTCCCAAGCACGCCTGTCGCGATGCGGCCTCCCCACACCGTCATCGATCCGCCACGCCCAAAACCGCGTGGCCCATCCCCTGGATAGGCATGTCCACGAAGCTCACCTCCGGCACGCGCCGGACCACCGTCCTGCTCGCCACCGCGGTCGTCTCGCTGGTCGCCGCGGCCTCGGCCGCCGAAGCGCACGTGACCGTGAACCCCAACACCGAACCGCAGGGCGGCTACGCCAAGGTCTCCTTCCGGGTCCCGAACGAGGAGGCGAACGCCTCGACCACCAGCCTGGAGGTCGACATCCCGGTCGACCACCCGATCGCCTCGGTCTCGGTACGGCCGGTGCCCGGGTGGACCGCGACCGCGACCACCAGCCAGCTGGCGACGCCGATCAAGACCGACGACGGCCAGGTCACGCAGGCCGTGTCCAAGATCGTCTGGACCGGCGGCAAGATCGACCCGGGGCAGTTCCAGGAGTTCGACGTCTCGCTCGGCCCGCTGCCGAAGGACACCGACAAGATCGTCTTCAAAGCGCTCCAGACCTACTCCGACGGCACCGTCGTGCGCTGGATCGACGTCCAGCAGCCCGGCCAGCCCGAACCCGGCCACCCGGCGCCGGTGCTGCACCTGACCCCGGCGGCCGCGACGGGCACGGGCACTAATACCGGCACCGGCACGACCACCGGCAGCACCGCCACCGGCGCCCCGACCACTGCCCCCTCAGTCAGCCTGGCCGCCGACGCCAACAGCGACACCGCCGCGACCGCGAAGGCGGCCGGCACCAGCGACTCAGCCGCCCGAACCCTGGGCATCGCCGGCCTCGGCATCGGCGTCCTGGGCTTCGGCACCGCGATCGTGGCCCTGCGCCGCAAGAACAACCAGCCCTCCTGACCCCGACTTCCCGACATCCCGACCCGGAGAGAAGAAGAAATGAACCCGCGATCCACGCGGATCGCACGCCTCGTCCCGATGGCGGCCGCCATCGGGGCGCTGGCCGTGCTCAGCACCGCCTGCGCCAGCCCCTCCCAGGAGGTCGCGCAGGCCTCCCAGGTCTCCTCGCAGCAGTCCAAGTACAAGGGCACCGAGCTGGGGATCCCCACCCCGATCCCGCCGGTCACCCTCACCGACTTCAACGGCAAGCCCTACGACCTGAAGGCCAACGCCGCCGGCAAGCTCACCCTGGTCTACTTCGGCTACACCCACTGCCCCGACGAGTGCCCGACCACGATGGCCGACCTGGCCTCGGCCCTGCGCCTGATCCCCGCCGACACCCGCGCGAAGGTCCAGGTCGTCTTCGTCACCACCGACCCCGACCGGGACACCGGCCCGGTGATGAAGGCCTGGCTGGGCAAGTTCGACCCCTCCTTCATCGGCCTGACCGGCACCGTGGCGCAGGTCGACAACGCCGCCAAGCTCGCCGCGACGCCGGTGGAGCCGCCGAAGAAGAACCCGGACGGCTCGGTCGAGGTGGACCACGGCACCCAGGTCAACGCCTTCGGCACCGACGGCCTCGCGCACGTCGTCTGGCTCTCCGGCGTCGCGCCGAAGGACATCGCCCACGACATCACACTGCTGTCATGAACCTCCCGCTGAAGGCCGGCGCGCTGGTCGCGCCGGTGGCGGTGCTCGCCGCCGGGGCCGGCCTGCTGCTGTGGTCCGGCGGCGACGCCGAGGTGCACTCGGCGAAGCTGGCGGTGAGCGACGCCTACGTGCGCGAGCCGGCCAACCCCGCGGAGGCGGCGGCGTACTTCACCATCGCCAACAAGGGCGGCGGGGACGACACGCTCACCGGCGTCACGGCCTCCACCGGCCGTGCCACAATGCACACCACCAACGGCGCGCTGATGGTCGCCCTCTCCTCGGCCCCGGTCCCCGCGCACGGCAGCCTGGACTTCTCCCCCGGAGGCAACCACCTCATGATCGACGATCCGGGCCCCCTCAAACCGGGGACGACGGTGCGGCTGACGTTCACGTTCGCCGCGTCCGGGCCGATCACCGTGACCGCGCCGGTGATCGGGATCCTCGACCCGGCACCCGGCCAGTGACCAGCAGCGCCCATGGCAAAGGCCTCATACGCCGCCGCGTCGTCGCAGTCCTGACAGCGGTCCTGTGCGTATGGGGCCTGGCCGTCGCGCCCGCCGCCTCCGCGCACGCCACCGTGGTCTCGACCGACCCGGCCGACGGCGCGGTGCTCCCCACGGCCCCGACCCGCGTCACCGTCACCTACAACGAGGCCGTGTCGCTCCAACTCGGCGCGCTGCGCGTCTTCGCCCCCGACGGATCGCAGGTCGAGATCGGCTCGGCGGACCACCTCGCCGGCCAGCCGCGAACCGCGAGCGTGCCCCTGAAGTCCGGCCTGAAGAACGGCACCTACGTCGTCTCCTGGCGCGTCATCTCAGCGGACTCCCATCCGGTGCGCGGCGCCTGGACGTTCTCCATCGGCACCACCTCCGCACCGAACTCCGGCGGCGCCGAGGCCGCGCCGAGCGGATCGCGCACCGTCGGCGTCGTCTACGGCGTCGCCCGCTGGCTCGCCTACCTCGGCTTCGCCGCCCTGGCCGGCGGCTCGCTGCTGCTCATCGCCTTCGCGCCGAAGCTGGCGCCCGACCGCCGGCTGCGGCTGCTGATCGGCGGCGGCTGGTTCACGCTGCTGGTCGGGACCGTCGCGAGCCTGCTGTTGCAGGGTCCTTACGGCGGCGGGTTCGGCCTCGGCCGCACGTTCGACGTGGACGTCCTGCGCGCCACCCTGCACACCCGGCTCGGCACGGCACTGGCCTGGCGCCTGATCCTGCTCGGCGCGGCCGGGGTGATGGTGTCGTGGATCGCGACGCGGCTCGCCGAAGCCTCGGTACGAACTCGCCAAGCTGCCGGCGGCTTCGGGGCGGCGGTCGCCGTCGCGCTGGCCGCGACCTGGTCCATCGCCGACCACTCCGGCACCGGCTCGCAGGTCGCGCTGGCCTTGCCGGCCGACGTGCTGCACCTGCTGGCGATGGCGACGTGGATCGGCGGGCTGGCCGCGCTGGCCGCCTCGGTCCTCGGACCGCGGGTCGCGGGGATCGACGACGAGGCACGGCTGAAGTTGGTCCGCCGCTTCTCGACCACGGCTTTCACCGCCGTCTGCGTCCTCGCCGCCACCGGCGTCTACCAGGGCTGGCGCCAGGTCCGGCACTGGGACCCGCTGTTCAACACCGACTACGGCCGGATGCTGATCATCAAGTCCAGCATCTTCCTGGTCCTGATCGCGCTGGGCTTCCTGGCGCGGCGGATCCTGGCGGCGTCGTCGCCGGATCTGGCGCGGCTGAGGCGCTCGGTGGCCGCCGAGTTCGGCCTGGCGATCGTCGTGCTGGCCGTGACGGCGCTGCTCGTGGAGTCGCAGCCGGCCTCCGAGCCGGCGCCGAAGGCCGGTCCGGTGACCGTCTCGTCCCCGTTCGACACCGGGTCCGCCAACGGGACCGGCACGGTCGACGTCGCCCTGGACCCGGCACGCGTCGGCGCGGACCAGCTGCAGATCACGGTCCTGGACAAGACCGGCAAGCCGGAGTCGGTGCCCGAGGTCGACGCCTCGCTGGCGCTGCCGGCGCAGCAGCTCGGGCCGATCAAGATCACCCTGCAGGCGGCCGGGCCCGGGCACCACACCGCGAGCAACGTGCTGGTGCCGATGTCCGGCGCGTGGCAGGTGCTGGTGACGGTTCGGACCACCGACATCGACCAGGCGACGGTCATTCTGAACGTCGCCGTGGGCAAGTGAGAACATCAATGATCGAAGACAGCACTGAATCCCCGACCGCCGCTTCCCGCACCCGGCCCAGCCGCCGTTCCTTCCTCACCGTCGGCACCACCGGCATCGGTGGCGTGGCGGTCGGTGCGGCGGCCTCCGCGCTTCTCCTCAACGACAACGGCAGCGGCAACGGGCACTCCGCGAATCCCACCGGCGGCCTCGTCGCGGGCCTCGGCACCACAACCGTCGCCACCCCCTTCCCGCACCAGGCGGGCATCTCCGTCCCCGCGACCCAGCAGGGCCACGGCACCGTCGCCGCGTTCGACCTCGTCCCGGGCGCCGACGCCGGTCATCTCAAAGCTTTGATGCAAACCTGGACCACCGCCATCGCCGACCTCACCGCCGGCCGCACCCCGAGCGGCGACGCCGACACCACCGCGCTCGGCAGCGGACCCTGCTCGCTCACCATCACCGTCGGCTTCGGCCCCTCGCTGTTCGGCAAGGCCGGCCTCGATCCCGCCTCCCGGCCGCCGCAGCTCGCGCCGCTGCCCGCCTTCCGCGCCGAGAAGCTCGATCCCGCGCGCAGCGACGGCGACCTCGGCGTCGTGCTGGCCGCCGACGACGCGCTCGTCGTCTTCCACGCGCTGCGCACGCTCACCCGCCTCGCCGCCGGAACGGCCAAGCCGCGCTGGATCATGTCCGGCTTCTCGCGCGCGCCGGGCTCCTCGCCCGATCCCACCGCGACCGGCCGCAACCTGATGGGCCAGCTCGACGGGACCAACAACCCGACCGCCGCGCAGCCGGACTTCGCGAGCAAGGTCTACGTCGCCCCCGACGCCGCGACCACCTGGATGCGCGGCGGCTCGTACCTCGTCTTCCGGCGTATCAGGATGCTGCTGACCTCGTGGGACGCGCAGACCACCGCCGAGCAGGAGCGCGTGATCGGCCGGCACAAGGCCACCGGCGCTCCCCTGTCCGGCGGCGTCGAGCACACCCCGGTCAACCTCGCGGCACAGAACCCCGACGGCTCCCTCGCCATCCGCGGCGACGCACACATCCGCCTGGCCGCCGCGGCCAACAACGGCGGCGCCGCCATGCTCCGCCGCGGCCTGAGCTACGACGACGGCCTCACCCCCGACGGCGAGCCGGACGCCGGCCTGCTGTTCCTGGCCTGGCAGGCCGACCCGGGGCGCGCCTTCATCCCGGTCCAGCAGCACCTGACGCGCGACATGGACGCCTTGAACCGCTTCACCACGCACGAGACCAGCGCCTTGTTCGCGATGGTGCCGGCGGCGCGGGGTGACGGCTATCTGGGGCAGGCTTTGCTGGAGGCGGCGGGAGGTTGACGGCGCTCCTGTTCGGTGTGGGGGTGCCGCACAGAACTACGGACACTGATACTTCAGATCTCCAGCGCTCGCCGTCTCCGCCCCCGCCGCCAGCACCTCGGGATTGGTGATCCGGAACGTCGCGGTCACCGTCCCGCTCCCGGACAGCTTCAGCTGCCACGCCAGATGCACCTTCGGCGACTTGCCACTCACCGTCTCCGTCCCGGCGACGGCCTGCGTCGTGTGGTTCTTGGCCGGGATGTCCCACTCGTAGTCCACGACGCCGGTTCCGCCGTTCGTCGTGAGCTCCGCGACCATGTCCACCGAGGTGTCGCAGATGCCTGAGGGCTGCACCGGGGCGAAGTTGTGCACCGAGATGCTGGAGATCTGCACCGGGGTCGTGGGCTTCTTCTCCTTCAGCTTCACCGCCGCGAACGCCGCGGCCCCGAGCACCGCGCCGACCAGCACCAGGCCGACGAGGGTGCGGATGATGCGGCTGGGCAGGCCGTCCTTCAGGTCCTTCTTCGCAGGCACCTGGGTCCCGTGGCCGTTCACGACGCCGCCGGGGGCCGACACCGGCGTCGTGCCGAGCAGCAGCTCGACAGTGCGGGCGGCGTCCGCGGATTCCGGCACCACCGGCGTGATCAGCCAGATCAGGCCGGCGTCCTGGACCAGGTCCAGCACCGGCAGGGTGCCCGGCAGCAGTCCGCCGCGCGCCGCGACGGTGCGCTCGACCAGGCGCTGGACGCCGCCGGCCGCCTTGACCCGGGCCGGATCGAAGCGCAGCACGCCGAGCGTGCGGCCGTCGGCGCCGGTGGCCGAGTACCACACGCCGTCGGAGACCCGCAGCACTTCCGGTCCGAGCTTCAGGCCCATCCCGGGCAGTCCACCCTCGCTCAACGCACTCCCCCAGGTCGTCCTGCCGTGCAGCCGATCCGCGCTTGCGGCAGTGTAGAGCGTCCGGCGACGATGGAGGTCGCCCGTTCCGGAAGAAAGCAGTCGAACAATGCCTGTGACCCGTCTCAACCATGCCGTGCTGTTCGTCCGGGAGCTGGATCGCAGCGTGGCGTTCTACCGCGACCTGCTGGGCTTCGAGGTGCTGACGCAGGCTCCGAACGCCGCCTTCCTGCGCGCGCCGGGCTCGACGAACGACCACGACCTGGGCCTGTTCGCGATCGGCTCGCAGGCCGGGTCCTCCGAGGCCGGGCGCTCCCGGGTGGGGCTGTACCACCTGGCGTGGGAGGTGGACACCCTGACGGAGCTGGCGCGCTTCGAGGAGATCCTGAAGACGCACGGCGCGCTGGTCGGCGCGAGCGACCACGGGACCACGAAGGCGCTGTACGCGCACGACCCGGACGGCCTGGAGTTCGAGATGTCGTGGCTGGTGCCGGCCGACCGGGTCGGCGACGCGCAGCTGCCGGAGGGCTCCTTCACGCTGCCGCTGGATCTGAAGAAGGAGATCGAGCGGTACGGCGCCGACACCCGGGGCGGGGTCGGGATTTCGCACGTCGTCGTGCCCTGACAGATCCAGCGGAACCGTATAAACCGGGCGCGCCGCCGAGGCGCGCCCGCGCGCACACCGCTCAGTGTTTCGTTTTGAGACCAATCACACATCCGGCGATCCCGGACGGCCGCGGCGCCGTCGCCAACGACGCCGGCGACGCCGTCCGCGTCCAGGCGCCGGATGCGGGCCCGGAACCTCCGCCGAACATCCGATGACCCACCCCATCAATTTCGGGGACCTCCAGGCCAATGCGAAACCCGTGAGCCACACCACCAGATAGTCTTGTTCAGTCTTGAAGCGCCGCAGGTCTCGCCCCTGTCGACCACCTCACTTGGAGTCACCCGCATGTCGCTGCCCAGCCAGCAGGCCCTGTCCCGAACGGTCGTCGCCATCGACGGCCCCTCCGGGTCGGGCAAGTCGAGCGTGTCGCGCGGGGTCGCCGCGCGGCTCGGGCTGCGTTACCTGGACACCGGCGCGCAGTACCGGGCGATGACGTACTGGATGCTGCAGAACAAGGTCGACCTCGGCGACCCGGCCGCGATCGCCGCCGACGCCGAGGCGCCGGCGATCGTCTCCGGGACCGATCCGGCGGCGCCGGCGATCAGCGTGGACGGGCACGACGTGGCGGTGGCGATCCGGGAGGCGGACGTCACCGGCGCGGTGAGCGCCGTGGCCGCGGTGCCCGAGGTCCGGGCCCGGCTGATCGCGCTGCAGCGGGAGATCATCGGGATCGGCGGGATCGTGGTCGAGGGCCGGGACATCGCCTCGGTGGTGGCCCCGCGGGCCGACGCCAAGGTCTTCCTGACGGCATCCGAGGACGCGCGCGCGGCCCGCCGCAACAGCGAGAACGGCGGCGGGGCCGGCACCGTGGCTGCCACGCGCGACGCACTGACCCGCCGGGACAGCATCGACAACCGGACCAACGCGCTGGAAGCGACGCCGGGGGCGGTGGTGGTCGACGCCACCGAGCTGACACTGGAGCAGGTGATCGAGAAGGTCGCCGACATCGTCATCCACGCGGCCCAGGGCCCCGCCCCGGACGCCGCTTCCCAAGGGGTGGGACTCACCAGATGAAGGTTCTCCGCGATTCACACGACCGACCGTCGGTGCCCTGGCGGGTCCGGGCCCGTGCGGGCGTAGGCGCGCCCGGCAGCCAGGGCTCGGGGCAGGGTCAGGGTTCCGGTTCCGGTTCCGGTTCCGGTCCGGGGCAGGGTCCGGGACAGAGCCGCGACCGCGACCACTCCGCCGCGCACAACCACACGCCCAGCGCCCGCGGCGCCAAGCGCGCGCACCGCATCGGCGTGCCGCTGATGCACTCGCTGTGGCACGTCACCCAGCACAACACGGCCAACGTCCCGACCGACGGCCCGCTGCTGCTGGCCGGCAACCACACCGGCTTCCTGGACGGCCCGCTGATCGCCGGCGTCGCGCCCCGCCCGGTGCACTTCCTGGTCAAAAAGGAGATGTTCGTCGGCCCGCTGGGCCCGATACTGCAATACGGGTTCGGCCAGATCCCGATCGACCGGGACCACCCGGACCGCGCGGCGATCCAGTCCGCGCTGGCGACGCTGCGCTCCGGCGGCGTGCTGGGCGTCTTCCCGGAGGGCACCCGCACCACCGGCGAGTTCGAGTCGGTGCACAACGGCCTGGCCTACTTCGCACTGGCCACCGGCGCCCCGGTGCTGCCGGTGGCGTGCCTGGGGACGGCCTCGAACGGCAAGACGGTCGGCTCGCTGCCGACCCCGCGCACCCACCTGGACCTGGTGTACGGAACACCGGTGAGCCTGGAGGAGTTGTCCCTGGGGTCCGAGGGCCTGGGCCGGCGGCAGAAGATCGCCGCCATCAGCGAGGAGCTGCGGGTCCGCCTGGCGGCGCACGTGCAGTACGCCAAGCAGCTCACCGGGCGCGACAATTAGAGACGGACCCGGACCCGAAGACTGACCTGTCCGGTCGGCGGCCCCCCTGAGCAGGGGAACCGCCGACCGAACGTTTTCCCCGACGCATTGATCAAGACATGAGGACCCCCTGATGCAGCCCGAGACCGAGGACTACACTCCCGGCGACCTGAGCGCCGCGAGCGCCGCCCCCGCCGAGGAGTACTTCGACGAGGACTTCGACTACGAGGCCTACGCCGAAGGACTCGACTCGGAGGACTGGGAGCGCGGCGAGGGCGAAGGCGTCCGACTGCCGGTACTCGCAGTGGTCGGACGCCCCAACGTGGGCAAGTCCACCCTGGTCAACCGCATCCTGGGCCGCCGCGAGGCGGTCGTACAGGACATGCCGGGCGTCACTCGCGACCGCGTGTCGTACGACGCGCACTGGAACGGCCGCCGCTTCACCCTGGTCGACACCGGCGGCTGGGAGCGCGACGTGGAGGGCATGGCCAAGGCCGTCGCCTTCCAGGCCGAGGCGGCGATCAACGCCGCGGACGCGGTGATGCTCGTGGTGGACGCCAACGTCGGCATCACGGACACCGACGAGGCCGTGGTCCGCGTCCTGCGCCGCGCCGGCAAGCCGGTGATCCTGGCCGCGAACAAAGTCGACGACCAGCGCGCGGAGGCCGAGGCAGCCGCGCTGTGGAACCTGGGCCTCGGCGAGCCCTTCGCGGTATCCGCGCTACACGGCCGCGGCTCCGGCGACCTCCTGGACGCCGTCCTGGACGTCCTCCCGGAGACCCCCGCGGTCCGCTTCGGCGAGATCGTGGGCGGCCCCCGCCGCGTAGCCCTGGTCGGCAAACCCAACGTCGGCAAAAGCTCCCTCCTGAACAAACTGGCCGGCGAGGAACGCGTCGTCGTCGACGCCACCGCCGGCACCACCCGCGACCCGGTGGACGAACTGATCGAACTCGGCGACAAGACCTGGCGCTTCGTCGACACAGCAGGCATCCGCCGCCGCGTCCACCACACCTACGGAGCCGACTTCTACGCCAGCCTCCGCACCCAGGCAGCAATCGAAAAAGCAGAGGTAGCGGTAGTCCTGGTCGACGCCAGCGACTCCCTAACCGAACAAGACCTCCGCATCATCACCATGGTCGCCGAAGCCGGCCGAGCCCTAGTCATCGCCTACAACAAGTGGGACCTGATGGACGAGGAACGCCGCTTCTACCTCGAACGCGAAATCGAACGCGACCTGGTCCAAGTCCGCTGGGCCCCCCGCGTCAACCTCGCGGCAAAGACAGGCCGCCACGTAGACAAGCTGGTCCCAGCCCTGGAACAGGCCCTAGAAGGCTGGGAAACCCGAGTCCCCACCGCCAAACTAAACGCCTTCCTAGGCACCCTGGTAGCGGAACACCCCCACCCCCTCCGCGGCGGCAAGCAGCCAAGAATCCTCTTCGGCACCCAGGCATCAACACGACCCCCCCGCTTCGTCCTCTTCGCCAGCGGCTTCCTAGAGAGCGGCTACCGCCGCTTCATCGAACGCCGCCTCCGCGAAGAGTTCGGCTTCACCGGCTCCCCCATCCAGATCTCAGTCAAGGTCCGCCAGAAGAACAAGGACCGCAAGAAGTAGGACACCCACCCCCGCCCACACCCCACCCGGCGCGCCGCCGCCAACCGATGTGATTCAAAGGCCCCGGGTGCGGTATTGTCTTCCTGCCCGCTAGTGCGGGCAGCGGGCTGTAGCGCAGCTTGGTAGCGCACTTGACTGGGGGTCAAGGGGTCGCAGGTTCAAATCCTGTCAGCCCGACGGGGACGTCGCAGGTCAGGGCCTCAATCCGAGGGATCGGATTGAGGCCCTTGATATGTTTTGGGGGCCAATTGGGGGCTGGAGGCAACCCATGGTCCGCACTCAACGCGCGGCAGCGAACGCTATGCACGACTTCGACAGCAACGCGGCTCACGACCACAGGTCGCTGACCTGGCGTTTCTCCGGAGTGAGGCTAACCCCATTGACCGCAGGTCAAGTGCGGCAGTCGCCCGCACTGCAAGGTAGCGCTCGATTTAGCTGCTGGCACGAAGGCTGCGGGGCCACCATTCCATAATCAAGTTCTGGCCTCGGGGCGCGGATCCCAATGCAGGTCACTTTGATGTCGGCGCCGATGAACTCACGAACTCGTCGCCGCTTACCAAGGGCATGTCCATGCTCACCGACACCCTGCGCGACCCCAACATCATGACCGCCCAAGGCTGGCGCCTGACGGCATGGATCGACGCCCTCACCTGACCTCATTCGACGCGGAATCTTCGACGAAATCCGTCAGGCAGGACCACAGCAACCCGCGTCCTCGATGATCACCGACAGCACGCGGTAAGACCGGACCGTCCGGTCGGCCGAGCGCCCACAGCGATGAACCGAGTCGTCAGTACATTGGTAGGTCCAGATCGCAGTTCAGCCACCGCCGCTCGGCGATCGCAGCCCGCTCCGACGATGTCAGCCCGAACCCGCGGCGCGCAGCCTTCTCGGAGTCGGCGAGCAGCTCTGCCAGCGCTTCCTCGCCCACCTCACCGAGGGCCAGCTGGTCCAGCAGCAGGTTCGCCTTCGCCAACATGGTGTGGCTGTGCTGCTCGCCGCGCAGCCGGCCCAGCCAACCCCAAGCTTTCTCGTGCAGGGTCCGGGCCTGTTGGAGGTCGCCGGCCAACGCGGCGTCGTCAGCAAGGTTGATCATGCAGGCCAGGGTGTAATGGTTGGCCTCGCCGAGGACCTCGGTCAGTTCGGCAAGGGCTTCGGCGTCCAGGGCGGTCGCGCCATTCAGGTCACCCTTCAGACGCAGGAACACCGCGAGGTTGGTGGCGGTCACGGCGCGGGTCGGGTGTGGTGCGGCCAGCAATTTGCTCGCCTTGGTATGCGCATCCCTAGCGGCGTCGAAGCCGCGATCGAGGTCGCCGACGAACCGGCAGTCGCCCGCAAAGTTCGTCAAGACGCAGATGTACTCCGGGTGCTCTGTGCCATAGCGGGCTTTGTGGCGCTCGACGGACGTCTGGCCGATGTCGAACGCCTCCTCGTAGCGGCCGGTGCGACGGCGCAGAACGGCCAGCTCGATCGTGGCGCGCATGGTCTCGGGATTGGCTGCACCCAGGACGTCTACGCAGGTGGCGTAGTTGTCCTCCTGCACCTGCACAGCTTCGAACACTCGGCCCAGTTCACGGAGGTCATGGGCCATACTTGTACGAGTGCCCAGGGTTTCCGAGAACTCTGCCTCGTCGCGGGCAACGCGCTTGTCATAGACGACGGTGTCAAGCTGCAGTGCCTCGTCCGGACGGGACGCCAGTCGGAGGTGGCCCGCGTAGTTATGCATGGCACGCAGGGTTTCGGGGTCGTCGGGCCCGTACTTGACCCTGGTTCGCTCCAGCACATCGCGACAGACCTCTTCGGCCTCGGACACCAAGCCCAGCGAGCGCAGAGCAGAGGCGATACCGCCCCGGGCTCGCAGCGCGCGTTCGTCGTTGGCACCGCGGGCCTCGACGGCGATGCGGTAGACCTCCCGGTCGAGTTCCAGACGTGCCTGCTGGTCGCCGAGATTGCCCAGAGCCAGGGCTTTGGCACGCTGCAGGGTCAACATCTCGTCGTCGGAGGACTCCAACCGATGCTGCCACAGCGGAAGAGCCTTGTCGATGAGCCGCAGGCACGAGCGGTACTCACCTTGAGACAGCAGGCTGCGGCAAGTGTCGATGATTAGCAGCCGCATAGCCGGGTCCTCGCCGGTGAGGGCGCCGCTGGGCTCGAGATGCGCTATCACTTCGACGAAGCCAGCATAGCTGCGCGGCTCGAGAGGGTTGGCCGGGCGCGTGGCCGCGAGCGCGGCACGCACTGCGGCGCGGTACTTCTCGGCCTCTGGGGGTTTCACGGTGGTGGCGATGAACAGCTGTACCAGCCGGTGCATCTCCAAGACCTGGCCGCGGCCCGGCTCGGCCGGGTGGGCCTTGGCCAGCGACCGGCTGGAGATGGCGTTCACCATTCGCTGCCGGGACTGGTCGTCGGCGAGCTCGGCCGCCAGGCTGGCCGGCAGCACATCGGCCGGCACGGCCTGGATCAGGTCCATGTGGATCGGTACGGGAGCGAAGAAGGCCAGCAGCTCGAGCAGCTTGATGGCACTGGTCCGCTGATCGTCCTTCAGTGTGTTCCGGGTCACAAGCCACGTGGAAGCGACGGTATTGAAATAGTTGTGCCGCCGGTTCAGCTCCTCTGTCTGCTCGAAGAAGGGCTCGAACTCGGTTTCCATGAGCCGGCGATACGTCTGGGCATCACCACCGGTCTGGCTGTACCAACTGGCGGCGTGCTCCAGCGCCAGTGGCAGGTCCTGGACCGCGTCGGCCAGGCCGTTGGCGTCTTTCACACTGATCCGGGGTGCCTTCCGACGCAGGAACTCCACGGACTCACGTCGTGGATACAGGTCCACCTCGACGCTGTCACCGTGGCCGGCCCAGTCGGGATTGCGCGAGGTGATGAGCACATGGCCGGTCTGCGTGGAACCCGGCAGCTCGGGAAGCACGCTGTCGATGTCATCGGCATTGTCGAAGACGAGCAGCCACCGCGAGTAGGGCTCGCCTCGGCGCAGCGCTTCGCGGGCGAACCGGACCCGCTCGCCCTGGTCGGTTTCGGGGTCCTGGCAACCGAGCGCGACGCCGAGTTCGGCCAGCCGCTCGCGGGCGGTGGCCCGGTCGTCGGCGGGGATCCACCAGATCAGGTCGTAGTCGGTGCCGAAGCGGTGGGTGTACTCCAGCGCGATCTCGGTCTTGCCGATGCCGCCCAGGCCATAGAGCGCCTGCGGCAAGAGCGCCACCCGGTTGCCTGTCAACCCGGTGCGGATCCGGTCCAGATGTTCGCGGCGCCCCGTGAACTGCGGGTTGCGGGCCGGGATGTGGTTCACCAGCACGGCTTCGCGGCCCGGATACCGGACGAAGCCGGCACCCTCGCCCACCTGGTCGGCCAGGCCGCTGCGGGCTCGCAGTCGCCGCCGAGCCATCTGTTCGTTGTCGACCCCGAACAGGTTCACCGGCTCCAGGCGCCAGAAACCGCCTGGCAGCTCGCAGCGCCCCACCAGGATCGGTACCACGCGTTCCTTGCGGTCGTATGACCGGTCGATGGCGTCCTGCCACTCGGCGTCCTCTCCCGAGACGGACACCATGAACTGGGGACTGAACAAGACGACGACCTGGCTGAAGTCAACGAGGGCTGCGTCGATCTGCAGGCCAAGCGTCGTCTTGGGGTCGCGGGTGTACCGGACGAGGTTCGCGCTGGTCCCCGCGCGTTCGTACTGCTCCCGGACCCACTCGGCCCACATGCGGTCCATCGAGGCATAAACGATGGCCGCGGGGCCGAGCGGAACGGTCGGCTTCGTCGGCGGCTCAGCACCCTTCGGGTCCTCGGCGCGCACCTGCTCGTCGTCCACAATGATCTCCTGCGAGACGGGCTGCCGCCGAGGATCGGCGGACGCCTTCGTATATGAAGTCACTGTATCTCCAGTGAGGCCTCGATCACCGTATGTCACAAGATCCAGTCGCGCCGCCACATACTCGACCACTTCGGCGCCGGACGGGGTCAACGCGTGCCGGTCGGTGAACCCTCGTAGCGCCGCCGTAGTCCAGCGCAGGCAGCGCTCGAGCTGCTGCTTGGCGCCTTCCTGCCCGGCGGCGGTCTCGACCGACCAGAACTCCGCCACAGCCGCGTGCGCGAACAACCCGTGCAGCAACGCTCCTATCGGCCTGGGGACGTCACGCCACGGAACCCGGTGACGAGCCGCTGTCTCGGGTGCATACAAGGGTACGAGGTCGTGGAGCGCCACCAGCCTGCCGTGTTCCACCTCGTGCACGAGAGCCGCCGCCAGCCGCAGCGCGGGAGCGGGCAGCCCGAGCCACACCGCACCGGCGGCGTCGAGGCTGGTCGCGTTCACAAGGTCAGCCCGCACTCCGCGGCGCAGGGGTACAACGAGCGAGACGCCGGTTCGGACCTCGGCGGCGTTGTCGCGATGCCGCTCGGCGAGCACGCGCCAGGCCGGCCCCAGAACGGCGGCGACGAACGCCGAGGGCAGAGCTGTCAACGCCGGCGCCCGCCAGGCGGGGAGGGCGAGAAACGGATCGGCGAATTCGGCCGAGACCGTCCAGTCCCACCCCGTCGTGCGACCGGGGAACGTGAACAGGTGCGGAGTGCGCCAGCCGGCCGATTCGGCCGGCCGGTCCGTGCCGAACGGTATGAGGTGGGTTTCCCGGTCGGTCCGGACCTCCCAACCGCGGCGGCCCTTGGCCACCACGGCGCTGCGGACCCCGCTGACCGGCAGGATACCCAACCCGGGAAGCACCACACCCGCCCTGTGGACCGGGACTGGGACCTGCACGTCGAGGTCGGCGCGCACAGCCGCCGCGGCGGCCACCGACGCCAGGTGGTCGACGCCGGCCCGGCCGGAAACACACGCCCTGGCCCACAAACCCACAGAGGGGTGGCCGAGAGTGGCGCGGAGCACCCCTTCCACCGGCGCTGCGGCGTCCAGGATGGAAAGGAGTGCCTCAGTCCTGGTCGCGACCTGAGCGTGCCCGACGGGATCAGCGGCTCCGCGGTCGACCGCCGCCAGCACGCGCAGCCTTCGGCGGCTGTCTTGGACCGCCTCAAGGGTCTGGCCCGCCGTCGCAGTCGGCCCCCCGGCGGCGATACGCCGAAAGTCGTGTCGGGACAGTCTCAACGGGTTCAACACGGCACCGTACCGTCCACGGCGACTGGTATCTGCAGCAGATCCGTTTGCAACCGCGCCCGAACGTGCTCAACCAGCGCTTTGAGATCCGCGCAGTAGACCGAGGCGTTGAGGAAGCCGTTCTGGTCACGGTAGCGGTGACCATAATGCCCGCCGCCGCACACCTCGACCACTTCGCAAGACCGGCACACTGGGGCCAGTCCGGGGAGACCGATCTGACGCGCCACGATCCCGGGGAAGTCCAGCAGGTCGTCCACCGCATGGCGCATCACCGACAACCCGGTGGCCGAGCAGCCGTCATAAGCCAGGTTCAGGGCCTCGGACTGTTTGTAGGAGCCGTCTGTGTCGATGATCACGTAGCCGAGCGGGGCCAGACCCAGCAGTTCACCACCGCCGGGCCGGGCGGATTCTCCGTCGAGCAGCAGATCGATCATCGCTTCGAAGAGCCGGACCGGCACCGGCGCGAGGCTGGTGTACCAATGGTCGAACACGGCTGCCAGCCAGTCCGCATACGGCGTGGGCCCGGCCTCCGGCGGCCGGATCGGCGGATGCTCCCACGTCGCATGCGGCAACAGGAGGTCCAACCGGGGTGGGGAGAACGCGGCGACGGTCTCGAAGAACTCGATCGGCGGGCTACTGACCTCGATCACCGACAAGATCCCCGCGAACAGATGGCGGCGATCGCACTGTGCCAGCAACCGTATTCCCCGTTCGACATCGGCACGGCTCGGCTGGCCGGACGCATGGCGTCTGTGCCGGTCATGGGTCGTCGGATCCCCGTCGAGGCTGACGCCCACGCGCACGCCCAGATCATCGAACAGGTCGAGCCACCGCTCATCGAGCAGCGTTCCGTTGGTCTGCACCGTGAAATCCACCGAGGCCGATGAACCGATCCCGGCACGAATCGCCTCGACGATCGCTTGGAACCGCGCCAGACCGGTGAGCAATGGCTCCCCACCGTGCAGGGTGACTCGGAGCCGGTCGATCCCGTACGTCTCAGCGTGCGCGGCCATCCGTCGCCCGGCCTGCCGCGCGATGACTGGGCTCATGAACATCGAGGCTTCGCGCCACGAATGGTCGGCGTGCTCGTACACGTAGCAGTAGTCGCATGCGAGATTGCACCGCGAAGCGATCTTGACAAGGAATTGCGACAGGGGAGCCGGGGCCACACCCGCTGCCCGGAGCCTGGGCACGTCGAGACCAACCAGCGGCCAGCCTTCCGCCATCAGGGAGCGTCCTGGTGCATCAGTACCGCCGGAACCGAGTCGTCGTGTTCGCGCATCCGCCTCAACGCCGCTGCCAGGGCCCCCCGGTCATGCGGTGGCAGCCGGACCTGTTCGGCCAAGGCGCGCAGACTGGTTCCGGTGAGATCAGGCAGCGGCAGACCGGCATCACGTTCATTTGCATCCGTCACGAATGGCCCCCCTTGCCGAACTTATCATCCCTCACCATCATGCGGCCGGGATTGTTCCCCTTCAACGTCCGGTCGAATCCAACTCCGCAAGAAGACGGCCGGCAACCCGGGCCGTGTCATGGCGGGAAAGCCCGAGCGCCACATACGCCGCCAGGCCCTGCGAGAGCTTCTCGCGGGCATCGTCGTAGCGGAGGGAGCGCATCAGAACCCTGCCCCAAGCGACCAGACACGAGGCATACAGCTCCGGCATGTTCCCTTCCGCCAGTTCGCTGGCCTGCCGGTAGCAGTCCGCGGCCTCCCCCAGGTCTGTCAGCCTGTGATTCAGCGCAAAACGTTCCTCGAAGTCCCGGCCCAGTTCACGAAGACAAAGCCCTCGCTCGTCATCCGGCAGCAACCTGTCACCCGCGCTGTCCCGTCCCAGCGCGGTGCGCAAGTGCAGAATCGCCTCGGCCAGGTCTCCCGGCGAGTTGTCGCGGTCGAACCGGATCCGTAGCGCGGTCGCGAGGTCGGCCAGCAGCGGCGCCCGCTCGGTGTCCAGCACAGAACCACGCACGACAGTGCCGCGCAGCTGTCCGACCGCCCAGTCCAACGCCTCGGGCCCACCTTCGGCCCGGGCGAGCGCGAGCGCTCGGTGCGCAGCCGCCTGGCTCCACGACGACAGGGGCATGTCGCCCTCGGTGACCATGGTCGTAGCCTCCTGGAATGCGGCGATCGCCTCAGCGGCGTCATCAGGGCTCGGATCCGGTGTCCGCGGCGCTCCGCTCAGCGCCGTAGCAAGGGTGATCAGCGCGAGCCCTCGTTCTGCCTTGCATGCCTGCCGCGCGACCGCGTCCCGGGCGAAAGACAGCGTGTCCTCCCCCGGTTGCACCAGCAGCTGCCCGGCAGCGATCAGCGAGGACATGGACGGCGGCAGGGTCAGGAGGACAGCGGCGATGGCAGGCGTGGTCAGAACCTGGTCTGTACGCGATGACTTCGATGTCCGTTCCGACATCAGCACCTGCTTCAATCCATAGGGATCGCCGACCGGCAACGGTTCGGCGGCCCCGACCCCATTCACCCTCAACGATTCCAAGGCCCGCGTTGCTTCCCGCCAGTCACGACTGAAAAGCCAGCGGTAGGCGATTTGCGCAGCTAGCCGCCGTGCAAAGCCAGAACGCTCCTTTGACCCGGCATGCGTCAGCGCGGCAATCCGGTGGCCCAGCGCTTCGTTCAGATCTTCCATACGCCCAGAACTGCGGAACCGTTCATGGGCTCGATCGGCCCGCTTTTCCCAGACCACGGCCTCAGTCGGCTGCTGATGCCGCATCGGAGCGTCGTCGGTCGGATCGGCCGCAAGCCGGTGCACGACATCGGGGCGGGCATAGGCGAAAGGCGCGTCGGTAACGCGGGCGGCTGAGGAACCGGGCGAGGCGACCAGAGCCGGGAACCACTCGCCGGGGCTCTCCCCCGCGCGGCTGATCCGCTGCGCGATCCGGTTCGCGAGCCACTCGTCTGCGTCCACAGGCAGGGAGCGCAGCAGGTCTTCCCGCGCACTCTCGACGAATCGGTAGCGGCTTTGCGCGGTCGGCAGCGCGTGAGCGGCCTCCTGCTCCAGCAGACCGCCGAGCAGCACCTCAGCCAGGTGTGTGGGCCCTGATTCCGGGACCGCTATGTCCTGGACGTAGCGCATTATCGGGAGGTTCACCCAGCCTTTGAGCGCAGCCAAGTGCGTGGCCAACCGGACGGCCATGGGGCTCGCGGTGGCCAAGAAGAGCCTTCCGGAATCCGGCACGCCGTCGACTCCCGCCGCCCGGGCTTGTCGGGTGGGCCTCGGTGTAGGAAACACGAGTCCACACGCGAAGCCATCCGCAGACGGGGCCCGGACGAACGACGCCCACTCGGCGACACGCTCCGGTTCGAGCTCCAGCACTGGAACCGGTGTGAGCCGCGACCGGTTCCCGTTTCTCAATTGAGCGACAGTACTCCTGGCCATGCCGCCGTAGACGCGGAACCGCATCTCGGTGTTCGGGCAGGCCGGTTCCAACGCGGTCACCGATCCGTGCACCGGTCGTACCGCCGTGCGGCTCCACAAACGCTCCGGCAGCGGGTTGATCAGTGCCGTCGGCCCGCTGCGAGCCCACTTCGCCAGTTGTTTCAGGACCGTCGGCCGCCGCCATCCGTCGCCGACCCCGTCAGTGAGCACGAAGGTGGCGCACGGGCCGTCAAGCTTGCGGTTCGCCACCGTCTCCGGTACCGGTCCGGACAGCGCGCCGTCCTCGGATAACGTCACGACGGCGACATCCCGGAAGACACCCGACAGCTTGACCAGCCGTGTGAAGTCCATCGTGGTGCCGTGCCACAGCGGCATGGACCGGCCGGCATCCAACACGCAAAGCGCGCCAAGCAGGGGACGCTCCCGCGGTCGCGTGCGAACGACCAAAGTCCCGCTGCGAGCCGAGGCGTTGATGGTGGCTTCCTCGTCGAATTCCGAGGCCGGTCCTGAGGGTACCAAGAGTTTGAAATCCCGGAGCGCTCCCACATATTCGCTTTGCCGAGGCAGCGAAGCCTGCGCCGGTACCTTGACCCGGTAACCGGTGGCCGCCGGAAGCTCCTCCGGCTCACCGTCGGGCACGCCGCCGGTTTCGTTCGTTCCCTGAGACTCCGTGCCGGCCAGATGCAAGGGCATCTTGGGCGGCCAGTCGCGGCTCGCCCGAGGCGACGAAGGCGGCCGGCCAGCCTCCGGCCCGACGCCGTCGAGCCGTTGAAACTCCGGCGGGGATGCTGGATCAGGCGCGGCGTGCGTCATGTGCTCGGCGAGCCACACCGCCTCGGCCAGTTCCAGCGGGTCGGCATCGATCGCCCGGAGCGACAGCGCTCCCAGCAGCCGCACCAACTGTTCTGGACCCGTACCGGTCATTCCGGTGGCTCCAGACTCTGCAATACCGCGTCAGCCAATTCGTCAAGGGACCATCCGCTGTCGTAAACACCCTGCGACGTGAGGAAGACAGCGTTCAGCAGCTGGTCGGTGGCCAGCATTCCCGAGGCACGGTCCCGATCGAAGCGGGCAAGCAGTTCCGGATCCGGTTCACGCCCCAGGTGTGCCTCGACGATGCGTCGCAGTTCGTCCGGTTCAGGTTCGTCGAGATGCAGGCGGATACAGCGCCTCAGGAACGCGGGCGGAAACACGCGGTCCCCGTTGCTTGTCAACACCACGAAGGGGAACGCCCCACACTGAACCTGAGCGTCCCGTATCTTGGCCCGCCGACCCGGGTCGCCGGTCCGGACCCGGACAGAGGCCGTCCGCAGCCCTCCACGGTCGAGCTCGGGGATATCGAAACGGCCTTCCTCGAAGACATTCAGCAGATCGTAGGGAAGATCGGCGTCACCCTTGTCGATCTCGTCGATCAGAACGACACGGGGCCGCTCGTCCGCCGCGGACAGGAACGCCGTACCCAGCGGGCCCAAGGTGATGTAGTCACCGATCGCACGCTCCGCGGAGACGCGAGCGAAACGACGACCTGCCGCGCCCGACGACATCTCGCGGGAGCTGTCCTGGAGCCGTCCGATCGCATCGTATTGATAAAGGCCGTCACGGGCACTAGTCCTTGACGTCACCGGCCAATGCAGGACACGGCCGAGGCCCAGTTCACGGGCCACGGCGTAGGCCAGCGCGCTCTTGCCGGTGCCGGGCCGACCCGTCACGAGGAGCGGGCGTCGGAGGAGCAAGGCAGCGTTGACCCGGTCACGTGCCTCCGCACTAATCCGGTACCGTTCCCCGCTGCGCCGGTCGAGGGAGAAGTCCCGCCACGGAGGCGGCTTCGGGAGGTCGTCGACGCCGTCGTGGACCGATCCGTCACCACGGAAGACACGCCAATCACCAGTCACGATCGCGGCCCTGTTCAGACGGCCGCGCCAGGCGCGGCGAGCAGAAAGTTCAGTGGTAGCCGGTTCGGCGGATCCCAAAGGAGAACGGCGCTGGCCAGCATGGGGTTGTCCTCATTCACCCGATCGGGGTTTGCTTTTCCGGCAGCAACAAGTCGGCGCACCTTACGAGCCTCTTCTCTCAGAACCTTGACCTCGATCGGAATTCGCTCCGCCGGCACACCGCCGACTCTCGCGGCCGCTGCGGCCGTGAAGTGTGCACCCCCGCAGGGCGGTTCCCCTGGTTCGAAGACCTCGCCGTCGACATGCGCGTACTGGCAGGCGTCGCGCGACCACATCACCATCGGGGTCCACAGATCGCGCAGCGCACCCATCGCGTTCGACGCACACCCCGGCGGCACGACCGGTCCCGGCAGTAGCACCAGCCGCCCAGTCAGGTCCGGCTCACCGGCGAGCGGCGCGGTGAACCGGTCGCGGAACAAATCCGTGCGATCAGCGTCGCCCGGGAGATCTTGACAGAGCACCGCGACGGGCGGATGGCCACTGGCCTGCTGAAAACTCTCCCACGCCTGGTCCGCGTATCCATGGACATCGACGTCGTCAAGCACGTCGTCGTCACGGACCACCACCGGATGCAGTTCGCCGATGGGACGCCTGTTAATCAACTCCCAGGTGTCGAAGGCGTAGTCGAACAAGTCTGGAGGAACGGAGAACTCCAGGACCGGACGCTGGTGGACCAGCCTGCCCAACGCACCGCGGACATCTTCCTTAATGAGCTCGAGCGCTGTGTCGACGCGCGCTGGGCGCCGTTCCCCGCTGCTGACGGACGTCCAGTTCCCCTGCGCGTCGCGACACCACACTGAAGCCCGGTAACTGCCGACCTTGCTGTAAGCCGGGGTCAAGCGCACCATCACGGCCGCTGGCCAGCCTACATTCTGGTCGCCCGTCGAAGGCGAGGGCTCGACCGCCACGGAACCGCGTATTTGGTCGTAGTCGCCTGCCCACTCACGTATTCGCTCGGCAGTGTGGCTGCTTGTTTGGTAACTCTCCAGGACGCATCGCGCCAAGGTGCTGAGAGCGTTTCGGGACGCGTCCATAGCTCTGAGGTGCCATACCGCGTCCCGGAGGGTGTGAATCGGGCCCGGCGTAACCCGGCTGTCGGGCTCACCGATGGTGCGGCGGTACAGCCGTTCGGGTTCCTCATCGATCCATGGATCGCCGATCTGGGCCAGAAGATCCAGCAACGGGTACTCAAGACGTGGCGGCAGTAACTGCACCGACGCCGGGACCGCGCCCCGGGTCCGGGCTTCGGTATGCCGCTGCACCAATTCTGGCCACTCCGTGTCCCGGCCGTGGTGACGATCGTGGGCGTACCAGGCCTCGACGACAGGGTTATGCTTGGGCGCCGGCGGCTCGTCCTCGATGTCGGTCGCCGCCTCGGTGTGGAGGACGGCCGCGAAAGCTGCCATCGCGCTGACAATGGGAACAACCTGAACGATGCCGCCCTGCAGAACGCTGGCGTTGACCATGCCGACGACTCGCAGCGTCTGGTCATCGAGCACGGGAGAGCCAGAGGTGCCTCTGGTGATCCGCAGACTTCCGTGTTCGGTGGAGACGTCGCGGGGCGGGATGACGAGCCACAGTTTTGACTGGGTCGTCGTCGCCGTGTCCTGCTGGTAGGACAGCAATATCGGTCGGGGCGGCGGGGCTATGTCCCCAGCTTCGGGAACGTATCTGGTGACCGCGGTGAGCTCGGCTCCCTTGGTCGGGATGTTTCGATCGAGCCAGACGCAGGGATGCCTTTCGAACGGCACATACACCAGCGCCATATCCGGGAAACCCGTGTATTCGCGCCCAGACAGCCGCTCGCTCTGGCTCACGACCGAGGATTCCGCTTGAACGGCCGTGTCGCCAGCGCGAACCATCGGCCGTTCAGAGCAAGCAGCGACCACATGTGAGCAGGTGGCGACAACACCGGGCGCGATGAAGAACCCCGATCCTCTTCTGTTCGCGTCATCGGGATGCCACAACTCGACGGTGCACCGTCCCAGCAGGTCGAGCGCATCATCCCTGGTGATGTTCCCTTCAGCCACTAAACTCCCCCAGCGCGTCCCTGAGCCGCCGCGTCAGCCCGAAGCCCGGGGCCAGGAACCGTCATTGCGCGGATTCGTCGGCGTTTTCGCTGCCTTCGGCGCCATGAGCACTGTCGAGATCAGTGGCGGCTTCACCACCGTCGTCGTCGGGATAGTCCGCATGCGGGAACTGGTTCTTCTCCCAGGTCATTTTCACCTTGACGCTGGCCGTGGCGTGCGCATTCGCCAGAACCGCGAACGCGTGTCCGGTACCGCCGGAGATCTCGATGCCGAACTCGATCTCCGTCCGTGCCGGCGAATACCTAGCCACCGACTTGCCCACCGAGCCCACCACGCTGCGGATGGTCTCGTCGAGCTTCTCAAGTTTCCCCAGGACCTTGCCCTTGCTGCCACCCCAGTTGTCGACGAAATCAGAGTCCGCGGTGATGTGGACCCAGATGGTCTCGCCGGTCGGCATGACGACTTGCACGAACTCTGTGGTGAGATTTCCAGCCACGTGTACCCCTCCCCTGGGCGACGTCGAGAACATGATAGAGGCGAAACTACGAGCCCGTACATAAGTCGTCTCACTGAGTCTTGAGACCGTCTCCGCTCGCAGTCGAACCCGGAATCAACCTATTGACATATTGCGAGAGCGATCATGATGAAGCAGCCAACCAGAGCTCATAGTTCGCCGCCCAGCGACATGTTCCGATAAGCACAGGTCAGCTATCCGTCACGAATAATGGAGTCCAGCAGTGCTCAGTCCTCGCGAGATCGTTGAACACCAGCCCGAATCGGTGCGCTGTGCCAAGGGGCGCTCGGCTGGTACGTCAACGACCTTGTGGGTGCCGATTATCTCATCCATGCAGTTCAGGCGGCATGCTTGTACTCGTGCAAGATGCCGCCTAGTCGGTCGCGTCGCACGTTCAGCTCGACGATGTCGGCGCTGCCGGTGACCGGTTCGGGCACGGCTGCAGTAGTGCGCTCTAGTCCAGTGAGCAGTGTGGGCGATTCAGGGTGTAGTGGGTCTCGAATTCGCGTAGCACGTGCGGTATCGAGGCCGAACGGCAGGCCGCAGGGGCGTGCGGCGACATGGAAGATCTCGCCCGGCGTACCGGCGCGGGCCTAGCCGCTCCAAAGGCGCTGACACTGGCCGGAGCGTTGGACTGCGTCGGCCTGCCGCGGCGTGAGACGTTGCGGGCGGTCGGTGCCGCCGCCGGATCCCGGCCCGACGGCCTCCCCAGCACCGCTCCCAGGACCGCCGCGCCGCCGCTTGCCGCGCTGGGCGTAGAGGAGCGCACTTCAGGAGCTGTGGGCCGGACAGACCTTCTAATACCATCCGGTCGCGCTGGCCCGTAAACGCCTGGCCTCCGCCGGCTTCAGCGCTGCGGCCGACCTTTCAGGGCTGCGCCACGGAATTCTAGTCGGGATCGCAGGGCTCGTCACCCACCGGCAGCGACCTCCAACCGCCGGAGGCGTGTGCTTTCTGAAAATTGAGGACGAGACTGGCAACCTGTCCATCAACCTCCCGGCGGCAACCTGGGAGTCCACCACACGCCGCACCCGCGAGTCCTCAGTGCTGGTCGTGCACGGCACCATTCAGATACCAAGGACGGCTCCTTGTACGTCCTGGCGAGGCAGGCTGCTGCGGTTCACGCTCCACGCCAAAGACCGGTGCCGAAGCTACCGCTAGCTGGCTGGCGAACTCAGCTGACCCGAGCAGCAACCCGGAAGCCGTGCTCTGCGTTCCCGCCGCCGGCGCGCCAAGGGCATATCCGCTGGACGTCACGGCCGCCGTGGCTGATCCTGGAACGTTCGCCAGCCGAAGTGGTTGTGAGCGACAGACCTCGGGCAAGAAGGGCCGACCGTGAACGATCACCACTACCCCGATGTACACGCGGCGTTGTCCGACGCTATCCAGCAGGCACTAGAGGTGCCGGCCGCCGCGCAGCCCGGCGGTCCGCAGTTCAGGGAGCTGCCTGACCAGGCAGGGTGGGAGCGGCATCATCAGGAGACGCTGCTGCAACGTACTCGGAGTATCTGGGACCACCCTGCTGAAGTCGCCTCGCGGTCGTGGTGGCGCGGGCTTGCGGCCTACCCGAGCTTTCAGGCGGCGCTGGACGCCCACCCGGAGGTCCGTGACCGCCTGGATGCCCTGGTCGGGTTCCCCTTCTCCCTGCGCGGCCGCGACCTACGCACCATCTTGATCCTGCAGATGCTCAGCCCGCAGATCGAGGCCGCGCGCGGCTACGACTTCGACCAGGATATGTTCGACGCCTGCTATCGGCGGCTGGAAGCTGGCGTCCTCCAGCAGCATGTCCGCATGATCGAGTTCATGCCGCTGCTGGGCCTGGCGTCGGCCTACGAGCCCGTGCAGCTGCCCGACGGCATGACGTTGCGGCTGATGACCGACCTGGAGCTGTCGATGGGGATCCAGACGCTCGGCGTCCCGGTCAGCGACCGCTCGGGCACCACCAGCCTGACCGTGGCCGTCGGCAACCAGTTCGCGCTCGTGCTCGAACACACCTTCCCTGTGCAGTACGGTGCGCCGGCCGACCCTGTGACCATGCCGCTGGCGTTGCCTTCATTCGAAGACGAAGCTCACCGCCTCATCGACGCCCTGCGCCTGGCGTGCGGCGGCTCGGTTAGCCTGGGCCGGCCCGTCCAGTATCAGGACCCGGGCGATTTCGACGCCCACCCTGGCTACCCCGCCGCACGCATTCGGGTCAAGACGCCGGACCCGGGTGCCACGACCGTCCTGTACGGAACCAACCAGTTCGAGGCCGTTATCGCGGCCTACAACGCCTTGGGCCAGGCGGCGGTCACCGGCGATTGGCTGCTGATGATGGTGCTACGGCGTGTGCAAATGACCAGCACCCGGGCACTGCCCGAGGACCGGCTCATTGACCTGGCGATCGCCGCCGAAGCCCTGTTCATCAGTCACCCGGGACTGAACGCCCCGGGGAGCAAGTCCCCCAAGATCGCCGAGGACGCGGCCGACCTCCTCACCGGCGACCCGGTCCTGGCTGCCAGCGACGAGAACATCCCGCCAGCACATCATCAGCGCGTACCGGTGCCGCAACCACGTGATACACACCCTGGAGCGAGCACCCGCCCTGCACCTGCTCGGAGGCGTACCCGGAGCGAACCTCGACGCGCTTGTCAGCGACTTCTCCCGGCTGATGCAGCGAGCCGTCTTGCTGTCCGTGATCGCCGCAAAAACCGCGACGCCCCGGACCCAGCCGTGACGGTACCGGCGCGCTGGAGGGAAGGGTGACACTGGGCCCATCGCGCAGGCTGTCGTGCGGTTCATCATGAAATCTTCCCGGCTCGGAATTGCGGCCGGGCCTCGCCGGACCGACTACGGCACCCCGGAAGCGGGGGTGCCGTGCACTGCTGCTGACGGCTCGCAACTCCACCGCCAGGGGACGCGAGCCAGCGATCCTCTCGAGAAGCGCAGGCAGTATTGTCTGCGCAGTAAATCAGCAATCTGTTTCCGCCATCGCAAGGCTTGCCAGAGGGGCGGCGCCGTCCGGTGTCTGCCGTCCCGGTCCACCCGGGCCCGCGCTGGCCCACCGCGACTACGCCGAGCTGATCAGAGACATGCTGCGGCGCAGTGACATTGCTGGCGCCGAGCGGATCGTCGTGGACAACGCCAACCGGCTACAGGGCCGCAATTTCGAGATCACCGTGGTGTGGCACCCGCTGTCCGGCCGCCGCGACGCCACCGAATTCCATTTGAAGGCTGGCCGGCTCTCGGTGCTGACATCCAGACACCGGCAGTCGTGCATCGTCGTAGCGCGTGACGGCATCCGCGAGTTGTTAGATTCGCGCCCGTCCACAGAACCGGTCCACCTTTCCGTCGACGCGAAAGTCCCTGATGGGAGGGAAACCAGGTTGTGCAGGAATATTTGGAGCGGTTTCAAGTCGCAAGGTGGTAACCGTCCGGCTGGGACATAGTCTTCGCACACCCGTAAGACTGCGCCAGCTGGCGCAGAAATTACTGTCCGGCCAGTTCCGCCAGGCCGCTGACTCATTAGGGCGCTATCCGCCGAGCTGCCAATGTTGATCGAGATCGACAGTATCGAAGCATGTCCACGACAGTGCTTTCTTGGCGCGCCCAGACCGGTCGCCTGGGGGCCACCTGGGGGCACACGACATGCGCGACGGTGAACGGCCTACTGCTTGACACACGTCGCGCCGGGCCGACATAAAGGATATCGAACCGTGTCCACGACAACGGCTTTTTTGGTCCGCCCGGACCGGCCGTTTGGGGGCCACTTGGGGGCCACACGGCATGCGTGATCACTAACAACCTGCCGGTGGGCGCTCGCCATACCCGGCTCGCCGAGGAGGCATAGTGTGCATGACGTGCGGAAACGGTTAGCCCACGGACCCGCAGGTCAAGTGCGTTAGCAGCTACGCTGAGGGAATCACTCTGGATACCAACCGCAGCCAAGATTCTGACGCTGCCGGAGCGATGAACCCCTCCGGGACATGTGGGCAGACCAAGACCGCCAGCCGCATTGCAACGACCTCCGGAACGTCGGCCGGTCGGGCTGCCGATGCTCCTCCCATCATGTTCTGTCCGTCGGGCCGTAACGCGTCCGCGTCATAACCCCGACCTCGCCATGTCCATCGAACAGTGCTTCGATGGCCGTGTCGGGTATCCCATGGCGTCGTTGTGCCGGACGGACCAGGCCGAGATCGACTGCCGACCGCTTAGGGGAAGCCATGAGTGATCGCAGCACGATCGAATGGACCGAGGTTCTCTGCACTAATTCCGCGCCTGGCAACTCAGAACTTGGATGGCTCGAGAATGTCAGCCCGCATCGCGGCGTTGAGACCCATGTAGGCGGCCCCGCCCTCATCGGCGTGCCAGCCCCCCTCCCATGCCACAACGATTTTTTGCTCCGTGACACCGAAGTGGACCGTTGCAGCATCCGCCACGGCCTGACTTGCGATCAAGAAGAGAGCATCGGCTGCCTCGCGCCATTCCAGTTCGGCAGCCCATGCATGTTCGACTACGTCTGGGTCTTGGTTTGCCAGCTGGGTTTTCGGGTCAGTGACTGTTTCGAGTGCTTGCACTGCGTTCCGCAGGGAACGGAGTGCCTGACTGAAGCGATTCCAAGCCGCCCAGTAGCGGACGTAGGTTTCCCGCCGCTCTTGGCGAAGCTGTCTGAAGTGCTCCTGGCGGAGCTGCTGGTCGATGGTTTGGCTCTGCCAGCGATGGTTCAGGATTACGGTTGCAAAGGCCACGACGCTTGTGATCAGAACGCCACCAAGTGCTCCGGCGAGCGTAGACCAGGCCACAGTGCTGGTCGCCGCGTCAGCTACGACTCCAATTGCGCTCGTCTGACTCATCATGGGGCTCAATCCCCTCATTCGGATCGGACATGGAGGAGCGTCAGTCAGTGCATCTCCCGTAGGCGCTTCGGCTACTCGGCGAACGCTCCGATTCGTCCGACGGCTGGCGGTCTTGTGAGTGCGACATGAGCACCGCTACGAAGATCGAGTGGACTCGGTCGGACGACGGCTCGGCTGGCGCGACCTGGAACCCTGTCACGGGCTGCACTGAGGTGTCCGAAGGTTGCGACCGATGCTATGCGAAGACGTTCACCGAACGGTTCCGCGGCGTCCCGGGCCATCCGTTCGAGCAAGGCTTCGACATCAAGCTGTGGCCCGAACGACTGGGACTCCCGCTGGCCTGGCGAAAGTCTCGCAGAGTCTTCCTGAACAGCATGTCCGACCTTTCTGTCGGGTTGGATGCTCGACAGAGGTCTTCGTTCCTGGTCAGGCGTCCTGTAGCCGCTAGCGGCTGTGCGCGACAGATGTCGCGGACCGAGCGGACGGGCTGTTCGCGGCTAACTGGGTGCGGATGGCAGAACACTGATGATCTCGGCGATGCCGATCGGCGCGGCGATCTCGTGCATCGTGATGAGGTCGCCCGGCGTGAGGTGTCGCCATCGCTGCGGGGTCAGCGGTGCCAGCCGGACCGATCCCTGTTGCCCGGGTTCCAGGGCGGACGCGAACTCCACCCAGATGCGAGCGATGGCCAGGTCTGGTTCGCCGGCGCTGGTGCGGTGCCCAATCTCCCACATGGGTCGCAGAACTCCGGTGCCTGGGATTGCCGATCGGCGTCCGCCGCCTTCGGGCGCGCTGAGCGCGAGGTCGGCTCTGATCACGCCGTTGACCGCTTCGTAGGCCCTCCAGTGGCACCAGGCAACACTTCGATCCAGGCGCATGAGTTCCGCGGCCTCCGCGAGCAGCTGCCAGAAGCGGACGGGCTGCGGGTATTCGTCGCTGACGTCCACCAGCATGCCGAGCGCGAGTTCCCACTCGGTCAGGTCGAGATCGCGTCGGATGTCGTCGACTGTGAGCCCAGCGTCGGTTCGGAAGCCGTCGGTGGCAAGGTCAGTGGCTGCGCTCAGGAGCTCGGCGACGTTCATGGACCGATTGTGGACTGTCGGCAGCTTTTTGAGCTCGTTGGAGTTGCCGCATGAGCACTGCGACGACGATCGAGTGGACGGAGGTCACGTGGAATCCCTCGACTGGATGTGACCGGATCTCCGAGGGGTGCGACAACTGCTATGCCCTGACGCTGGCCAAGCGGCTGAAGGCGATGGGCTCGGCGAAGTACCAGAACGACGGCGACCCTCGGACCTCCGGCCCCGGATTTGGGGTCGCCGTTCACGAAGACGTGATCGAAGAGCCACTGCACTGGCGCCGGTCCAGGAAAGTGTTTGTGAATTCGATGAGCGACGTGGGCCATGCCCGCGTTCCGGCCGCCTTCGTCGCCAAGGTGTTTGCGGTGATGGCGGTGTGTCCGCAGCACTCCTTCCAGGTGCTGACTAAGCGTCCCGGCCGTCTGGCGGCGATGTTGTCGCGGCCGGATTTCCACGCTGGCCTGGTGCGCGCGGCCGTCGAAGACCTGCTCAGCAGGCACCGGGGCCTTGCCGGCCGGCTGGCCGCGCTGGACCGGGACCCGTTCGTATGGCCGTCTCCGAACGTGTGGCTGGGGACGTCGATCGAGTCGGACAACTACTGCCGACGGGCCGACGAGCTGCGCCAGGCTCCAGCAGCGATCAGGTTCCTTTCGCTGGAGCCGCTGCTAGGACCACTGCCGTCACTGGACCTCACGGGAATCGACTGGGTCATCATCGGCGGTGAGAGCGGGCCGAGGCATCGGCCGCTGGATCTGGACTGGGTCCGCGACCTGCGCGACCGTTGTGCGGATCAGCAGGTCGCGCTGTTCTTCAAGCAAGTCGGCGGACGCAAGCCGAAGGACGGCGGGCGGCTGCTGGACGGCCGCACCTGGGATGAGTTTCCGGGCGACCTCCTGGTCGCGGAGTCGGAATGAGGGCGGGCACTGACGGCCTATCTGGGCGAACGCCACTGATAGGCGCCAGGGGAGGTCGCTACGACTTCGCTCGGATATGCCCGCCGAAGGTCTTCGAGTCGGCTGTGGCTGTCGGCCTCGTCAATCGTGATCGGGATCTGCACGATCACGCCGGACTGGGCTGGGTCGGAGACGGTTGCGCGCCAAAAGCCGGTTCCATCGCCAGGGCCGATCTCGATCTCCGGGCAGCGGTCGCCGAGCCAGGAGACGGGTTCGTCGTCGGCGAGCAGGTCCAGCGCTCGTTCCCAGTCGTCGACGTCTGAGGAGGCGATGGTGGTGGCAAGGCGGAGGGTTCCGATGCCTGTTTCAACGATGATCTCGGCCCGGAGGATGTCGTGCAGGTTGAGCACGCCGGGTGTGTGCCGGCCGAGCACCACCACGCTCAGGTGCTGTGACTCATCGCCGAACCTGATGAGCTCGACCGTGCTGGAAGTGTCCATGGGTCGGGGTTGCTTTCTTGACGAGGAGCGCGGACGGCTTGTTGGGACCCTGTCGCAGCGGCGTGGGTCAGGACGGCCACGTTCCGTCAGGCCCACGCTGGATCCAGGCACCGGGCTGGAGCCCGGCGACTTCGACAAGGTCGGAGTTGAGGTTCACCAGCTGCATCAGCGGCGCCTCGACGTCACCTGGGGCTGGGGCGTCCGCAGGGACCATGTGCCAGGTGCCTTCGGGATCGCGGGCCACCATGCCAACCGGGGTGCCGTCGAGAACCGCCTGCGTGGTGAGCACAAGGTAGTAGGGCATGGTCGGGGCGAACGGCCAGTCACCGAGTTCATCGCCGGTCCACGGGCCGGCGGGGTGCCCGGCGCGGTCCAGCCACAGCATCGGCTGGCCAGTTCGGCATTCGTCGTCGACACCCTCGCCCCAGGGGAACAATCCGGCCTTGTCGGGCCAGATCGCCTGGACCATCGGCCACGGTGGTGCCTGCGTGAAGTCCAGGCCTGCGCCAAACAGAGGATTATACCAGCTCGGGTGCACCGGGCGGAAGGTAATCGGTCGGTCGGTAAGCACGCCGTCGCGGCGTTCGTCGGGCTCCAGCACGCGGCCGTCGCGGATCTGGTCCCCGATCTTGTTGACGAAGCGCATCGCGGTCTGGAACGTCACACCCATCAGGCAGACCTCGGGGCTGCGCAGGGAGTGCCACAACCCGATGGAGTATGCCCAGTCCTCGGTCTTGTCGCCGTAGACGCCCATGACATGCCAGCCGTGGCCGCGGACGCTCTGAACGATGCGCCGGTCTCTCACATCCCAGGCGGACTCATCGACAGGGTCCTGACACAGCAGGCAGTGACACGGGTCGAGTGCTTGATCCACGCAGGCAGGCTACTGGGTGACCTTCCCATCCCACCAGGGGCGTCAGCGCGGGGAAGAGCTTCGCCCATCACGGGTTCAGTTGCTTCCTCAGACGCCGGTTGGTTTCGCGGGCGGCGGCCAACTCCTCCTCGCGTTCTTCCAGCGCGCGTTTGAGGTCCAGCGCTACTTGACTCTGCTCCTCGAGCTCTGCCTGCAAGGCCGCGGTGCCGATCGGGGCGCCGAGACCGCTGCGGGCGAACACCTGCTGTCCGAGGATCTCCGATAGCCGGTCCTCGAGGTCTTTGACGTGCTCGGAGAGTCTCCGGTTGTGCTGGGCCAGGTTGGCATTGGCCGCCAGGGCCGAACGGTGGCTGAGCGCAGTCGATGCCGGGGATGCAGTGGTGACCGCCGCGGCGGCGGCCCTCAGCACGGCTTCGCGCAGATCGGGATGCCGGTGGATGAAGGAGCGGTGGACGCGGGCCCGAGCCGCGACCGCCGAGATGGTGACCTCCGACCCATCGGCATGCATCGCGGCCAGCGCCTGCCGGACGCGCTGCCGGCGTTGTTCGACGTCGCGCCGTCGAGCCTGGACCAGGGCTGACGCCTCCACGACCTCAGTCATCGGTTGTCCCGCCAACGGCACGGGTGTCGGGCATGCTGAGGTTCACGACCTGTCGTGTCTTGCGCACGACCGCAACCGCCTCGGCGATCAGCGCCTGGTCGTCTGCGCTGAGCTCGGTGAGGTCGTCCTCAACCCTGCCGATGAGCTCCCGCAGCCGGGTGATCTCCTCCTCGGGAGGGGCGACGTGCTCGCGGGCCCAATCCTCCAGGTCAATGGCGGCCAGCAGCCGTTCCCGGTCGGCGAGCTTCTGCTGCAGGTAGGACTTCAGCTCCGGCAGGTAGGACGGATCGCTTCGGAAGTGCTTGCAGCCCAGGCAGGTGAACTTGTAGGGGCAGGCCTGCCCGCCGGCCTTGACGTTCGAAGGCTCGATGCAGATTCCGAACGGCACCGCGACCTGCCCGACGCGCATCCGGGCGTGCTCGTCGGCCAGCAGACCGCCGATGGCGCGGAACACGCGCCGGCCCTGGGCGTCGAATTGGTGGTCGGCGACCCGGTCGACGGCCTCGCGCATGCGCTTGGCAGGGACCTGATAATAGCCGAGCGTCGACTGGATCTTGTCGTGCCCGAGGAGGTCTTGCAGCACGTCAGGAGGCGTTCCGGCATCGGCGTGGCGCTGGGCAAAGCTGTGCCGGTAGCCGTAGGGGATGACTTTCAGCCGGTCGAACACCTCGGTGCGCACCGTGCCGTCGGGCGCGGTGACCTGGCAGGTAAGTCTGTCGGCGATCGCGTTGATGAACCGCCGATGGGCGTTAGTGAAGGTCTGCTCGGTGTAGGGCTTGGTGCCGCGCGGGTTGCTGTTGTCGCGCGGGAACAGCACGAGCTCGCGCGGCGGCGTGTCCGGGAATCTGATCCTGGCCTGGTCTTGGGCCGCGGCGATCAGCGCCCCGGTGGACTCCCCGATAGGCAGCCGCATGCCGGGCTTATGGTTCTTGGAATCGGTGTAGATCAGCACAGGTTTGCTGTCCTTGTCGCGGTCCAGGCAGTCCCAGGCCAGCTGGCAGATCTCGTCGGGACGGCGGTCGGTGTCTATGAGCGACTCGACCATGCGGCGACAGTCCAAGCCGCTGCGGGCCTCCAGGACGTCGAGGTTGTCGTCGATGATCCGCAGGCAGCCCGCGGGTGGTGCCGTCCTTGTCCGGAACCGAAGGGACGTCGTCACGGGTCACCACGAAGTCGTCGGGCAGGCCGGAGGCGATCTGCCCGGGGCGGCTCAGCCCCAGGGCCCTGAGATCGAACAGTAACCGCCGCAGGTCACGGCAGATCCCGAGGCGCATCCCCTCGGTCAGCTCCCCGGTCCGCTGTTGGTGGGCCAGCCGGGCATTAACGCGACGATGTCGGATCGGCCCAAAGTGCCCGGGTCCACGCCGCGATCGTTTCGGTCGGCAAGGCTCGCCGAGAGCCTGGAGACCGCGGCGACCACGGTTTTCGCTTTCGCGCCGGACTGCCGTCCCCGGTGGCGCGGGAGGTCCTCCTCGGCCCAGTGCTTGGCGACGTCACGCAGCCACGGCTGGCTGATCCCGGTGAACCGCAGGAAGCCGCGGGTCCCGAACACCGCCAGGTCCCAGACGTCCTTGGCCCGTTCACTGTCCGGTGTCGCCAAGCGCAGCCGCACCGCGCTCTTCAACGACCGCAGCAACTGGTGAGCGTCGTGACGGCTCCCTTTGATCGCCTCGGGATCAAGGCCGTGGATGCTGGCCGCTTGCGTCTCACGCAGCGCGGCAACGATGGAGCGCAGCGCGGTCAGCGGGGTCTTGGTTCCAGCATCGGTCCGCACCTGCACGCCGGCCAAAAGCTCGAGCCGCACCTGCTCAGGCAGGCCCTTCATGATGACGACGCTGTCGTTGACGATCGGGTCGCACCGGGCGAGCCAGTTTTCGAAATCGGGATCCGGATGGGCATCGCGGTGCCGGGCCCAGCGTTGCCAATGCGGAGCGCACAGTCCCAAGCTCGAGGTGTCGACCAGCCGGCTGCAGGAGGCAACGCGGCACCGGCCGAACCCGGGCAGCGGCGAGGCCAACGCGGCGAACTCCTCAGCGCTCAGGCGCGGTCTGAGCACTCGGGCGTCGTGGTGGGACCGGCACCAGCCTTCCCGCCGCACCGCCGCACGCTCGCAGTTCGGGACGCGGCACATCTTGTGGCCCCGGCTGGACTTATCCGCTGGGACCGCGGCGAACTCCTCCAAGCCCAGGCCGCTACCGACGTACCGGCTTTGGCACGGACGACACAGCACGGCCGCGCCCTTGCGGATCCCGGCCGTGCAGTTCACCACCGCGCACTCTCGCAGGCCCAGCAGCCGATGGTCTCGGGGCGGAGCCATGACCTGATCGGCCTCGTTCCATCCGGCCTCGGCCAGGAAGCCGGCCCGCAGCGTGCTTCGCAGAAGCCGGATCTGCTCCGGCTTGCCGGTGCCGGCCGCGGCCGATGCGACATCGGGCAGGCTCACCGTTCGTCTCCCGCGCGTGGCGAGGCGACACGATCCACGGCCGCGCGTAGCCGCTGTGGTGAGGGATGCAGATACACCTGGCTGGAGGTAATCGCGGCATGACCCAGCAGCAACTGGATCTCATCCAGCGTCCCGCCGCCCTCTGCGATGTTCGTGGCGAACCGGTGTCGCAGAAGGTGCGGGTGGACACTGCGGTCAAGACCGGCCCGCTTCGACAGGGCCGTCAACAGTTCGTTGAGCGCCTGCGGACGCATCGGAGCCCCGATACGTCCCCGGAACAAGTTGACCAGCACGAATTGTCCCGACTCCGACATTATCCCGAACGCCCGGCCCGACCGCCGGGTAGCGGCATGAGAGCCCTGCTTCCGTCGAGATAATTCCGGTTGCTCTACAAGTGATTTCTGACGCCTATGACGGGGCACATTTCGACGGCTTGAAGCGGGCCCACCTGCGGGACGGTTTCACGCGGGCCCACCTGTGACCTTCAGCGCTTGACGACGGTGATTCTGCAGGGGTAGACGGCCGCCATCGGGGCGTAAGCGTTCAACGGTGGAGCGCTTTGACGAGCGGAATCCAGAAGACCTGGTCGTCCGAAGGAACGAACACCTCGGGGACCTCGACGCCGAACTCGTAGAAATCTGTCGCTGACCTGCACCACATGGACGGAGTCGCACACGTGGCGAGTTGCCGTATGGACTGACGGAGCTGAAGCAACTGTCCGTCTGCCTCTGTGATGAAGGCAGTCATCGTCATGCCGCGAGCACGGTGATCGCGAAGGTAGGTCGAAACCGCCATGGCGTCTTCGCCGTCGACCTCCGACAAGGCCGAGAAGTCGAAGTCGTACTGGTAGACGCGTTGTCCGCTGGCATGTGTGAGCCGGCGGGCCTGGACCGTCGGCGTGGTCCGGATAGCGGCGGCGATCACCGTGCGCCAGTCCTTGCCGAACTCTTCGCAGATGGATCTGATTCCCACCCACTGCTTGCCGGTCTTCGCGCTTTCGGGAGGAGACATCCGTCGGTAGGTGACGTCGCCGATGCTCATGCCCTGGGTGATGCCCTTGGCCGTTGTGCTGGACCACGCCGATCGCTGGCTGTCGAGATTCGCCAGCGAGGTCTTTGCCACGTCTCGATCCCTGTGGCGAAGATCCTTGAGTCGCACGTCGATTCTGACTGTAGAAATGCCTTCGACTGTGGTCGAGATCCGTTCGCGCAGCTCGCTGTCGATCTCAGGGCTCGGGGGCCGAAGGCGGGGTATCCACGTCATTGGCAGAGGCTACCGGGTCCGTCAGGCTACGAAAACCGGGTGATGTGGTGATAAAAGCCTGGCACCAGGGGCCGGGACACTCGTCACGCCGGATAGAGGTCGGCCCGCGTGAAATCGTCCGTATGCCGTGCCCCAGTCGGGCCGTCGAAGTGGGCCCCGGTACAACCGTCTGAATTATCTACAGGGCTTCGAGGAAGGCGAGGAGCTGGTCGGAGGGCTGGAACCGGCCGGGCGGGACGTCGGGTGGTGCGGTGCGGTCGAGTGCCTGTTCCTTCAGCTTCAGGTCGGCGTGGGTGTAGACCTGGGTGGAGCGGATGTCGTGGTGGCCGAGCCATAGCGCGATGACGGCGTTGCCGACGCCGGCGTGGCGAAGGTGCATGGCGGTCGAGTGTCGCAAGGTGTGGGGCGTGAGGTTTTTGTCGGCCAGTGAGGGGCACGAGCATGCGGCAGCCTTCTGATACTTGGTGATCCGGGCGTGGATGGAGTCGCGGGACATCGGGGTGCCTTGCCTGGTAGTGAACAGTGGGTCTTCGGCGCGGCCTGGGCCGGGATGCTCGGCGAGCCAGTCGCGAAGCGCTGCGATGGTGGAGGCGTCGATCGGTGTGCTGCGTTCCTTGCGTCCTTTCCCGAGGCAGCGCACGTGTGCTCCGGTGCCCGTGTGGAGGTCGCGTCGCGTCAGTTGGATGAGTTCGGAGACGCGCAGACCGGTGCGCAGGGCGGTGAGGAGCAAGGCGTAGTCGCGGCGGCCGATCCAGGTGCCACGATCGGGAATGGCCAGGAACGCCTCGCTTTCGGCGTCGGTGAGCCAACTGACGATGGCGGTGTCGGTGCGGCTGGCCTCGATGGCGAGGACGCGCTGGATGGTGGCCGCGTTGTCCGGGGCTCGGAGGGCGGCGTAGCGGAACAGCGAGCGGATCGCTGACAGGCGCGTGTTGCGGGTGCGTGGGGTGTTGCTGCGATCGGTGTCGAGCCAGCGCAGGAAGGAGGTGATTAGGTCGGCGTCGAGTTGGGCGAAGTCCAGCTTCCAGGGCGGGACGCCGGTGGTCTGCTGGGCGAAGGTGAGCAGCAGGCGGAAGGTGTCGCGGTAGGAGCGGATGGTGTGCTCGCTGGCCCGTTTCTGGGTGATCATCCGGTCGGTGAAGAAGCTCTGCATTATTGGTGCGAGATCGCTTACGGGGGCGCCTCCTGTGCGCGGTGGCGGTCGGCCCGTTCTGCGGCGAGGGCGAGCAGTTCGGGGCTGGCCTGCAGGTACCAGTAGGTCGCTTCCGGGTCGACGTGGCCAAGCCAGGTGGACAGGGCCGGCAGCCGCGTGTCGACATCGGCGCCGGAGCGATACCAGCTGATCAGGGTGTTGACGGCGAAGGTGTGGCGAAGGTCCTTCAACCTCGGTCTGGTGCGGTCCGAGCGCGGCCGGATGCCGACGGCGTGGGCCAGGCGGACGAAGGACCGCTCGGTGGAGATCACGTTCAGGCGGGTGCGCTGCATGGAGACCAGCAGGCTCGGCTCGACCGGGTGGGGGTAGTGCCGGTCGCGGTGGCGGCCGTAGTCCAGCAGCGCGGTGATGGTGCTGGGGTCGAGTACGAGTTGGCGGGACTTGCCGTACTTGCTGCGCACCACGGTCAGGGTGGCGTCGTCCGGGTCGAAGTGCCCGCGGTCCAGGCGGTAGGCCTCGCTCGGCCGCAGGCCGGTCACGGCCAGCAGCCCTATCAGTGTCTGGTAAGTCAGGCCCGCAGGGCCGTGGCGCATCCGCCCGGCGGCCCGCATCAAGGCGGTCACCTCCTCGTCGCTGAACAGGTAGGGCATGAGGCGCGTGTACTGGCGCGGGAGTAGGTCGGCGGGCGGCGCCTGGTAAACCGGGTTGAGGGTGTGCAGATGCACCGCGAAGCCCCGGACGGCGCAGGCGCCGGTGCCCAACGTCGGGTTGTCGTCGTGGCCGGCGCGGGGCGAGCCGAGGTCGAAGAACGCGGCCTTGCCCGGCCCGAACACGGCGGCCAGGCGCCGCAGGGTGCTGCGGCGGTCGGCCCAGTAGTGCGAGACGGCGTCCACGCCCAGCCCCACCGCCCACCACGCCGGGCGGGCCGGCAGGCCGGTCACGGTGAACGCGGCCCACAGCGCGGCGGCCTTCACCGCGGCCAGCACCGCGACGTGCCGCGCGCACGCGGCACGGGCGGCCCAGCCGGGCCCGCCCTTGGACAGGGCTTGTGTCGGGGTCTGGAACCAGTGGTCCCCGACCTGGTGAGCGGCGTACAGCGCCACGAACGACACAGCCAGCACAGCCGGTAAGGTGTTCACAGGTCCACCCCCTGCCGCTGGTTCCGGGCCGCGGCCAGCAGCGCCGGCACGTCGTTGAGGGCGGCAACCAGGAACGTCGCCAGCGCCTCGCAGTAGGTTTCGATCAGGTAGGGGTCGCAGCAGTCGTAGACGCTCCACTGCCGGTCGCGGTCTTCCGCCGGGTGTTCCGGGGAGTCGCAGACCGGCATGATGCCGTCCGCGCTCTCCGAATCGGTGATGACGACCCGCCAGCGGCGGCCGACCGCCAAGCGGTGCGCCGCAGCGTTGCCCAGGCGCCGCACCGCCGCGTCCAGCTCGGCGTCCGCTTGGGCCTGGAGGTGGTCCAGCGCGGCGGTCAGCAGCGGCCGGTGCGCCTCGTACAGCCCGCCGACCGGCGCGAGCCTCGCGGCCAGGTAGTCCAGGTCAGTCAGGGGCCACCAGGCCACGTCCGCGGCATCGTCGCCTGCGGTCGCGGCAACCTGGGCAGGCAGCTGGTACAGCGCGGCAGTGGAACACACCCAAGCGTGGTCGGAGTTGCGCCAGTCATCGACGTAACCGCAGCGCAACACCTGCGGGCTGTGCCGGGTCAGGTCCACGCCAGTTTCCTCGCGCAGCTCCCGGATCAGGGCCTGCGGGGCGGTCTCGCCGGGGTCCACCATCCCGCCGGGGATCGCCCAGGCGCCGACGTCCCTACGACGGATCAGCAGCACCTGCCGGTGCCGGCGATGACGATCGGATCGGCGGCCTGGTTCTCACCCCAGGCGCCGAGGTTGCGGCCAGCCTTGCCGGTACGGCCGGTGGGGTTCAGCGGCCAGCCGGTGAACCCGTCCAGGTCGAACGGGACCAGCGCCGCGGCCTGACAGGCCGGCCAGTCCGGCACGTCGCACGGGCCCTCGTACGGCTCGGCCCAGCCCTCGGCGACCGCACCGGGCAGACCGGCGGGCTCCCGCGCCGGCGGGGTGATGTCCACCGGCGCGTACCCGGCCCAGGACACCGCCCAGGACCGCAGTGCAGCGGGAATCTCGGTGGTGGTCGTCATCGCGCCGCCTCCCGGTCCTGGGTGCCGGTGCCGGTCAGCTGGCAGGCCGGGCAGTAATCGGCGTGCGGGTGGTGGTCGTGGACCAGGTAGGCGTCGTTCTTGCCGTCAGTCGCGGCGATGTCGGCCACCGCGTCGTGCAGCGCGGCCAGCACCAGCGCCCGCGCCGAGGTCTTGCCGGAGCGGGGCAGCCCGCCGATGAGGACGTTGTCGGCCACCAGCGCGGCGGCGGCGATCTCGTTAGTCGGCGCCCAGGCCGAGGCGAGCGCGTCGGCATTGATCTGCTCGATCAGCACGGCGGCGACCTCGACGTGCCGGGCATCGGTGGCGTTGTCCGCCTCCAGCCGCGCGGCGGCCTCGACGTGGTCACGGATCAGGGTGTTACGGCGAGCAATGTCGGTCAGGTAGCTGTCCAGCACGTGCTGGATCGCGAAGGTGTCGGCAGTCATCGGGATGCTCCCTTGGGAGTCGAAGAATGCGAAGTCGGGGTGTGCGTGGCGTCTGACGGGCCGACGCTGGGGGTGCCGTCCAGCGGCGTGGGCGGGCCGGGCGTGGTGTCCCCGGTCGGGGCGAAGCGCAGCAGCGCCAGGAACGCGGCGGCCATCAGCGCGCCCAGGATCAAGCTCGTCAGCAGCGACTGCCACCAGCGCGGGACCGGCGGCGTCACCAACTGCGCGGCCTGCGCCCGGAACGTCTTGTTCCGCTTGTAGATCCGCCGCTCGCGGGCGACGATGAACGCCGCCACCGCCGCAGGCACAGCCCACGCGCTCATCGGTTCACCGCCGCGCGGCTGGTCTCGGTCAGCGGCGTGCCGGTCTGAAGTGCCTCGATCACCCGCGCGTACTCGCGGTAGGTGACCGACGGCGCCGGCAAGCTCGTCAGTCCGGCCAGCGGTTGAAGGAACGGGGTGTCGGCGTCCAGGTCGTCGTTCTCCTGGTCGAAGAATCGGCCCTGCGGCAGCCTCACACCGCTCACCTCCCGTCACGGACGCGCAGCGCAGGCCGCTCGCGGACGGTCAGCCCCGCCACCACGCCGTGCGACAGATCGCCGTACCGGGCCAGGCACTCGCCCTTGTCCACCGGGCAGGACGCGCACACTTTGCGGGCGAAGTCGGCGCCGGCGCGGTCGCCCTTGTCCGGGAACATCGCGTTGCGGTCCAGCAGCGGGGAGGCGCACGCGGCGCCCTCCAGCGGCCCGGCGCCGCAGGCGTCTATGCCCAGGTGCTCGGCGATGGTTTCGACGGGTCGGCCACCGACGACGGCGGCGCGGATCGGGTGCCCGATACGGCCGGCGCCGGGGCGGCGCAACGGCAACGTGCGGTTCATTCCTGGCCTCCTTCAGGTTCGGAAAATGGGCATGGGAAAGCCCGGCCAGGCATCGGGCCTGACCGGGCGGGTGATGTCTGTAGACGGAGCTACGTCCGCACCGTCCGGAATACCGGGACGGGCACGGGCGTCTGCGGGCTGGACTCGGAGCGCGGGTCAGCAAACACCCGCTTTCCGCGCCGCATCCCGGCGTCTCGCGCACCGAACGCGGACTTGCTCGCCCAGGTGCTCGGCGACAGGTCCAGCACCACGGGGCGGCGAGACGCTCCGCAGCGCGGCCGGCGCGGCGCCGTCTTGTCGCGGCGCGCCTGGTCGGGCTTGTGGTCGCTGCGATGCGGCGGCAGCATGCCGTCCGTCACAACGAGCCAGGTGCGGCACTCCGGACAGGCCAGCATCGGCCGGTCACCGGCCAGGTCGATCAGGTACAGGGGATGGGTGCTCACGCACAGGGGCGTTTGGGTCGTGTCCGGCTTCAAGGCAGTGCCTTCCGTATCTACCGTCAGGGTCCTGTGTTCTCCGCACGTCACGGGCCGCATGACTGCGGTCCGTGGCGGGCAACCCAAGCCGAGACGCCGTATGCGTTCACCGCGCGGACGGAGTAGCAGTATCCCGTCGGGTAGGCCTGCCAATCGGACACCTGGTAGCTGGTGTCGGCGGTGTGGAAGATGGTGTCCGTGGTCTTGCCGCCGGTCGCCGCGCCGTTGTTCGTGAAGTGGATGTCGTAGCTGGTCGCGCCGCTCACCGGTTGCCAGGTGACGGTCACCACGAAGCCGCTGAAGTTGCTCGACGTCCCGACCGTGGCGGCCGCGCCGGTTGGCGCCTGGGGCGCGCTTCCGCGGGGCTGACTGCTGGTCGGCGGCGGCGGAGCGGGCTTACTGGTCGACAGCGGGGAAGAGGGTGGTTTCCGGGCCGGAGAAGTAGCTGTCGTTGGGTTTGGCGCCGGCTGTGAGGTGGCGACCGTGGTGTCGGGCCCTGGAGCGGGTCCCGACCCTTGGATGCTGGTGGCCTCCGAGGCGGTCGTGGTGCTGATCGTCGTCGGCGGGACGGCCGAGTGGATCCCGGCGCGGCGGCCTGCGTGTCGGGGCTCGTGGCGCCGGGTGCCTCCCGGTGCTGGCGTACGCGAGCACGCCGCCGAGCGCGAAGATGTCGGCTGGCGGCCCCGGCGTGCGGTGCCCGCGGATCTGCTCCGGCGCCATGAACGGCGGCGTGCCGACGACCGTCCCGGTGCGTGTGATGGTGTTGGCGGCGGCCTCGCGGGCGATGCCGAAGTCGATGAGGTGGGCCCCGTCCGGAGCCAGCAGGATGTTGGCCGGCTTGACGTCGCGGTGCACCACCCCGGCCGCGTGGATGGTGTCCAGCGCCTCGGCCGGACTCGCGGCGATCTGCTGCGCCCGGCTCGGCGACAGCGCGCCGCCCTGCTTGGCCACCACGTCGTACAGCGACGGGCCGTCGATGTACTGCGTGGCCAGCCACGGCGGCGTGACTTCGAGGTCTGAGGCGACGATCCGGGCGATGAACCGTCCGCTCACCGCGGCGGTCGCGGATGCCTCGCGTTTGAAGCGCTTCCGGAGGTCCTCGTCACGGACGAGCCCAACACACCGAGGGCTTGGTAGGGGCCGATGCTCCGGGGATCAGAGTCCTGCAAGGGCTTTATCCCGGCTCCCCCTGTATCTCAAGCACATGATGAAGCAGCTCGACGCTGCGGAGCCGACGTTCGCGCTCCTGTGACGCGCAACCGGGTCACAGACGGTACAGATCGACCGCGTTGTCGCGCATCATCATCGTGGCCAGCCGGTCGACGTCGCCGGCGCGAACGACTCGGTCGTGCAGCATGTCGGTGAGCGCCAGAGCGATGGCCTCTCGCGCGGTGCGGTCCAGCAGCCAGGCCTTTTCCTCCCAGCCGTGCAGGAAGTTCGACCGCGGTTCGGTGCTGGACATGAAGGCGTGTGCGGTGTCGCTGAAGGCGTCGGTGCCGTAGAGGATCTTCTCGGGGAACCACTCAAGGGCGCCTCGTACGATGCCGGCGAGGTTGCGCGCGTAGAGGTGCACCGAGGATCCGGAGATGTCGAGGAACACGTTCGGGTGTGAGAGAGAGGCGACGGCCTCTTTGGTGAACGGCCAGCCGGCGTGCAGCATCAGGAACCGGGTGTCCGGTGCGGCGACCACGGCGGCCTCCATCAGCATCGGGTTGCTGCCCTTGTTCTCGAAACGATGCCGGGGTCCCTGTCCGGTGTGCATCTGGATCGGTAGGTCCAGCTCGGCGGCCTTACCGGCGATCGCGGCGAACAGGTAGTCCTCCACGTGGCGGTGTTCAGCGATCGTGATGCCGCTGTCACAGGCACGTCGGTACAGCTCTCGCGCCTGCGATACCGGTACCTCGGCGAAGTCGATGGGCCGGTAGTAGGGCGTGTGGAACTTCAGACCAACCGCGCCGTCGGCCTTCTGCTGGTCGAGCACGGGGGCGAGGACGGCGTGCACGTAGTCGTCGAGCGTCGGTGGCGGGCAGTCGACACCCGCCTGCCGGCAGGTCTGCGCCATCTGCTCGGCGTATCGGCCGGTGATCGGCTTCTGGCCGACGGCGGGGACGGGCCACATGAGCCAGTCGTCGAAGGCCAGCCAGCGGAACCGGGGGGCTGGGAAGGACGGCTGGGGGAAGGAGTCGACCGCCAGCATGGTCTCGACGTTGATCCGGTCCAGGACCCAGCTGTGGTAGTTGTCTCCTTCGGCCGCCTGGACCTGCTGCTTCTTGTCGATCAAGGCGCGCAGGTGCCCGTCGTCGAAGTCGTCGTGTTCGTAGCCCCAGAGTGCTCGCCAGGCATCGATGTACTCCGGACTGGTCGGCCGCATGCGAACCGGCAGGGGGTGGTCGTACGGGAAGATCGGCCGATCGCGGTCCGGCGGCGGCTCCCATTCCAGCGGGATCGGGTGAGCGTGGTCGTCGATGGCCGCGAGTTCCCGGACGAATCGGTCGATGCCGGGATCGGCGGAGCCCGGGCCGGTCACCACGGCACGACCCCGTCGTCGTCGAACAGCTGTCCAGTCGGGCCGTCGTCCGGCAGGGTCGCGAGCTTGATCGCGATCGCGGCGCCCTGTCGCGGGGTGCGAAGCCCCTGAAAGTCGGTCAGCTCAGTGGCCACGTATCCGGGGCACGCGTTGTTGATGAGGATGTCGGTGCCGGCGAGTTCCTTGACGTACTGGATGGTGACGGCGTTGAGGTAGGTCTTGGTCGGCGCGTACGCCCCGCTGATCTCCCCGAGCTCGACGCCGGGCGTCGTCTGCAGGGTCAGGGAGCCGACGTGGCTGGACTGGTTGACGATCCGCGGGTGCGCCGAACGACGCAGCAGCGGCAACATCGCGTTGGTGACCCGGATCATGCCGAACACGTTCGTCTCCACCGCCACCCGAACACTGTCCAGATCCAGCGTCGTCGGGTTCTGTGGCCAGCCGCCGGTGGCGCCGGCGTTGTTGACGAGCACGTCGAGGCGGCCGGCGCGTTCTTCGAGCCGGCGGGCGGCAGCCGCCACGCTGGCGTCGTCGGTCACGTCGATGGGCACCGGGAACGCCTCGACGCCATCGGCGCGCAGCCTGGCCACCGCGTCTTCCTGACGCTCCGGATCGCGGTCGCCGATCCCGACACTCCAGCCGAGTGCGCCGAGGCCGGCCGCGATCTCGAATCCGATTCCCTGATTCGCGCCGGTGACCAGCGCAAGAGTCTGTTCGCTCATAACTCCGATCATGTTGGCGGCTCGGCTGCGAACCAACACCATGTGGGTACGGCACCGATACCCAACGGGCATTGCCGGCGGCCTGACCGTGTGCGCAACTCATCACTGTGGATACTTCTCGCGCCCGCAGCCGGCGATGGTGACTGTCAGGCCCTTGAGGATCTCGCGGCCCGCCGTCCGGTCGCTGACCCCTGAGACGCGGTCGCGCACTGGGCCGCTCGGCCACATCACCACCTAGCTGAAAGGGGGATAAACGGGAGCTTCGGGTGCGGGGGCTGATACGAGGGCGCGCAGCCCTGCACGCACCTCCTCGACGAACGCGGCGGGAGCCTCGTAGGCCGCGAAGTGGCCACCCCGCTTAGGCGTGCCGTAGTAGCGCAGATCGGTATAGCGGGTCCGCGCCCAGCGCTCGGACAACGCGACGTTGTCCGCGGGGAAGCGGGAGTACGCGGACGGTGCGGGCACCTCGTCGAAGCTGCCCACGCTCGATGCGAGCGAGTGCCAGTAGAGGCGGGCCGAGGAGGCTGCCGCGGCGCACGTCCAGTAGACCATCACGTTGTCGAGCAGTTCGTCCTTCGTGAACGAACTCTCCAGGTCGTCGCCGCAGTCCGACCATGTCTTGAACTTCTCGACGATCCACGCGAGCTGGCCGGCCGGGGAGTCGGTCAGGCCGTATCCGAGCGTCTGCGGCTTGGTTCCCTGCTCGATCGCGTATCCGCCCTCGGCCTGGCTGGAATGCTCCAGGCTTGCGAGGTGCCGCTGCTCCTCCTCGGTCGGGCTGCCGAGCTTCATCAGTTCCGCGGGGTCGGCGAGCGCCCAGTTGAGGTGGATCCCGATCAGCTTCGCCGGGTCGGCCAGCCGGCCGATCGCTGAGCTGACGAGGGCTCCCCAGTCGCCGCCCTGTGCCGCCCAGCGTTCATAACCGAGCCGGTCCATCAGCTCGATCCATGCCTGCGCGATCTTCTCGACGGTCCAGCCGGTCACCGTCGGCTTGCCGCTCCAGCCATGGCCCGGGAGCGACGGGATCACGAGCTCGACCGCGTCGGAGGCCTGCCCGCCGTGACTCACGGGGTCCACGAGTGGATCGATCACCTTGACGAACTCCATCACCGACCCCGGCCAGCCGTGCGTCATGATGCACGGCATCGCCCCCTCGACTGGAGAGCGGACGCGCAGGAAGTGGATGTCGACCCCGTCGATCGTCGTCGTGAACTGCTCGTAGCGGTTCAGCAGGCCGGCGACGCGCTGCATGTCGTAGGACTCGGCCCAGTACCCGGCGAGTTCCTGGACGTACGCCAGCGGCATCCCCATCGACCAGTCGTCGACGGGCTCGGTCTCCGGCCATCGCGTCCGCGCCAGACGCTCGCGGAGGTCATCGATCACCGCGTCGCTGATCTCGACGCGGAACGGACGGATCTCGGACATGTCGGCTCCCTGCCTTCAGCTGTCGTGTGGATGGGACGTACGGGACGGATGAGACGCGTGAATCACGGCGCTCAGTACGGGGACGGCTGGTTGTTGATGACGGTCAGGCTGCTGATCCTGCCGTCGCGAAGGGCGAAGTAGCTGGTCATGACCAGCACCTCGGGCAGGTTGGTCTTGTCGTAGTCGCCGTCGTACTTCGCGCGCACGATGATGTCGCCGTGGTGGTCGATGACCTCGCGGACTTCCATGGTCACGCGGTCACCGACGAACTCCTTGGCCATGAAGGCACGGATCGCGTCGGTGCCCCAGATCTCGCGCCGGTTGTCGTTGACGTAGGCGTCGGGCGCGAAGGTGGCCACGATGCGTTCGGTGTCGAAGGCGTTGACCGCGGCGATGTGCTCGGCCACGACGGCGGGGAGGTCGGTTGTCGGGCTGGTCATGGCGGTGGTCCTCTCTTGTGAGCCGGTCTGTCGCCATCCAGCCTGGTTGCTCACGCGATGTCAGAGTCAACGGCCGGATGTCGGCTTGACCCTCACATCGTTGGAGGGTTGACACTGGGGAGATGAGCCACGCGCTGACGATCGGCGACTTCTCCAAGGCCACGCATCTGAGCGTCCGGACGCTCCGGCACTATCACCAGATCGGACTGCTGGAGCCGACCGACGTCGACCCGGACACCGGCTACCGCCGTTATGAGACCGAGCAGATCCCCGCGGCCCAGGTGATCCGCCGGTTCCGGGCCCTGGACATGTCGCTGGACGACATCCGCGCCGTGCTGTCCGCGCCCGATCTGCGGACCCGTGACCAGCTCATCGCGGCCCATCTCGCCAGGATGGAGGCCGGCCTGGCCCGGACGCAGCAGGCCGTCGCCTCCCTGCGCGACCTGCTTGAGCACCGCGCCGCGCCGACGACGATCGGGCACCGGAGCGCGCCGGCGACACCCGCCGCGGCGATCACCGAGGACGTCGACGTCGCGGACGCCCTGCAGTGGTTCCAGGGAGCGCTGGGAGAGCTGCGCGCGACCCTGACCGCCCAGGGCATCCGAGCCGACGGCACCCCCGGCGGCATGTTCGCCGACGAGCTGTTCGCCGACGAACACGGCCGGGCGACCGTCTTCATCCCCTGCCACGGACCGGTCCGGCCGATGGGCCGCGTCGCGCCGACGACCGTGCCCGCCGCCGAGCTGGCCACCATCGTCCACTCCGGCCCGCACGAGGAGATCGATCGCGCGTACGGGTCCCTCGCCACCCACGTCGCCGAGCACGAGCTCGCCGTCGACGGGCCACTGCGCGAGTACTACCTGGTCGGCCCCGGCGACACCGCCGACAAGGGCGCGTGGCAGACCGAGATCGGCTGGCCGGTTTTCGCCACCGGGACCAGCGGTTAGCCGGCCGGCCGACCAACCGACCGGGGCGAGTTCGACGTCGGACCTCTGGCTGGCGCGGTAGCCGGCATCGAGACCGGCCGGGCTCCGGCCCCCTCGTTCTTCACCGTCGCCGTCGTCGCCGTCGCCGCCGTCCTCGGCCTCTCCCCGGACGAGCCGGCCCGGCCGGCAGCCGCAGGCCAGGCCGGCACCCCTACCCCGACCCCGCTGGCCGCATGATCTCAGCGCCGCGAGGCCGGGCTGACTGGGTTGTCCGAGCTATCCGGGCTATCCGGCCGCCAGAAGGTTCGCGCAGCGGATCAGTCCGATGTGGGAGTAGGCCTGGGGGTGGTTGCCCAGTGATCGTTCGGCGATCGGATCGTACTGTTCGGGCAGGAGACCGGTCGGTCCGGCGGCGCTGACGATCTCGGTGAACAGTTCCACGGCCTCGTCGCGGCGTCCGGCGAGGAGGTAGGCCTCGATCAGCCAGGCCGCGCAGATGTGGAATCCGCCCTCGCCGCCAGGCAGGCCGTCGTCGCGCCGGTACCGATACACCGTCGATCCGCTGCGTAGTTCGGATTCTATGGCCGTCACCGTCTGCTGGAACCGTTCGTCCGCCGGGTCTATCAGCCCGCTGAGTCCGACGAACAGCGAGGCGGCGTCCAGATCCGTGCCGTCGTAGGCGGTGGTGAACGCTTGGACCTCCTCGTTCCAGCCGTTCTCCAGGACGTCGGACCGGATCTCGTCGCGCAGCGCCTCCCAGCCCGCCGGGATCTCGCGGCCGTAGTCGCGGGCGAGGGTGACCCCGCGGTCCATGGTCACCCAGCACATCACCCGCGAGTAAACCCGGTGCCGCGGTATGTGCCGCTCCTCCCAGATCCCGTGGTCGGCCTCGTTCCAGCGGCGCGAGACCGCCTCGGCCATCGCCTGTACCAGCCGCCAGTCCTCGTCCCGCAGCGCCCCGCGCGCCTCGGCCAGGGTCCGCACCAGCTCCACCACCGGACCGAACACGTCCAGCTGCACCTGGTGGTTGGCCAGGTTCCCCACTCGCACCGGACGCGATCCGGCGTAGCCCGGCAGCGACTCGATCACCGCCTCCGCGCCGATCACGGTGCCGGCCAGCGTGTACAGCGGGTGCAACCACTCCGGGCCCGCGAGGGTGTCCAGCACCCCGTGCAGCCAGCGCAGGTAGCCTTCGGCCTCCTCGACCGACCCCAGGTGGACCAGCTCGCGCACGGTCATCGCGGCGTCGCGGATCCAGCAGTAGCGGTAGTCCCAGTTGCGGACGCCGCCGATGTCCTCCGGCAACGACGTCGTCGCCGCGGCCAGCACGGCGCCGGTGTCGGCGTTCACCAGACCCCGCAGCGTCAACGCCGAGCGCAGCACCAGATCGGTCTGGACTCCGGGAAGAATGAGCTTCGAGGCCCAATCAGCCCAGTACCTGCCCGCATGGTCCCGCCGTTGCAGCTCGGGCAGCTCGTGATCGTCCAGCTCGGTCGAGCCGCACCGCAGCTCCAGCACGATCGGATTCCCGGGCGAGGGCTGGACGAGGGCGGAGGCCGTCTCATGCTGACCGTCCGAAGTGATCGTCCACGCGACGCCGGGAGAGCGGAGCACGAACGGCTCCGACGTGCCGACCACGCGCAGGCCGCCGTCCTCCGCGACCAGCGTCACCGGTACCCCGCCGAACTCCGGACGCGGCGCGAACACCACCTCCGCGGGCGCCTCCCCGGAGATCACCCGCACCAGGTTCGTCTGGTGCGGCGGGCTGTACGGTTCGAGGTAGTCGGTGACCAGCAGGCGTGACCAGCGGGTTTCAACCGTCATGGTGTTCGGAAGGTAGCGCTGGCCCAGCGGCAGGCCGTTGCGGTTCGGCTTGATCGAGAAGCACCCCGCACCCGGTCCGCCGAGCAGATCGGCGAACACCGCCGGCGCGTCGGGGCCCGGGTGGCACAGCCAGGTCAATCTGGCATCCGGGGTGAGCAGCGCCACCGACCGCTCGTTGGCGAGCATCGACAGCCGCTCGATCGGCATCGCGGACTCCCCGTACAGCCAGTTCCGCCGCTCCTCCAGCAGGAACGCCAGCAGGAGCGCGACGTCCGCAGCCTCCGGGACACGGTAGGCGGCCAGCGACTCGCCGTCTCCGACCTTGATACCGACATCCGGGCCCGACAGCCGCGCGAACGCCTTCTCGTCGGTGACGTCGTCGCCCAGGAAGACCGTCGCGGTCGCGCCCGCCTGACGGCGCATGAAGTCCAGCGCCTCGCCCTTGTCGGTGCGAATGACCGCGAGCTCGACGACCTCCTTGCCGTCGGTGGTCGACACACCCTCCCAGGTGGACGGTCCGCGGTGCACCTCAGCCAGGACCCTGCGACCCGCCTCGTACTCGGCCCGACGGACGTGCACCGCGATGCTGGCGGGCTTGACCTCCAACGTCACGCCCGGCACGTCGAGTACCAGCCTCTCAAGCTCCGCCTGCAAGCGGCGGAACAGCTCCCGGGGCCCCGGCTCGATGGCGTGGACGAAGCCGATGTCGAACTCCGAACCGTGGCTGCCGACCAGGTGCACCTCGGCCGGCAGCCGCGACAGCGTGGCCAGATCGCGCAGGGCGCGGCCGGAGATGACCACGGTGGTCGTCTCATGCAGCGAGGCCAGGGACCGGAGCGCGCCGACCGACTCCGGAAGCGGCCGGGCCTCCTCCGGATTCAACGTGATCGGGGCGAGCGTGCCGTCGTAGTCGCAGGCAACCAGCAGACGCGGGGTCCGAGCGATCTGGACGATGGCGCGTCGCAGCTCGGCAGGCAGGGCCTCAGCGGGCAACACAGCTCCTCAGGGAGTTCGAGTTCGAAGGCGGGTTCGAATTCGTGGGCGGGTTCGGGGCGGGTTCGGGGCGGATTCGAGGGCGGATCGGAGAAGTCGCCTTGACCCGTCCATCATTGCGGACTGCGGTGCCCGCGATGCCGATGTGTCCATATCTCTTCGAACGGCCCGCACGCGCCGGGGATTCAATGAGGCCGCCGAGGGGGCCGGGGTCTGGAACACGTCGATGCCGCGCCAGGTCGAATCGGAGCTGCAGTAGCTTCAGGCCCGATCAGCCGGCCCGCGCCGCCAGCACAGCTTCAGCCTTGTCCCTGGCCGCTGTGAGCTTCGCAGAATCTTGACGCAGCTGCGTCTCGTTGGCGGCGATGTACCGCTTCTGCACAGTGGACTCGGCCGCGAACCAGACGCCGACCAGGTTCGTGCGTTCCTTGCAGGTCACGTCGGCCACCGCGACCTTCTTGTCCACGGCGCCGCCGGTGGTACCGCCGAGCTGCTGCGTCAGCAACGAGGCCGTCAGCGGGTCGGCCGTCTGGTAGCCGTTGTGCCGCATGCAGTCCGACCACTGGCTGATCGCCGCCTTCACCTCGGGCAGCTTCTGCGACTCGTCGAGGCTCTGCTGGTCCAGCTGGTTCACGAGCATGCCGTTCGCCGGGTCGGTGAGCTGCTGGTCCGCCTGGCCGACGCAGCCTCCCGCCGGGATCGCCTTGCCGTTGTACGTGCCTGGCGTCGGGCGGGGCGTCGGGTTCGGCGTACTCCCGGGCGCCGCAGCCGGCTCGCCGGTGAGCACCACGTACTCCTGCTGCGTCAGCGCCGGATCACTTGACGCGGGGTGCGCGAAGCTGGGGACGGAGTACCCGTACTGTGCCGCCGCGGCCGGGTCGGACAGGCCGTAGCGGCGCCCCATGTTGGACGCGTCGTAGCTGATCGTGTTGGTGTCGGCTTCGGGCTTGAAGGAGAACCCGTATCCGCGCATGCACGCGCTCTCGATCGCGAACCGGGCGTTGAGGATTTCGTTGTACTCAGGAAGCGTCTCCTCATAAGCCTCCAACGGCAGGCTCATCCCGCGCGTCAGCCCCGTTGTCGGAACAGCCGGGGGCATGACCGGCGCGGCGGCGGCGTCCTTGACCGCCGCCGCGCCGTTGCCGTTCGAAGCGCCTCCTGAAGCGGAGCATCCGGCGGTCGTCGCGATAACCGCTGTCGCGACCGCGATGGCCGCGAACATTCCGCCTCGCTTCATGGTGGGCACCTTTCTTCGATCTCGTGTTTCCCGGCTACGGGCTGCCTAGTTCTTGGACACGGAGGCTTCGTTGTTCCTGAGGTAGGAATTGAGATTTCCGCCGCTTCTCGGGCCGAAGGTCTGCGTATGCCCGGTGTAGTTCGGCGAGACGTACACGGTGTAGGAGTGGGACGTCGAGCTGTTGTACGCGCTCGCGGCGTTGTTCCTGGTGGCCTGGTTCTCGCCGTCGTTGTTCGGGGAGGCGTCCTCGCCCCAGAAGACGTAGTCGGTGTAGTACTGCAACACCACGGTCGAGCCTTCGTACGCATACGTGGGCTCGGCCGAGAGGTTGGAGATGTCCCCGTTGATGCTGGCCAGGGCTCCGCTGTAGTTCTGGTGGTAGAACAGCGAGATAGCGTCGGGGCAGGTCTCCCTCAGGAAGTAGAAGTCGTTGCTTGAGATGCCGCAGTTGTCGCCGCTGTAGTACGTCGGCACGGCGAACGCCGACGCGGCCCCGGTTATGGTTGTGACCGCGGTGAGCGCGCCAACGGCCAACGCTTTGAATCGCTTGCGCATGATGAATCTCCGATGTCTCTGAATGGTGATTGGGGACGTTTAGTAGAACTCCAGGCACATCCAGGTCCGCGGCCCCACGACCCCGTCGGCCGGCCCACAGGCCGGGACGGACAGCTTGCTCTGCTGGAAGGAGGTCACCGCCGCCTGGGTGTGCGACCCGAAGTCGCCGTCGACCGAGATGCTGTAGGTGACGTTCACCAGCAACCTCTGCGCATAGGCGACGCAGTCACCGGTCGACCCGTACTGCACCTGCTCCGTCGGGATCTCGATGCTGCCGGTGCCGTCGGGCATGGTCCAGTACCGCGAGCCGTGCGACTCGCACAGCCGCATGAGCTGGTTCGTGTCCATGCTTCCGTAGCTGTTCGCGCTGGCCTGCTCGGCGCCGGCCAGGCCGGCGCCGCCGGCGAGCAGCGTGGCGGCGGCCACGGCGCCGACGCGGGAGAGGCGGGCTTTGTTCTTCACCTTCGTGCCTTTCGCTGGGAGTTACTTCAGCAGTGCGTTGATCTGCGCGGCTTCGGCGACGTGGGCCGGCGCCATGGGGTGGAAACTGCTGGCGAGATAGCTGATGACCTCGCCGGTGAACCACGGGGTGACACTGCACTCCAGGTGCGAGGCGAACGTGGGCCGGGTGTCGATGAACGAGATGTTCAGGGTCGAGTCGCTCTGCTTGGCAGCCGTCACCGCGTTCGAGACGCTGGTCTCCATGTCGTCGGACATCTGGTTCATCCAGACCTGCGCCGTCTGCGTGACGCCCTGGCAGGCTTTGCCGTCCGCGAGCCACAGGTGGGGATACCCCAGGACGATGATCCGGGCCTTGGGGGCCACCTGGTGGATCGCCGCGTAGACCGCCTCCAGATGCGACGGCAGGGCGTTGATGATCTGCGGTTCGTAGACGGTCATCGCCGACGGATCGACCACCTTGTCGTGTGTCAGGTGGTACGAGGGGTCGGTGCACAGAGCCGAGAGCGCACAGCCCTGCAGGACGTCCGAGAAGCGTGCGTCGTTGCCGCCGACGCTCAGCGTCACCAACGTCGTGTCCTGGTCCAGGAAACCGCTGTCGTCAATCTGCAGCGGCTCGCCCCACATGAACGAGGTGCCGTTCCAGTCGGCGTTCCAGCCGTCGGGGTTGCCGACGGCGTTGGCCGTCATGTTGGTGCTCTCGGCGCCGCTGCAGGCCACGAACGCGAAGTCGTCTCCCTGGTTCGCCGCCGCCAGCGCCTCGACGCTCTTGCTCTGTCCGGAGGCGAGGACCTGGTAGGCGTACGACTGCGGCGAGCGGTGGCAGCCGTCGCCGGTCACGGCCGAGTCGGTCTCGTAGGGGAGCATGCTCTCGCCCGAGGCGAAGGAGTCGCCCATCGCCACGTAGCGCACGGTGGACGCGACGGTCGGAAGGAACGCCACGGCGTCGAAGAAGATGTCGCCGCCGTCCTGGCCGGAGCCCCGGTTCTGCAACGTCGGGCTGGAGTTGCTCAACGACACCGAGGCGCCGGCCGAGAGGTTGAAGCTGCCCAGGTCCACCCAGGTGTTCTGATTCCAGTGCTGGCTGATCATGCGGTGCCGGGTCTGGCCGTTGCCCAGGTTGATCTGGTAGTCCGCCTCCTCGGTGTTGCTCCCGTTGCTCGGGACGTGCACCTTGATGCGGGTCCAGCCGGTGGTCGTGGACGGCGGCGTCCATGTCCCGGTGACCGCGGTGGTGTCGCTGGTGTGGGTGAACCACAGGTGTCCGCCGAAGCCGCCGCTGACCTGGTGGAAGTCGATCTTCCCCGGGTAGTCCACGCACGGCGCGACGCACCCCGGGACCGGCGCGTAGGTGAAGTCCAGACCGAAGGTGCCCTGGTTCTTCCAGGTCTGGGTGCAGTTTCCGATCGGGCTGGGGACGGTGGTGTCGTCGACGATCACCGCGTTCGAGGGCAGCGAAGCGGTGCCGCAGTCCGGCGGGTAGACGTCGGTGCCCGTCGGCACGGCGCTGGCGGTGCCGTATTCGTACTGGGCGATGCCGCACTGGACCGCGCAGTTCGTCGCCCACGTCACTGGGAGGTGCCACCAGCACTGGCCGTTGTACGCCCGGCAGAGCCCCGCGGTGTTCGCCTTGCCGTTGACGTCCGGGGCGCCGTCCGGGGTGCAACCGTCACCGGCCGTCGTGCAGAACTCCATCGAGGGTGCGTAGAGCGGCGCGAGGCTGTGCTGATTCTGGGCGGGCAGGTAAGCCGGGCCCCACGCCCCCTTGGCGTAGTCGTAGCGCGGCACCGGCGAGTAGGCCCAGCCCATCACCAGTTCCTCGTACGGCCAGTGGTTGGGCACCTTGGTGTCGGCCGCGCTGTTGCTGAAAATGCCGCGGTCGGACGGGTAGCGCGGGTTGGCCGGGTTGTTGAGCCAGCCCAGGCCCCAGTCGCCGTGGCCGTCGGTGCAGGTCGGACTGGGCGTGCAGCCGGTGGTGTTGCCCGCCTTGGCGTTCGGCTCGACGCCGGTGTTGTAGGCCCAGACGGCCAGGTCCCAGTTCTCGACGTACTGCGGGTCGGCACCGTTGGCGATGATGCCGGCCGCCTTGAGCTGGTTCCAGGAGTCGGCGAGCATGTTGACCGAGGCCGCGATGTTCGATGCGAAGTCGGTCGCGATCGCCTGCTGCTGCTCGGCGGTCGAGTAGACGGCGATGTTGCCGTCGGCCACCGGAGTGCCGGCCGAGGTGGACATGGCCATGCCGGTCGTGATCTGGCCGACGCCGTAGCCGCAGTCGGCGGACGTCCACGACGAGCCGGCGGGCTGCGCGGTGCCGGAGCTGTCGGTGAAGGAGTAGCCGTAGAAGCCGCCCTGGTTGAAGTTCCCGGCCTGGGCGTCGACCGCGTGCGGGCTGGCCTGCATCGTGTTCGACTCCTGCGCCAGGACGGCGAGCAGGACCTGGACCGGGACGGTGCCGCCGCCGGTGAGGCCGCGCAGCGGGAACATGCCCTGCGGGGTCCAGGACACCGGCATGCCCGAGCCTTCCCAGTTCGCGGTGCGGCTCGTGGTCAGCTTGCCCTGGACTGCCAGGTCCGCGGCCCACTCGATCTGGGCCGCGGTGGCCTGGTACGTCTCGATCTTCGGGTCATTGCGGGCGACCGAGCAGGCCCGGTCCGGGTCCCAGGTCACGGTGGCGGGGTCGGCGGTCGCGGCGGTGGCGGTGGTCGCAGTAGTAGCGGTCGCGGTGGTGGCCGACTGGGTTGTGGCCGCCTTGGCAGCCTGCTTCGAGGCACCGGCCGCGGTGGCTGTGCTCAAGGCGGAGAGGATCGGCGAGGCCGCGCTGCCCTGCGTCGGCTGAAGCGCGTGCGGCGCGACCGTGAACGCCACGGTGTGCTTGTTCGCGGGCACGACGGACTGGATCTCGATCTGGCCGTCCGGCTTCTGGCTTTCCGGCTTCTGGCTTCCTGGCTTCTGCGCGGCGGCCGCAGACAGGCCCGGCTGCGTGGCGCTGCGTTCGGCCGCGCCGGTCACGACGAGCTGGCCGGTGGTGGACGGCTCGGCGTCGACGCCGGCGTCCAGCCGCGACCAGCTCGCGCCGGCCCGGTCGGTGGCCACGCCCGCCGCGCCCGGGCCGAGGACGAAGACGTGCCCGGCGGCGCCGTCCAGGCGCACCTGGTCCGGCGCGCCATGGCCGAGCACCGTCGACGTGCCGCCGGACCAGCGCTTGATCTGGTAGTCGGCGGTCGAGACCGGCACCTCGTAGGCCAGGCCGCCGCCGGAGTCGGGGTGCAGCCGCAGCGGAACGCCCGGCTCGGCGCTCAGCGTGCGCCGGGCGCCCTTGGCGTCCAGCGCGATGACCTGGTCACCGGCCACCGCGGCGATACCGTCGCCGGCGCCGAGCGGGACCGCCGAGGTCAGCTGGCCGGGCTGGCTCTGCCGGTCGACGATCGCGCCGGTGGCCGCGTCGACCAGCTCCAGGTGGGTGGTCGCGCCCGCGGCCGTGGTCTGCACGTCGGAGATCGCGACGACGTCGCCGGTCCCGCAGCCGGGGTCGTAGTAGGCGATCGAAGCGTGCAGATTCAGCTTGCGCACCGCTCCGCTGCGCAGGTCGACGATCGCGACGAAAGCGCCGGTGTCGCTGGCGTCCCCGTGGTTGACCAGCTCACGCGGCGCGTAGATGACCGCGGCGTAGTTGCCGGAACCGGTGAGGCAGTCCTGGCCGATCCACTGCGACGAGTCGAACCCTGGCTCGGACAAGGTCGCGGCGGTGCGCCACTGGTAGGCCTGGACCGAGTCGGCGACCATGATGTTCAGGCCGTCGGCGTCTCCGACCGCGGTGACGGCGCGGTCGGTGGAGGTGCGCCAGGTACTGGGAAGCGTGCCCTCAGGGTCGGCGATGCGGGACGGGTCCGCGGGGGTGGCAGCGGACCCGGCGGTTGTGCCGGTAGTGGTGCCAGTAGTCGTGCCTGTGGTGGAGGCCCGCGCTGCCGCCAGCGCGCTTGGTACGGCGCCGGCGCTGATCGTCAGCGTCGCCCCGGCCACGATCAGTGCGGTCGCCGCGGAGAGCGCTGAGGCTCGTCGCGGTCTTCGACCCATGGGAAAGAGATTCAACGCCAGTGCTCCCTGTGCCGAGGAGAAGGAGTAGGTCAAGACGCGTCGTGACTATGGCCGCGGGCGATAACAGCGGACTAACACGGGCCTCACAGGCGTGCCCGGAAGTCGCAGGCGAGCGATGCGGAGCGGGCTTATGATCGGGGGCCAGTTCATATCTCGGAGCCGGCGGTGGGGATCATGCGCTTCGTCCTGTTGGGCCGACTGACGGTCACCGACGAAGGCGGCCCGCTGCCGGTCAACGGACCCTATCGCCGCGCGGCGCTGGCCACCTTGTTGCTGCACGCCAACCAGGCCGTTTCGATCGACCAGCTGATCCACACTCTGTGGCGGGATCAGCCGCCGCCTTCGGCTGTCGCGACGCTGCGCAATCACATGATGCGGCTACGGCAGGCCCTACGGGATCCGGACGCCGAGCGGATCCTTACTACCGCCGGGGGTTATGAGATCCGCGTGCGTCCCGGCGAGCTCGACGTGGACGACTTCGCCCAGGGGTGCGCCGATGGACTCCGGGCGGTGCGGGAGCTCCAGTGGGCTGCAGCGTCGCAGCACCTGACCCGAGCGCTGGCGCTGTGGCAGGGGGAACCGCTGGCCGACCTGCCGATGCTGACCGAGTTCGAAAACCGCGTCCAGCAACTCCGTTACGACCGGTTACTGGCGTACGAGGGGCGTTTCGAGGCCGAACTCCAGCTGGGACGGCATCGTGAGGCGGGCAAGGATCTGGCTTGGCTGGTTGCCGAGAATCCGCTCCACGAGCCCTTTCGCAGGTTACTGATGCTTGCGCTGTATCGCAGCGGGCGCCAAGTCGAGGCGCTGGATGCCTACCGGACATTGCGGCGGACACTGATGGATGAGCTGGGTGTCGAGCCGTCGTCGGAGATCAGGGAACTGTATCAACAGATACTCGTGAACGATCCGCAGAGCGATTCGGCGCCGCCGCAGGCCGGACCTGGTCCGATCGGGCAGTTGCCGGCGGACATCGCCGACTTCACCGGCCGGGAGCGCGAAACCGCGGAGATCGTTCGGGCGTTGACTGCCGCCGACGCGTCTCCGGGACGGGTGCCGCTGGTCACCGTGACCGGTGGCGGCGGGCTCGGCAAGACGACGCTGGCGGTTCACGCCGCGCATCAAGCCGCCGGCGGCTTTCCCGACGGCCAGCTGTACGCCGACCTTAGAGGTGCCGATCCGGTGCCCCGCGAACCCGGCGACGTGCTGGCGTCGTTCCTGAGCGTGTTCGGGATTCCGGTCGGCGACCTCCCGAACGATGTCGACGAACGGGCTACGCGTTTCCGCACGGCGCTGGGCGGGCGCCGGATGCTGATCGTCCTCGACAACGCCTGCGATCCAGGCCAGATCCGTCCGCTGATTCCCGCGGCGGCCGGCTGTGCCGTCTTGGTCACCAGCAGGACCAGGCTGTCGGGGCTCGCCGGGGCGCACCGCGTCAATCTGGAGCTCCTGCACGCCGAGGACGCGACGCGCATGCTGGAAACCCTGATCGGGACGGATCGCGCGCTCGCCGAATCCGCGGCCGTCGCCGCCGTCGTGGACAGCTGCGGCGGCCTGCCGCTCGCCCTGCGGATCGCCGGCGCGCGCCTGGCCGATCGGCCGCGGTGGTCGGTGGCCGGCTTCGCTGAGCGGCTGGCTGATCGGACGCGGCGGCTGAACGAGTTGGCGGTGTCGGATCTGGCGGTTCGGGCCAGCTTCGAGCTCAGCTATACCGCTCTTTTGGCGCGTAAGGACACTGCGGCCGCGGTGCGTGGTCGCGACGCCGACGAGGTGTTCCGCACCGCGACCCTGGTCCCCGCGACGTCGTTCGGCGCCCCCGAAGTGGCGGCGCTGCTCGCGCGGCCGGAGGCGGATGTCGAGGACGCCCTACAGCATCTGGTCGATGTCGACCTCCTGGCCGAGCACGAGGAGGGGCGTTACCGGTATCACGACCTGATCCGGTCTTACGCGTCGGAGCTTCTGGAGGGCGCCGCGGCTTCTGAGGAGCGGAACCGGGCTCTACGCCGGCTGACGTGTTGGTATGCGGCCTGTGTCGAAGCGTCTTCGAGGATGATCGGCTATTCGCCCGACCGCCTTCCCATCGCCGAGGACGAGCCAGGCACGCCCGCCGTGGCATCCTTGCCCGACTCGGACGCCGCAGTGGCCTGGTGCTCCCGCCACTACGAGGCCGTGTCGGGCGCCATCGACGCCGCGGTCGCCTGCGGCCGGCCGGATCTCGCCCCCCGCATCGCGGTTCATCTGATGCGCTATGCCTTGACTGACGTCAGCCGCGACTGGGGCGGCTGTCTGGAACGAGCGCTCAAAGCGGCGCACGAAACGCGTGATATCCGCGCCGAGGCCTGGGTACGCCACCGGCTGGGCGTCTTCCACGGATTGTGGAAGCGCCCCACGGAGTGCATATCGATGTTCGAGTCGGCCCTCGCACTGCACCGCGCGGCCGACGACCGACTCGGCGAGGTGCTCGTGCTGGGGAATCTGGTGAGCGGCTACTCCGTCTCCGGACAGCCTGTGCTGACCGTGGCCTACGGGCACGAGGCGCTGGCCCGGATCACGGCGTCGCCGGAGCTCGGCGTACAGCCGATGCAAGTGCTCAGCGCCATGGGGGACGCCTATCGCGAGCTTCGTCGGTACGAACAGGCCGTCGAGCACTACCTGCGCGCCGAGGCCCTGTTCCCGCCCGGAGACCTCTCGTACAACCACGCCGGCGTCCTGAACAACCTCGGAGAGGCCTACCTGGGCCTCGGCCGGTTCGACGAGGCCGTCGCCGCCGTCGAGCAGTCGCTGGAGATCAGCCGCCGCTCGAACATCAGGCACCTGCAAGCCGAGAGCCTTCACACCCTGGGCGTCGTGTTCGCCCACTTCGATCACCCCCACCGCGCCCGCGACTCCTGGAAGCAGGCCCTTGAGGTGTTCGAGGAGATCGGGTTCGCGCCGGGGGTGGAGCGGGTGCGAGCGGATCTCGCGCGGCTCGGCGGCTGACTGGATGCGCGCTCACTGACCGGCTACGACGACTGATGATCCCTTGATGACCCTTGAGATCAATCGCCTGGTTCGGCGGGCGCCAAGGTGCGCAGGACGTCGAACTCGTTGCCCTCGGGATCGGCCATGACCACCCAGCTCCGGCCGGGGCCCTGCCCCACGTCCGCCTTGGTGGCGCCGAGTCCGAGCAGCCGGACAACCTCGTCGTCGGTGCTGCCGTCGATCGGACTGACGTCGAAGTGCAGGCGGTTCTTCACAGCCTTGCCCTCAGGCACGTGGATGAACACCAAAGTGGGCGGCATCTGGCGGGCCCGAACTTCCTCGACGGTCGGCGTCCAGGACCCGATCTCGACCTTGCCCTCGCCCCGCTCGATCACCTCGAAGCCCAGGACCGCGCACCAGAACGCGGCGAGCCGCTCCGGATCGTGGCAGTCGACAACCAACTCGGTGAGCCTACTGGTCATTACTCCTCCAGACAGCGCGGGCGGGGATCAATCCTATGGAGCCACGGCAGCGGATCACCGTGCGCTCAACCGCCCCAGACCCGCGCGGCGAACTCGATGAAGTTGCCACCGAGCACCTTCCTCACCACGTCCTCCCGCACCCCGCGTTGCTCCAAGCGGCGAATCAGCTTCCGGAACTGGTCGACGCCTCGCAGGTCCTCCACGAACGGCAGCGTGTCCGCGCGCTCGCCCGCTGCGGCGACGCCGGCCCGGGCTCGCTCGGCCACGTGCCCGGCCAGCCTCTCGCGGTACGCGTCCAGGTCGTCGATCGACGTCACCGGCCCGTCTGTACCGATTCCGACCGCGTCCTCGCCGCAGACGTTCAACGCGTGCAGCACGTGTTCGACGACGTCGTCGGCTCGTGCGTGCCCGGACGCCGCCAGGAACGGCATGAAATAGATGCCGACGAAACCGCCGCCGTCGGCGACCAGCCGCAGTTCCTCGTCGGTCTTGTTCCGCGGCAGGTCGGTGAGAGCCCGGCATCCGGTGTGGTTGATCGACACCGCCTGACGGGAGGCGCGCACCGCCTCCAGGCATGTCCGCTCGCCGCTGTGCGAGAGGTCGACCATCACCCGGTGCTCGTTCAGGCTCGCCACGACTTCGCGTCCGAACCTCGTCAGTCCGCGGTTCTCCGGGGCCATGGCCCCGTCACCCAGGTGATTCGACTGGTTGTACGTAAGTTGGATGACGCGTACTCCACGCTCGGCGAACAGGCCCACCCTGTCGTCGACCAGTGCGGGATCGTCTCCGACCGCGACGGCGTTCTGGAAGCCGTAGATGACGCCGATCCGCTCGTCCGTGTACGCCTTCCAGATGTCCTCAGCCTTGTGGACGCGGGTCAGCACATCGGCGTGCTCTGCGATGATCCCGTCCCAGACGTCGAGTTCCCGCAGGGTGTGCTCGTATGGCGGCAGGTCGCCCAGCGTGTACCCGAGCGTGATGTTGACCGCCGTGAGCCCTGACGCCCGGATGTCGGCCAACGCCCGCGCGTCGACCACCATCTCCTCGCTCGTCTGCTGAAGCTGCGAGCCCGTCTCGACGTCCACGTTCGGGTTGTCCACGCCACCCAGAGCGTTGACGATCGGGAAACCCACCCCGTGCGATGCCATACCGGTCACTCGCCCGCTCCTGCGCCCCGGACGGTGGCTGTCGCGCCGCCGGCTCGATCGAACATACGTCCACGCTTGACCACCGCGACCACGCTCCGCAAGGCGCTCAGATGCACCACCGGATCGTCCGCCAGAATCACTAAGTCAGCCTGTTTGCCTACCTCGATCGTCCCCAATCGGTCCTCCGCGGCCATGCTCACGGCTCCTCCCCAACTGGCGCAGCGCAACGCCTCGGCCGGTGTCAGTCCGCATCGATCCACCAGAAAGTCGAGCTCATCGAACAACGGAGGCCACGGCTCCTCCGGGTCCGGATCCCGATCCGTCCCAGCCGACACCGTTACGCCGATCCGCCAGGCCTGGCCGGTCAGAGCCGCGGACACCCGGTCGTTCGCCGCCGCCCGCTCCCGAGCCTCGGCAGCCTCGATAGCCTCGGTAGCCTCGTCTCCGAGCGCCTCCTCGCCCGTCCGCAGTTCTTCGGCGATCCGCCCCCAAAGGCTGGCCGTCGCGTCCAGCACGATCCCCCGCTCCCGCATCTGCGCGAACAACGCCCCCGTCACCGGATCGTCCCCGCCTTCGAAACGGGCGTAGTCGATCGGAGGCTTGTCCCGGTACGTCGTCAGGAGCCGTCCCGCTGCCTCGTGCACCATCAGCTGCACATGGGACACCGTGTCCACCCCGGCGGCGATCACTTCGCCTGGTGAGGCGGGGAAGACCGCGGCGTGAGCCCAGACCGCGATCCCCTGGCGCTTCGCCTCGGCGACGATCGCCGCGACGGTCTCTCCCGGCAGATCCGCGTACACCTTGATCGCCGATGCGAACGTGCCGCGTGCCATCGCCACCGCGAGCGTCAAATCCGTCGCCGGTGTGATCGCCTGCATCCACGGCACTTCGCCGGGCGTGACCCCCTGCGACACCTGCCACGTCCGCGGATCGTCGAAGAAGCCCGGGCCGGCCATGAGCGCCGCGTAGCAGATGTCCGGTGCCACGATCTCGCCGACCAACGCGGCGCGCGCCAGATCAGCCACCTGACGCAGGTCGTCGGCCATGTCCCGCACCGCGGTCACCCCGCCGAGCAGGTCCCTGCGCAGCACGGCCTCGGCGAGCGCGCGGTCCGGAGGCGTGGCCAGGTGCTGGTGCGAGTCGATCAGCCCGGGGATGAGGTGCCGGCCGGTGAGATCGACGACCTCGGCGTCCGCGAGCAGGTCGGTCGGGACGTCGCCGTCGGCCCCGACGAACCGGATCCGCTCCCCGTCCACGATGACCGTCGTCCCGGCCCGGGCCGGGGCGCCGGTCCCTTCGAGCACTGTCGCACCGCGATAGGCGACGACCATCGACGACCTCCTCTTCCCATCGCTGTTACCTGTGGCTGTTACATGTGGCATAACAAGTGATGCAGAGTATGCAACACTAGTGCGGCCACCCTAGCTCATCGGATCGCACCGAGGACCCCATGCCCGCCTCCCCCACCACCGCCGTCGACAAGGCGCTCGCCCTCATCGAGGCCGTCGCCACGACCGGTCGGCCGCTCCGACTGAGCGAGGTCGCCGAGCGCGTCGGGCTGCACCGCGCGACGGCTTACCGAGTGCTCGCCGACCTGGTCGGCCGCGGTTGGATCCTGCGCGTCGGGGATCACTACCTGCCCGGCCCGGCCCTCCTGCGCTTGTCGCGCGCGACGGCCGCTGCCACGACCTCGCTCACGGGGATCGCGCGACCGGTCCTGGAAGACCTCGCCGCGGTGACCGGCATGATGGCGAACCTCCAGGTCGCGACCACCGGCGGGTCCCGAGTCGTCGACGTCGTCCGCCCCGCCCGGCTGGCCATGATCAGCGACCTCCGCGACGAACTCCTCGCCGCGCACCGCTTCGCCGGACCGCTGGCCTTGGTCGCCGCCATGGACGCGGAGGCCCGCGCCCCCTACCTCCGCGCGGCCGAAGACGACGACTATCGTCTGCAGGGCCCGGACGGCCTGCTCGCCGCGCTCGACCATGCGGCGAGCGATGGCTTCGCCCTCCAACGCGGCAGCAACCAGCCGCTGGTCGGCTCGCTCAGCCGCGTCGTCACCACAACGGCCGGCGGCGGCCCGGTCTGCGCGCTGACCCTCGTCGGCCCGATAGCGGAGTTCGACGACGCCGCCCTGCCCACGCTCCGTATCCAGTTGACGGTCGCGACCGACCGCCTCGGCGGCGAACTGCTCGCCCTCACAGCCCGGCAGGACGAACGATGACCGTGGACCCGCCCCTGGCGCTGGACCACGTCGGAACCGAGTCCGCCGTCGCCGACCCGACGGCGCTCGCCGAAGCCCTCACCACCGCGCTGATCGCCATCGCCGACGACACCGTCTCCGTCCCTCCACGCATCGCGGCCCGGACGCCGCACGGCCTGCTCGGAGCCATGCCGGGCCACGTCCCCGGCCTCGGTCTGGCCGCCAAAGTGATCACCGTGTTCCCCGATCCACAGCGACCGGGCCGCAGCACGCACCGCGGCGTGGTAGCCGCCTTCGACCCAGAGGACGGCCGCCTCCTGGCGATCCTCGACGCCGAGCCGCTGACCGCCGCACGCACCGCGGCGACATCGATACTCGCCTTCCGCACCCTCGCCCGACCCGACTCCCGCCACGTCACGGTGATCGGCACCGGCACGCTGGCGACCGCTCACCTCGCACTCCTCGCCGACGACCCGCACCTCACGATCACGGTCGCGGGCCGCGATCCGGCACAGGTCGGGGCCCTGGCCGAACACTTCGCCATCCGCCCCGCCGCGTCCATCGAAGCCGCGGTACGAGCCGCCGACGCAGTCCTCTGCTGCACCGGCACGGACCGACCCGTCATCCGCCACGCGTGGCTGGCACCAGGAACACACATCAGCTCGGTCGGCGGCTCCGACGGCCCGGAGATCGACGCCGCGACGGTCGGCGCCGCATCGCTGTTCGCCGAGTGGCACGGCGCGGCCGCTTCACCACCACCTGCGGGAGCCCACGAACTCCAAGGCGTCCCCACCGAGCGAATCACGCTGCTGGGTGCCGTACTGGCTGGCCGGCACCCCGGACGACGGGACCAGACGGAAGTCACCGTTTTCAAGTCCACCGGGCACGCCGCGCTGGACGTCGCCGCAGCCGCCGTGGCGACGCGGCGGAAGTGAGCTACGTCCTCGGCAGTGGCCGTCGACCGGGTGTGTTCGGCGGATGTGGTCTACGACGCCTTGGACACCTCAGTGTCGGAAGAACCGCTCGCGGCCTACGGAGTGATCATCTTGAACGTGTTCCGGCACAACAAGCCTGAGGACCTCGTGTTGCCGACATCCGGGCTCCGGTCCGGAGCGGTACATCCGTCAGACATCTTCGGAGCCGAGGACCACGGCGCCGCGGGCCAGCACCAGCCGGGCGTGCCTCGAAAGCGTGTGAGGTGCAAGCCTCCGTGGGTTCAAATCCCACCGTCACCGCTCTTGATACAGCCCCTGAGCTGCGGAAACGCAGAGCGGGGGCTGTTCTGTTCCAGTCGCTGGAACGTGCTCGGCACTTCGGAACGCAACCCGGAATGCAACCGGCCGCCTCGAACCATCCGTGAACATCCCGCTGAGCTGCGGTTCCGCCACAGGCTCACACGCTTTTCAAGAGTGCACGTCGAAGGCGGGGCGGAGGTCCCGCCAACACGAGGTGCACAACCCGACCCAGTTGCGTTGTGCATGCGTCTGCCGGTGTACGGGCTGACCCCGACCATCCGGCAGACGCTGAACCCCTGTGTCATGAGCTGCCAGTGCGCAGCTCGCGGGAATAGCAGACTTCAGGACTTGACATGTCCATTCACCAGTTTCGCGATAGCAGACACGACGCCGTCGGAGACCGCGGCGGGCCCCCCGAACACCGTTACTCCGGACAGTGTGGAGGCGTCGGTCTGAAGGTCGGCGGCGGTGGGCGGCTGGAGCGTTTGCGGGTCGGTCAAGAGCAGAGCCTCGTCCGCGTTGGCGGCGAAGGCGCCACCGGTCAGTGCGTCAGGGTAGTTCGTGCCGCTGGCGATGCCGATTCCGGCTGGGCGGTGGCCTGACGCTGCGGCTACTGCTGCGGCGACTCGGGCCGATGTTTCGTAGCGAGTCAGGCCATAGAGGTACTCGACCGGCTTGGTGACAATGTTCAGAGCCTGGACTGCTTGGCGGGCCTGACCGCCAACGGCTTCCACCGCGGAGTGGGAGGCGACGAACGAGGCGGCGGCGCGATCCAGGGTCGCGTCGGCGGACAGGATGACCGGGGCGTTCTCGGCGGCTGCCAGGGGGCCCGCGGACAGGGCATCGGGGAAGTTCGCGCCGGTAGCGACCACTACGTGGCTTGTCGGGCCGAAGCTGGCGGCCACCTGGCGGGAGGTGTCGTAGCGGTCGGTGCCGGCAAAGCGCTGGATGTGGTAGCCGAGGTGGACGATGGCGTTCTCGACTTCCCGGCTGACCGCGTTGGTACCGCCGAGAATGTAAACCGTCTTGGTCTTGTCCGGGCCCAGGACCCGGCTGATCTCGGCCAGCGTCGGCGCGTCGATCGCGGCGGTATCGGTGAGCAGGAGTGGGCCGTGGATATGGGCCGCGAGCGGGACGCCGGACAGCGCGTCGGGGAAGGTACGGCCAGTGGCCAGGACGACGCCCTTCGCGGAGCCAGCGGTGGCCCATTGGCGCTGTGACACTGCTACTGAGGTGCCGTAGCGATCGCCGCCGAACACACGAGAGACGACCGGCTGGGTGCCCGGTGTCGGCGCCGGGGTGGGCACCGGGGTCGGGGTGGGGGTCGGAGTCGGCTGCTGGAATTCGAGGGCACCCCGGTCCACGACTGCGTCGACGGTGCGTGAGTGGCCGGCGTAGTCTTCGGGTTCGTTGCCTGCCGCCGAATCGTCGCCGGTGTCGATCGCCGGCGAGCCGGCCGCCAGTTGGAAGTCGGGGCTTCCACCGGAGGTAACGAACTTGGGGTCGGCTACGGTGTCGTGGGAGCCCTGCGCCGAAGCCGACTGGAAGTCCTTGAGGGCCGTCGTCGTGGTCGAGCCCCAGGTGTAGAGGGGCCCTGTCGTTCCGGTGTGCACGACGTTGTAGTCGGTCCTGGTCCCCGACGTGGAGCTGGCATCCACGGCGACGGCCGCGACGCTGCCCGGCGTGGTCTTGCATCCGCCACCCCAAGCGTTAGGGCTACCGTTGTCACTGACAATGTTGTTGGTGAGCGATGTTCCTGTGGATGCGTTCTGCACGGCGACTCCCGCACAGTTCTGCGCGATGGTGCTCTCGTCGACGATGTTGCCCGCCGCGCCGTCGACCAGCACTCCTTGATTGTTCTCGGCCACGATGTCGTTCGAGACGAGGTCGCCCCTGGCCCCGTTCCGGAAGACGATTCCCGCTCCGATGTTGTAGACCGCCTCACTGTCGCGAATCGTGTTCGCGGTTGTGCCCGTTCCATCCAGGACGACGCCGTTCCCTTGGCCTTGATCGATACTGGCGTGCGCCACAGTGACGTTGTTCGTTCCGCCGCCGAGCACTATGCCGTCCGCGGCGTCGCTTACACGAACCGTGTTAATGAATGAATTAGATACTCCTTGCAGCGATATGCCGAACGCGCCTTGGTGAATATACGCGTTGGTGATCGTTATCCCCTGGGACTGGCTCACCGTTAGGGCGCCTTGCATCGCCAAGCCGTCGACCACGACGTCGTGCTGGCCGGTGATCGACAGTCCGGTGCTCAGGTCCTCCACGCGGGCACCAGTGGCGAAGCGGACGGTTACCGGGCTTCCGGAGATCCCCGACACTTGGATGCTGGGCAGGCTGTAGTCATAGCCGGTGCCCGCATTGGTCGCCTGTACAAGGACCGTCGAGCCCGGTGTCGCCGAGGCGATCGCGGTGGAGGGAGTGCAGAACGGCGTGGCAGCGGTTCCGGCGCTCGGCCCGGTGTCAATGCATCCTGCAACGGTCTTGTCGACGTAGATGGTCGAGCCCGCGGCCGCGTGTGCGGGCGCCGCGAGAAGGCCCGAGGCTGCGCCCAGCGTGGACAGCGCGCTCAGGGTTATGTAACGCCGCTGGTTCATAGATACGAAACCTTCATCTTGGATTGAGCAATACGGGATGGGCAAAACGATGCCGACGCTAGAGGCCTGGCCTTCGTAGCTGGCCTCCATGGGCCAATAGCCGTTGCCGGTCGCGAGCGTTCTATTGCGGCGGGAGGGGGCGCTGCCGCCTTAAGCGTCGGGAGCACGACGTGGGCCGGCAAACGGAAAGAAACGTAGCCGCCGGACCCGATCGATGCGCCGATCTCGCCGACGAGCTTTGTCCGGCATGGCGACCGGCCCGCCCATCATGCGACGGTCCACAGACTCACGTTCCGGGGAGCCAGGGGGCCGCCGCAGGTTCGTGAAGGTGACCCGGGTCAGTCAGCAGCAGGCCGCCACAGTTCCCGAACATCGCACTGGGAAACGGCACGCCGGCCCAGCCCGGCATCGCCCTTCGTTGTTGGCTCAAGGGAACCTCTGGGCGACCATCACCGCCGTATCCGGGGCCGTTACCCCGACCAAGGGCAACCGGGAGATCCGCGCGGGCCAGTTCGGCAGCGTGCTGGCCTGGTAGCCCCCCAAGAGCGTTGCCGCCGAGAATCAATAAGCGCACGAACAGTCTCCCCAACTGAGCGTAGAACGGCACTCAGAAGCCCACCCGATATCGGGTCCCCTGATCCCCCAGTGGCGGCTCCGCGCGCAAAGTTTAGACCCCGGTCGATGGGCTGGCCACTCTGTCTGATCTCAATTTTCTCCACTCAATAGGGTCGTCGCGTGGAACCGCTACTGCCGTATGCCACCATCGCGTGCCAGACAGCCGATGGGATCTGCTGACCAACCGACCACCCGTTTTCAATATCCGGTCGCGACGCATCGCTCCAACCCGTCGGACGTTACATCCGCGGAGCCTCGAACCGACACGCTGTAAGCGATCCCACGCTGAACGCTGTCGCGGCTCGAGATGGGCAGCTGCCTGGTGGAAGCCGTCCGGTATAGCGTCGACGCAACGGTCGCTGGAGGACTCGGCTTTGCGCTCGAGTCTGGTCTTCGTAATAGAGCAGCTGTCCGGGGAAAGCGCGATGCTGACGGTGTGGTACGGACCCGGAGCCCCGAGGCCAGCCTGACTCGATGGGTTGCATTCCGGGTTGCATTCCGGCGTCGGAACGCATATCGCTGGACGCGACTCAACGCGCAGGGTTTCGCTTTGCGGCAGGTCAGCACGTCTATGCGAAGCCTGCGAAGCACCTTCTCGAACCTCGAAAGCGTGTGAGGTGCAAGCCTCCGTGGGTTCAACAGCAGAGGCTATTCTATTCCGACCATCCATGGGGGTCCAGGCCCCATCGGAATGCAACCAGGAATGCAACCGGCCGCCTCAGATGCAGCCGGGACAGACCTCTGGCCTGGGATCCTATCGCGACCTCACACGCTTTTCCGAGATGTACATCGCTTACACCTCAGCAGGCGGACAGGCTGGCCGGGGTAGGGCCGCAACGTCTACCGCTGCGAGCACCTACAACCGCGGTCCAAAATCCTCCAGGACCTGGCGGGTCAGCCTTCGCATCTCGAGTGCGCGGGAGTCGTGGCGTGCACAGTACGGCTCTAGTCGCTTGTCCAGGTCCCGCAACTCTTCACGCACCGTGAGGTCGCCATTGTCCAGGGCGTCGAGCCGGGCGTCGTCGGTGAACGTGATCAGGGCGCTGAACAGCCCACCGAGTGCTGCCTCCACGTCGGCGCCTGGCAGCGGTGCGCCGCCTGAATCCCCGGTGATGAATCTGGCCGGACGTTCCAGCTGCCAGCCTGCCACCCGATTGTCCTCGATGAGCAGGAAGCAGCCCTCGGCCAGACGGACGCGTCGTCGGTCCAGCGAACGAGGCGTCGGCTCCAGCGGCTCGTATCTGAGGATCAGCGTGGACCCCGCCGGGTCGATCCAGCGGGTGGTTCCTTCCGGTCGGGCGAAGTCCCCGGGTACGGCGAGCGCGATGGTCCCGGTGACCGTCGGCGCCTGCGCCCAGGCTTCAGGATCCGGTCCTTGACTGTTGTCTGCGGGCAAAGCTGCAATGATCTGCACCAACTCCGAGGAGGTACGGTCGAACCTCCAGTATTCGGCGGCATCCCAAAGCCACTCGCTACTTCCGGTCGTCGCGGCCAGTCGAGTCTCAGAGGGCTGATCTTCGCTGGCCGGTAGGTACAAGGCCAGGCTGTCCAGGCGCAAAGCCGGCTGCGCGGCGAAGGGCTCGCCCGGGACGACACGGGCGAATGTCCCCGGGGCGAGCTCGATCGGATCCGTGGTGCTCATGACGCCATCCTTGCTGATCCGGCGGTGATTCTGGGTAGATGGACGGCTCTCACGGCCATACCTGGACGGCCGGCGCCAAGAAGCCGCCGTTTCCGTCCGGGATCCCTCCGTTGACGATCATGTCATGGGTGATCGGCTTGCCCGGATCGGTTGGCAGGCTGCCCGGGTACGCCCTGGCGCCGGAATCGTTCAACGGCCCTCGCGGTCCATAGCTGGTCTGGATGTGTCCTCTGGTGGCGCCCTTGCCGTCCAATACCACGATGTCGTCACCCTGCCGAACGATGACGCGGTCCCCGGTGCCGGTGGAGGCGTAAACGGCGTCGGGGTTCCGCAGGATGTCGTCCTCGACGTCCTTCGGGAGGTGCCCGTGGTAGCCCTTCGGCGGCGGGCCGGCCTTGCGCTGCGCGGTGCCTTTGTCGTTGACCCTGTCCTGCGCCTTCTGGAACGCCTCGCGGGCCTTGTCACAGCTGATCAGACCGAGCGGGTCGCTCCAGCCCAGCGGGTTGCGCACATAACCGTGGTGGTTCGGCGCCGCGTCCAAGCCCAATGGGTCTGGGCTCGTGTACCGGGCGTTCTCGGCGTCGTAGTACCGGAAGAAGTTGTAGTTCCACCCCGTCTCCGGGTCGTGGTACTGGCCGGGGAAGCGCAGCGGGCAATCGGTGCGCGAGCCCGGTGCCGTGACTGCCTGGCCCCACACACTCGCGATCTGCCGCCACGCCACCGCCCCGGTGGCGTCCACCAATTCCTGTGGCGTGCCGACCAGGTCGGTGACGATGGCGTGGAACTCGGAGTCGATCTCCTCGCTCGGGGCGTCGGTGGCCCAGGTTCGGCGGGTCTGGCCGGCGACCCGATCCGTTCCCGGCTCGTAGTCCCAGGTCACAGTGGTGGTGCGGCCGTGCTCGTCGACCTCGGACTGCTCAGCGAGCCGGGTGCCGTCCCAACTGAACCAAACGCTGGTGACGCGCTCGCCGCCGGGGGCGAAGCGGTGCTTGGCAATCCGGCGGCCCAGCGGATCGTGGTCGTAGGTCCAGCGGCCGCCGTCCGGCGTGGCGACCTCCAGGAGACGGTCCTGCGGATCCCACGTGTAGCTCCAGCGCTTCACCTGTCCGGACAACGTGCGGCGTGAGCACCGCACGAGCCGGTCTTGGTCGTCGTACTCGTAGGTCGTCCGTCCGGCTCGCTTGATCAGCGTGCCGGTCCCGGCCCGCCCGCCGTTCGTGGAGGAGTCGCCGGGCACCTCGGACTGCAGGAGGTTTCCATACGCGTCGTACTGATACGCCTCGCGCCACGACGCGCCGTCGACTGCGGTCACCCGGCCAAGCGGGTCGAGCTCGAAGGCCCGGTCTCCCCGTAGGAGGTCGGTGATCGCAGTCACCGTGCCGTCAGCCCGGTACCGGTATGCGCGTTCCTGGACCCGCCGGGACTCCGGTCGGATCCCACCGGTCGACGTCATACCAGCCCAGATCTGCTGGCCGACAACCCGGCCGGTGACGTCGTACGACTGGCAAAGCACCGCGTCGGCGCCGAGACCCCGGGCGATTTCCCGGCCGGCCTCGTCGTAGACGAAGGACAGCGCCGCGGCGCTGCCGCGCAGCGAGGTCACATGTCCGGATGCGTCGAAGTCCCATCGTGAAACGACGCCGCTCGGGCTGACCCGGCCCACTCGCAGTCCTCGCGCATCGTACTCATTGACCAATGTCTGACCATTGACGGTCTCGGTCAGGATCCGGCCAACAGCGTCACGCGTGTAGTCCAGGCGAGAGCCGGGACCCTCGGCGCTCAGAATGCGTCCGACCGCGTCATAGGCGAAGGTCGTGACCGCATCGCCAGAGCGCCGGACCGTAGCCCGGCCCAGTGGGTCGCGCTCGAAGGCGACGGCCGGGCCGCCGGCCACCCGGCGCTCGGCCAGCCGACCCGCCGGGTCCAGGACGTAGTCGAGCGCGCGGCTGTTGAAGTCGCGCTCGCCGACCAGCCTGCCGGCAGCGTCGAAGCGGTAGGACCACACCGCGCCGGCCGGGTTGGTAACGCCGACCAGGCGCAGTTCAGTGTCATAGGAGAAGACATGCCGCGCGCCGTCCGGGGTGGTTCGTGCGGTCAACAGACCGAAGACACCGTATTCGCTGGACGTGACGCCGCCGGCCTCGTCCCGATGCTGCCGCAGGTTGCCTTCGGCGTCGTAGGACCACTGCTCGGTGCTGCCGTCGGCCCAGCGCCGCTCCAACATTCGGCCCTCGACGTCCCAGACCATCGTGGTACGGACGCCGAGCGGTTCGGCTATCTCGACTGCGCGGCCGAACGCGTCCCGGGTGATTCGGGTGTCGCGGCCGTCGGCGTCAGTGAGGACAGTGGGCAGGCCGGCGGCATCCACGGTCATGCGCAGCACAGCACCCACGGCGTCCACGCTCGCGATGAGCCGCCCTGAGTCGTCGTACTCGTGGCGGCTCGCCGCCCCGGTCGGATCCAAGACCCCGATCAGGTTGCCACGCGCGTCGTACGAGTACTGCCATACGGCGCGATCGGCTCCGACGACACAGGTCGCAAGGCCCAGGCTGTTGTATTCGACGTCAATGACGCCATCCTCCGGCAGCAGCACTCGGACCGGCCGGCCCTGTTCGTCCCGTTCCAGCCGCGTCACGGCACCGAGCTGGTCGGTGGTGGAGAGCAACTGGCCGTGACGGTCGTACTCGGTACTTGAGGTGTGGCCCAGAGCATCGATCACGGTCGTGACATGGCCGAACTCGTCGTAGTGGTAGGTCGTGGTCGCACCGAAGGAGTCGGTGAAGACAGTGGTCCGCGCTGCGCTGTCAAAAGAGAAGCTGCCGGACAGATACCCGCCGTCGCCGACGGTCCGCACAACGCGGCCCAGGGCGTCGTATTCGTAGGCGTAACGGTTCCCGACCCGATCGGTCCAGGCCGTGATCCGGTCCTCGCCGCTGTACTCGTAGCGGAACGGAAGGCCCGATGAGTCGACAACACCGGTCAGCCGGCCTTGAACGTCGTAGTCGAAAGCACGGACGACAGTCGATCCGGGCGAGCCGCCCACAATACCGTCGCGGGACACACCCGTTCCGTGGTCATCGCCGAGCAGGCGCAGACCGGTGATCCGGCTCCCCACACCTGTGACGACTGTGTCGACCGCGACGCGGTAATCGGCGTACGTCACGGCCTGCGGGGTACCGCGCTGGTCCCTGGCGATCACTACACGATTGCCATTGCGATCCGAAATCGCCGTCAGGTCTCTGATCTCGCCTTGCCCATCGCGATGGTGCGCCAGTGGATAGTGGTAGGTATGGCCCAGCGAAGAGTCGGTGATGCGAATCTCGTCCAGGTCCCGGTCCCACACCAACGGCCAACGAGCGCCGCGGTGTGGCAGGACTGGCGCCTCGGCGGTGTCTGGTAGCGGATAGTGCAGGGTCTGTGCGTCGTCCCCGGCGAAGTGGATACCCGCAGCGTTGATTGCAATTCGCTGGTCCAGCGTGGACGACCAACCGGGACCGAACAATCGGCCGTTCTGATAACCGGAAGCGTACGCACGGCGCAGGACCAACGAAAGCACACCGGGCAACGCCAGATCGGTCTCAGTGATCAGCATCTGACCGGAGACTACGTCAATCGGGTCGTTCTCACAGACGGCGGGCTCGTTGCCATCAACGTCACGCGCGCTACTACCCAGGCTGTCGGCCTCCCCGTCAAGCGCGCCGGCTTCACCTTCCAACGCTCCCGCTTCGCCTTCGAGGTCTTCGGCCCCGGAACCCAGGGCCCGGCCACCGACGAAGGTCAGCGCGAGCATGCCGGCGCCGAGCAGCGCGTCGCCCCAGTGACCTTGCATGGCGTCGCCGACGGCGCCGATGGCTGTGCCTGCCAGCGCGATGAGGTTGTCGGCCTCGGCCAGCGCCGCGGTGACCACGTCCACACCGGGGATCCACGAGGTGGCCAGCGCGATGATGTCCAGGATTGGCGCGAGCTCGCCGGCGATCTTGCCGATCTCCCCGCCCCACTTGGACAGGTCCTCGCCGACGTGGTCCCACCAGGACTTGTTGTGAATGCCGTCGGATTGGGCGTGGTGCAGGGCGCTGGCGCAGGTCTTGGCGGCGCTGATGCGGTCGTTGTAGGCGTCGTTGGCCTGCTTGGTCAACGCAGCCATCTTGGCCTTGGCGTTGTCCAGATTCGTCTGCGCGGTGTCATGCGCGGTCTGGGCGTCAGTGACAGCCTGCTGATTCGGGTTGGCAGCCTGGTTCTGCTGCGCCGTCTTCAAATCCGATGTCGCGCTGTTGGCGCGAGTCGTAGCGCGCTGCAGATCGGCATGCGCATCCTGCGCTTGGCGAAGCGCCGTGTCGGCCTTGGCCTGTGCGGCCTGCAACTGCGGCCAGTACGCGGACAGTGCGTCGGAGGCTTCGCTGTAGGACGTGTACAGCTTTTGCAGGCGCCCCGGCAGAGGACCGTACTTGCCCTTGAACGCATCGGCAGTCTGGCCCACCCATTGCAAGGCCGCGGTGTCGGAGCCGAATGAGTTCAGACTTCGGTACGCAGCCTCTACATCATGTGCGAAGTCCCCAAACTCCTTGGCCAGAGCCTGCACAGACTCCACGACACCAGGTGTCGGGTCTCCGTCCAGACCGAGAACATCCCAACCAGTCGGGCGCACCAACGTCGAACCCCTCCCCCGTGTTACGTCAGTCGAGCGCACGTGAGTGACAGAGTTCTGTCGCCTACGTGATCACCGCGGTGGGGAGTCTACTCAAATGCACCATTGACCGGTAACCCTCCATGCTGAGGTGTCTACAGAACGTGGCAAGGGCTGCTCAGCCAATACCGCGCGCCGTAACAGGCCGCTCGCGTCGGTCAAGGCTTAGAGGTTGCACTCCGGGTTGCGTTCCGAACCTCGAAAGCGTGTGAGGTGCACCTGTCACAGCGCGAGCGCTACGTGGTTGACGAAGGCGTTGCCGACAGATCCTGACCGAAAGCACGGCCTGGAAGACGGTCGACAACGCCGAACTGCTGACCTTCGACGCCGAAGGGCACACCGCGTTCGGCCGCAGCGCGTGCGTAACCGCCACGTACCTGGCCGATCCCACGCTCCCGAAGCCGGGCACGATGTGTTCGGACGAGACTCCGGCGAGCTCTACAGCCAGCTGCGCAGCGGCACAGTCGACGACCACAACCGGATCAGCTTCATCGGCTGACACCAGCACCGCTCTGGCCGGTTCGCGAACTCCGATGATTCGCGAACCGGCCTTTTCTGTGCGGCAGGCCTTCGACGGCTGTCGGTTGCGGACGCCGGTGTTCCGGCGCGGGCGACCTGCCCGCCGGACAGCGTCCCGCGGTGACACGTCGCCGCACTCCCCCCGCGATGAAATGATCTTCTTGGCGAGTGGCTGGAGGTGGACCATGCCGTGGGATGCCGTGCCGCCGGCGCTGGTGGCGGCGTTCTCGCCGACGACGCTGGTGATCGTTGCCGGGCTGCTGTCTCGGGGGCGGCCGTTGCGGCTCGCGTTCGCGTTTGTGGCCGCAGCGGGGGCCGTCACTGTCGGGGTGGGTTTCCTGGTGGTCGGGGCGCTGGCCGCCAGCGGGTGGGAGAACAAGCGGCGGCATCCGGCGGCGCCGCCCGGGCTGGATCTGGCGCTGGGGGCCACGGCCCTGTTGTTCGCGGTCATGGTCGCACGGCGTGCCCCGCGTGAGGTGAAGGTCCGCAGGGGCGAGACTCGGTTGATCACCGCGGTGGTCCTCGGTGCCGCGATGGGTTCGCCGTCGCCGCTTTACCTGCTGTCGCTGCATACGGTGGCCGAGGCGAACAAGTCTTCCGCGGCCAGGTATCTCGATGTGGTCCTGCTCGCGGTCGTCGTCCTCCTGATGGCGGAAATCCCGGTCCTCACCTACATCGTGGCCCCGGAGCACACCGCCGCCCGGCTCGCGGCGGCGAACAACTGGCTCACCCGTCACGGGCAGCCCATCCTCATCCTCGCTGCGGCGGCGGTGGGCTGCTACTTCGTCGTCAAGGGGCTCGCCGGGCTGGTGTAGCCGGCCTGTGGCGGCCCCTCGCCCACACTGCGCCGTTCCCGTGCTTGATCGATAATGTGGTGGAGAAGGGGGCCTCGATCGCGTATCGAGCGTCTGGAGGCGTCATGACAGCAGACGCGGACCACACCGACGAACTGGGTCCCATCGACTACCTCATCGTCCAGCTCCCACGGACCGGCATGCGGGGCGAGGGACTGCCACTGCTGACCGACCTCGTGGATCGCGGGATCATCCGGATCTTGGACCTGGTGTTCATCGCGAAGAACGCCGACGGTTCGGTCACCGAACTCGCCATCGACGAGTTCGCCCCCGACGACCGTGGCGACCTGGAGGTCTTCAAGGGCGCTGCCTCGGGGCTGATCGGCGACGACGACCTCGCCGAGGCCGCGGAGGCTCTGGAACCGGGCACCTCGGCCGGGATCCTGGTCTACGAGAACCGGTGGGCCGAACCGTTCGTGACCTCGCTACGGCGCAGCGGCGCGCAGTTGCTCGCCAGCGGCCGGATCCCGGCGGCGGATCTGATCGAGGCACTGGAATTCGCCGGGTCGGAGAGCTGAGTCGGAGGGCTGAAAGGAGCACGGCCATGGGACTGATCCGTGGCGTCGCTCGGACCGCGGCGATCGCGGGCACGGCGACGGCAGTATCCAACAGGGTGTCCCGGAGGCAGGCCGGCCGCTGGGCCCACCAGGAGCAGATGGAGCAGGCCGCGGCGCCTCCGCCGATGGCACAGCCCGTGACGCAGCCGATGGCGCCGGCGGCTTCCGTGGACGACAAACTCGCGCAGCTGAAGCAGCTGGGCGAGCTCAAGAACGACGGCATCCTGTCCGAGGCCGAGTTCGAGGACCAGAAGCGGAAGATCCTCGCGAACTGACCCGCCGGTCGTAGACCGTCGCGGCCCTTGCCAGCGGATGTTCGCTGGTTCGGGTGGGCGGCGGAGATGCCGGATACGGCACGCGAGTACAAGGTGGTTCCATGATGCATTCCGACACCGCAGAGCCGGCTTTCCAGACCGGCATGATCAAAACTGGCGCCGCGCTTGTCGGCGGCGGGCTGATGCTCGCCTCTGTCGGCATGGCACTAGCCGCCGTCGCGGTGACCCGCGGCGCGGCGGCCTGGGCCAGGCAGCGGGACATCTCCCCCACCGCCCTGGCGGCTGACAAGCTGGATCGGGTGCGGCACGCGACGCTCGCCGGCGCGCACGCTTGGCACGAGCACACCGCCGACTCAAGGGACGGCCACCCCACGCACGCGCGGTGAGCAACCCCTTCGTCTGCCGGCCGAGCCGGCGAGCGTGTGTGTCCTCCCCGTGCAACACCCGAATGGCGGTCCATCCACATGCTGCACGGACTGATCACGCACGCCCAGCGCCGGCCGCGTCCACCGCCGTCTCGTCGCGGCGGATCAAACCCGGACCCGGAGCGAAGAACTCGCGGATCGCGAACGCCACGGCGATGACCAAGGCGAACCAGAACACCACCAGGCCGGTGGGATGGTTCCAGAGCACGAAGACCACCGAGGCGGCCAGCAGGATCGCGATGCCGATCCACCGCTTGTGGCGGGCCGTGAACCGGTCGACGGGGCCGGCCCGGAACCCGGCGGAATCGGCGACCGCCCGGACGGCGCCGATCCCGCTGCTGAACGCCGCGCGGATCCACAGCGCCATCGGCGCCGGGCCCGACAGGAACGCGCCGAGCGCGACGAGCACGGCCAGCGTGCCCACCGTCCGAGTACTGATACGCAGGAACCTCACCAGCGCGTCATAGGTGGCCCCCGCCGCGCCGGCGTTGACATCCGCCGGGAGCTGGTCGAGGAAGAACGAGCGGAAGACCGCCAGCGCGATACCCAGCACCAGCATGGCCGCCGCGAACCCGATCGCCGCGCCGATCAGCGCCCGGCGGCGGTTCCGGGCCAGGAAGACCCCGGCGGCCGCGATCAATACGGTGAAGACCGGCAACCAGTCGCCCACGATCTGGAGGAGCCGGAAGTACGTCTTGAGCTTGCCCAGGCTCGACGACTTGTAGATGGTGAAGGTCGTGTTCACCGTCGGGATCCTGCTCGCCGCCGGGAAACCCTGGTCGACCAGCTGGGTCTTCACCATTGCCACGGCCGGCCCGAGGTCGAGCTGCACCTCGCCATTCATCAGATTGACCGCGCCTCCGCCCTTGCCGGTCAGGGCTTTCTCGAAGGAGGCGTGGGCCGTACGCAGTGCGTTGTTCCATACGCTTGCGAACGCGTCGCTGGTCACGACCTTGTCCACGACCGTGCCGACCAGGCTCTTCAGACCGCTGTCGATGGGCCCGTTCAGTCTGGAGAGCAGCGCCGCCGTCTGGGGCGGGAGGTTGCTGGAACTGGCGGCCTGTGAGAGCTGCTTGACCACCGAGTCGACGTCAACCTGGTCCAGGACGATGGTGCTGATCCGGTTCGACACCCCGGTCTGCACCTGCGGATTCTTCGCCAGCGGGCCCAGGGTCGACACGAACCGGTCGGTGTCGGTCACCGTGTTGGCGGCCCACACCGACACGACCGACAGCAGGGCCAGCACTGAGGCGAGCACGATCACCAGCACCGAGGAGCCGGTGCGAACGCGGTGGTGCACGGGCCGGCGGTCGCGACTCGCGGTCTCGGCCTCGGCCTCCAGCCGCGCGATGCGCCGACGGAGCTCGCTCACCTCCTCGTCGCCGGGCTGGGGCTCGGGGTCATGACTTGCGACGGAGGACATGTCGCACCGCCTCCTACGCGTTCTCGCCAGAGCCCGAGCCGGCGCTCTGCGCTCCCGGCTGCCTGCTGGGGATCCGTCCGGTGAAGAACAAGGCCACCAACGCGACGAGCGCCAGGACCGCCAGGGCGGCGCGCAGCGCGACCAGGCGCGCCTTCGTGTTGGCCTGCATGGCGGCCTGGGCTTGCTGGGAAGGTACGTTCGCCTTCGCCAGCGCGGCGGAGAGCTGGGCGTCGGACAGGAAGGGCGCGCCGGCGGCCAGTTTCGTGGAGGCCTGGCTGCTGACGCTCGGCGGGACAGCGGGGTTCTTCTCGATGGTGGTCAGGAACGAGGTCGTCAAAGTGGCGATCACGATGGAGCCGGCCAGGGCGGTCCCGATGGAGGCGCCCAGGTTGGTGACCGTGTTCTGGATGCCGCCCACCTCGCCGCTGCGGCTGTCCGGGACCGCCGAGACGGTCACCGCGCCGAGTTGCGAGGCCAGAGCCCCCATACCCAGCCCGATCAACAGCAGCGGGATGGTCACGACGGCCGCGCTGGAGCCGGCGTTCAGCGCGGCGGTCAGGGCGAAGGCGCCCGTGAACAGGCCCAGGACGCCGAAGCGCACGACGAGCCGCGGTGAGGCGTGGGGAAACAGCCGCGGGATCAACGCCGCCGCGATCAACAGGGTCAGTGACAGAGGCAGGATGTGGACGCCGGTCCTGAGCGCGGACAGGCCCAGGGCGACGGACAGGTAGAGCGGGACGACGAAGAACACGCCCATCTGCACCAAGTACTGCAAGAAGAACATCGTCAGGCCGCCGGTCAGCTGCCCGTTCGCGAACAGGCCCGGGTCGATCAAGGGCTCCCTGCCGTGGCGCGCCATGCGCGACTCCCAGAGCAGGAACAGCCACACCACCAGCACGCCGGCCAGCATCACCCAGATCGACGCCGACATCCCCAGCCAGGAGGGGCCGCCGGCTTTCGGCACGAACCAGCCCCATTCGGAGGTGCGGAGCACACCGTAGACGAACACCCCCAGCCCCACCGCGGACAGGAACGCGCCGACCAGATCGAAGCGCGGGCGGGTGCCGGCCGGGCGGTCGGCGACGTGCCGGGCCAGCGCCAGGATCCCGAGCACCGCGGCGACCTCGCCGGCGAAGACCCAGCGCCAGGAGAAGTACGTCGTGGCGAACCCCCCGATCAACGGGCCCAGGCCGATGGCGACGGCCGCGGAGGCGGCGATCAGACCGTACGCGGCCGGCCGGCGCTCGGCGGGGAAGTTCACGGCCACCAGGGCGACGACCGCCGGCAGGATCAGCGCCGCGCCCAGACCTTCCAGGAGCGACCAGCCGAACAGCAGGACCGGCAGGTTCGGCGCGATCGCGGTCGTCAGGGAGCCGCAGCCGTAGACCACACAGCCGATCATGAAGGCCCGTTTGCGGCCGATCATCGCCCCGATCTTTCCGCCGGGGATCATGAACATGGCCATGACCAGCGTATAGGCGGTGATCGCGCCCTGGATGCCGGTCACCGTGGTACCGACGTCCGAGGCGACCGTCGCGATCGAGACGTTCATGACCGAGGAGTCCAGCGCCATCAGGAACTGGGCGGCCGCCAACGTGGCCAGGACGACCTTCGCGGCCCCGCCCCGAGGCGATGGGACGACTGCGTCAGCACTCATGGACGGGTGCTCCTACAGTCCGGACAGGACGGGTATCCGGCCCGAGCGCCGGGCATCGTTCAAAGCGGCGTAGTCCCGCTCGTTCTGATCGGCGTACAGCGCCGCGAAGTCGGCGACGGACTCGGGAAACGCTTCGCCCTCGCCGAGATAGGCGGCGATGGCGATCCGGTCGCCGCTCCGGGCGTGCGCGCGAGCCAGGCTCCAGCCGCACAGCCGCCCGTACGCCGCCAATTCCGGGGCGGACAGGCCTTCGATCACGAAGGAGCCCTTCCAGTCGGCGAGCTGGCGCACGTAGAAGTCCCGGAGGCGCCCGTCAATCCCCTCGACGCTCTGCCAACCCAGGAAGATGTCGCTGACGGCCTGCATGAGCCGCTGGCCGTGGACCACGCGCTCGCCCTCTCCGCCGCGCTCGGGGGTGGGCCGACCGCCGTACTCGGCGATGACCGACCGCTGCGCTTCCTTGACCTGGAGGAACAACGGGTCGTCGCCGTCCCGTCCGCGCATCAAGACGATCCAGCACCGGGTGCCGACGCTGCCCACCCCGACGACCTTGCGCGCCAGGTCGACGAAATCGAACGAGTCCAGCAGGCGCCGTGTGTCGCTTTGCAGCGTGCTGCGGTAGCCGGACAACAGCCTGCGGAACCGTTCCTCAAGCTCGGCGCGCTCGACGTCCGGCAGCAGATCGCGGACGGGCATGATCAGCGGCGGATCCGGAAGGATGCGGCGCCGACCGTCCACCAGGCCCGTGAGTCTTCCGAAGGCGCGCACACTGGTCCGCCCGCGGGCCTTGGTCAGGGCCTTGTCGAAGGTCTTCCGCCTGGCCTTCTTCAGTCCCGCCTTCAGTGTGCCCCGCAGTTCTTCGACGTCAGCCCTCGCATACCAGAGGTCGAGTTGCTTGAGACCAGCGAACTCAGCCATCGCCTGCTGGTATCCGCGCGCGGCGGCCATGACGGCCCTGCGGCGCTTCTTGGGGCCGAACTCGTTGTCCCGGGCGGCGATCTCCAGACTGGCGGCCAGGCGTTTGACGTCCCACTCCCAGGGCCCGGGGTGTGTCTCGTCGAAGTCGTTGACATCGAAGACCAGACTGCGCTCAGGCGAGGCGAACATGCCGAAGTTCGACAAGTGCGCATCCCCGCACAGCTGCACGGTCAGCCCGGAGTCGGCCGTGCCGGCCAGGTCTGCGGCCATGCCCGCAGCCGCACCGCGGAAGAACGTGAACGGCGAGACGAGCATGCGGCCGTAGCGGACCGGAACCAGCTCGGGGACCCGAGTCTTGGCCTGCTTTTCAAGGATGGCGACCGGGTCCGCGCGGTCGGCGGCGGGCTGGAACTGAGCGTTCTCCTCCACGGGCGTTGCCTCGCGCGCGGTCTTGCCCACCTCGGCGCGTTCCGCGGGAGTCGGGTGCGTTCGGTGTTCAACAGATCTGGACATGTCAATCTCCAACCCAAAGGCTGTCGGCGTCCGGATGGTCGCGCCCACAGCGGGCTACTGCCGCCTGGGTGCGACTGTGCCGCCCCTCGATCGGTATCCGGTCCGACCCCGCCAGGCAGGTCAGGCAAGGATCTTCTGCTCAGCCCTCCAATGCCGCAGAACCCCTCCTCTCAACCTAGGCAGCTGGACAGCGTGCGAACGGCGCCAATGCCCCATTCGGGGGACAGCCGCGTGGCCGTCCGCCCTGCCGGTGCCGGTCAGCCCACCGGCGATGGGAGCGTTGTGTCGTCGGGCCGGCACACGACGAACCGGCGAAATGCCGCGGATCGCAGACCGGCAGCAGGCGACAGTCAACGACGGGAAGCGCCGCGCCGTCGGCGGCCGCCACCGCTGCGGCCTGAGGGCCTGGCACGACCTGGGTGTTTCGTGCTGCGGGTAAAGCGATCCAGTTCGCGGTCCGCCGGTATCTCCCGGGCCCCTTGGTGCACTCTGTTACTGACGCTGTAGGGCTCGGGCGGTCGGCTGAAGGGTGGCGCGCAGATGGTGATCAGTTTTCGCCGCGATCAGGATCGTCGGGGACGGTTGGGGGGTCTTCGGACGAGGACGTGGCACGGGCCGACGGACCCGGTCTGGCTGCCTCAGGACGTGCTGGACCGGCACGGGGCCAGGATTCTGCGCCCGACCACGGCCGTCACGTTCGCCGGGGCGCCGACTCCCCTGTCGACGATCTATCGCAGTGCTGTGCTGCAGGTGCCGAACAGCTTCTTCGAGCCGGAGAACCGCCTGGTCCTGGCGCGGCTCAACGAGGTCCTGGCCGCGGTCGGCTACCGTCTGGCCTTCGAGCGGGTCCGGCCGCTGGCCCACGCGGTGCCCGATGTGCTGCGGCGACACCAGCCCCACTACCCCGACGTCCATCGGCGGGTGCGGATCGAGGTGGTCGCGGGATCCCTCGCGCGGTCCGTCGACGCGTGGCTGGCGTTGCAGACGCTGCGCGCCGCCGTGCTCGCCGAGCCGGACCTGCGGGATGCCGTCAGCCGGATCGAGCTGGAACACCTGCTGGTCGGCGCGGTGTCGCTGGTCGGCGATCCGTCGACCGAGGGGCATCCCGCCACCGAGGGGCAGCCGTCCACCGAGGGCCACACCGGCGGCTGGTCGTACGCACGGGCTGGGAGTGGCGGCCGGGCGCCGGTCGACGTGATCGCGCCCGCGCCGCGTCGTCGAACCCTGAGCCAGCTCGGCGGCCGGCGGCCGACGGTCGCCGTCCTGGACACCGGGATCGGGCCGCACCCGTGGCTCGACTACTCCTCAGACCTCTACGACGACGGCTTCGTGCTGGTGGATCCGGCGATCCAGGCGTTGCTCGTCGCCGCCGAGGCCGCCGCCGACGTGCCCGAGCCGCTGCCGGATCCGGTGGAGGGCCCCGTCTACGACACGCCACTGCTCGGCGAGCTGGACACCCATTCCGGGCACGGGACCTTCATCGCGGGCATCATCCGCCAGGCCGCGCCCGACGCCCGGGTGCGGAGCATCCGGCTCATGCACGACGACGGCGTCGTCTACGAGAACGATCTGCTGGTGGCGTTCGCGGAACTGCTGGCTCAGGTCCGCTACGCGCAGGCCGGCGAGGGGGACCCCGAGCAGTTCGTCGACGTGGTCTCGCTGTCCGCCGGCTACTACTCGGAGAACGCGGACGACGTGGCCTACACCTCGCAGCTCGCTTCGATCATCGGGCGGCTCGCGGACTGCGGCGTGTTGGTCGTGGCCTCGGCCGGGAACGACTCGACGGACCGCCCCTGCTATCCGGCCGCACTGCCGCCGGGCGCCGGCAACGTCCCCGTCGTGATCAGCGTCGGAGCGCTGAACCCCAACGGCAGCAAGGCCTTCTTCAGCAACGACGGCCCGTGGGTGCGCTGCTGGGCCACCGGTGCGGCGGTGATCAGCACGTATCCGACGACGTACGACGGCAGCGAGGGCGCGCTCAACTCCCTCGCCGAGGCCAACGGGCCCGGACTGCCGCAGCGCCGCGAGACGATAGATCCCGACGACTTCCGGTCCGGCTTCGCGACGTGGAGCGGCACTTCGTTCTCCGCGCCGCTGGTGGCGGCAGCCCTCGCCGCCGCGGTGCTGTTCGAAGCCGAGCGCGATCCGGCGGTGGGCATGGAGCATCTCGACGCCTCGCACGCGATCACCCGGGCCGCGCGGGCCCTGCGCACGGTCGGCGGGTGATCGCGTGACGATAGGGACTGCTCCCGACGGGATCGGCACGGGCACCGGCGCGGGTGCGGCGGCCGAGGTGGGCCAAACGGGCCTGACGGGCGAATCAGGGTATTCAGACAAAGCGCGACAGGCGGACGGCAACGCGAAAACCGAGCCGGCCCAGGATCGCGCCGAGCGCCTGGGCGGTCTGCTCAGCCGGGCACAGGCCGGCGACCGCGAGGGCCTGCACGAGATCGTCGCCGAGCTGACCCCCCTGCTGTGGCACATCGCGCGCGGCCAAGGGCTCGTCCACAACGACGCCGAGGACGTCGTGCAGTCGGTGTGGCTCAGCCTGGTCGCGCGCCTGGCGCACATCGAGACGCCGGCCGCGCTGATCGGCTGGCTGGTGACGGCGACGAAGCGCGAATCGTGGCGGCTGGGCAAATCCCTCGACCGCACCCGCTCGATCGGCGCGGAGGAGCTGGCCGGACTCGTCGACCCCGCCGAGCCGGCCGAGGAGCGGGTGATCGCCGAGGAGCGGCTGCGGTTCGTGCGCGAGGCCCTGGAGCGGCTGACCCCGCGCTGCGCCGAGCTGCTGCGGCTGTTGGCCGTCACCGACCGCCCCAACTACGACGCGGTCGCGCAGTCGCTGGGGATGCCGCGCGGCTCCGTCGGCCCGAATCGCGGGCGATGTCTGGCCAAACTCAGAGCCATCCTGCTGGCCGACACCCGCTGGAGCGCCCTGTGTCCCTGACCGAGGAGCCGAGGCCCGCCGGCGCGGACGACCCGATCGACGAGATCGACCTGGCGATCCTCGGCGATGTCAGAGCCCTGTACGAGGACGCCGACCCGGTGCCCGCCGGACTCCTCACCCGCGTCGCCTTCGCCCTGGACCTCGCGGGCCTGGAGGACGAGATCGCCCGGCTGGAGGCGTCCGGCCTCGAAGCGGTGGGCGTCCGAGGCACCGAGCAGAGCCGGACGATAACGTTCGACAGCGAGAGCCTCACCATCGTGGTGCAGGTGAGTCCGTCCGGCGACACCATGCGGGTCGACGGGTGGCTCGCCCCGCCGGCCGTGCACCATGTGCGGCTGCGGACCGGGGAGAAGGACTTCCACACGTCGTCCGACGAGCTCGGCCGATTCGTCTTGTTGGACGTCCCGCACGGTCTCGTTCAGATCGCCGTGGAGGCGGAGGACGGCGCATCGCCGGCCGGCGGGCGTACGGTGGTGACCCCGGCCGTCGTACTTTGACCGAGTGATGGACGGAGCAAGACCGAGCTATGACTGATGCGCTCCGTGCGAGGCCGTCGGCGCTGATCGAGGCGGGTCGACTGCACCGGCTCGGCGTCGAGGCGGCCGCCCTGGGCCGGCCCGCGGTGGCGGCGCGTCATCTGCGCAAGGCGCTGCGGCTGCTCGGCGTCCCGCTCGGCACCCGGCCGGTGGCAACGTGGGAATCAGCCCCCTCACCCGACCGCGACGTCGTCGCCGCGAGGATCCTCACGAGCCTGGCGCACGCCGAAGCGGAGCAGGGCCGCACGGCGCTGGGGTTCGCGCTGCTCGTACGGTGCGAGCCGCTGGTGGCGTCCGCCGACCGCGGCAAGTTCTTCGGCCAGCGGGGGCTGCTGCTGCTCCGGACGGGCCGGGCGCGGGCGGCGCTCGGGGATTTCGACCTGGCCGTCGGGCTGATCGACGCCGAGCGGGAGCCGGTGGAGATGGCCCGGGTGCTGCTCAACCGGACCGTCGCACGGATGGAGACGGGTGCCTTCGCCGGCGCACGGTCCGACTCAGAACGCTGTTTGGAGCTGGCGCGAGCGGCCGACCGGCCGCTCCTGGCAGTGAAGGCCCTGCACAACCTCGGATGCTGCGACCTCATCGTCGGCGACGTGCCGGCCGCGCTGCGGACGATCGGGGAGGCCGCCGACGGTTTCGCGGTGTTGAGTCCTTCGTGGCGGCCGGTCGCCGTCGTGGACATCGCCAGGGCTCTGCTTCTCGCCGGCCTCGCCACGGACGCGGCTGCCGAGTTGGACACGGCGATCGGGCTCTTCCGCGGCCAGCGGATGAGTCAGGACCGGGCCGAGGCCGAGGCGGTGCGTGCTGAGGCGTCGCTGCTCGCGGGGGACGCCAGGGCGGCGCGAGAGTGGGCTCGATCGGCTCGGGCGGGATTCAGGCGGCGTGGCAACGCCTCGGGTGCGGCCGCCGCCGAGCTGATCGCGCTTCAGGCCGCTTATCAGCTCACTGTGTTTTGTGGCACGTCGGCCGGCGGGGCGGGCGATGTGGCCGGCGATGCGGCGGGCGATGCGGCGGGCGTCGCGTCGGCGGCTGTCGCAGGATCGGTCACCTCCAGGTCGCCGGCCCGACTCGCGGCCCGCGCCTTCGATCTGGCCGAACGCCTTCGCGAGTTGGGCCTGGGCCACGACGCGACAGCCGCCGAACTGCTCGGCATCAGGGCACTCGTCGCTGCCGACCGCCTCGCCCAGGCGTCTCGTCGCGCACGAGCGCTCAGGACTCCCGGCAGGGCCGTCCCGCTTGATATTCGGATGCTGCGATACCTGACCCTCGCGGAGCTGTCGTCAGCAGCCGGCGAGCAGGAAACGGCGCTGCGGACGCTCCGCTCCGGCCTGGCCGTCCTGTCCCGTCACCGTTCGCGGCTGGGCAGCGTCGACCTCCAGACCGGCACCGCGGCGCTCGGCGTCGAGGTCGCGGCGGCGGGCCTGGCCCTGAGCCTGGTGGACGGCAAGGTCGCCGAGGTCTTCACCTGGTCGGAGCTGTCGCGGGCGCAGGCGCTGCGGATAAAGCCGGTGCGTCCTGCGACGGACCCCGAGATCGCTGCCGCGGTGGCCGAACTCCGGCAGCTCGAATTCGGGCGGCGGACGGCCGTGATGGCGGGCACCCCGGCTGATCCGGCGTTCAACGGCCGCCGAGCCTCCCTGGAACGGCGGATCCGGCAGAGCGCGTGGCCGAGTCCGGGCGCGGGTTCGTCGGGAAAGGTGGCGGGTCTGGACGAGACGGCCGCTGCCCTGGCGCCGTCCAGACAAGCCCTGATAAGCCTTTTCCGGCAGGGCGGGACGCTCTTCGGCCTCGTGGTCACCGACACCGACCGCCGAGTGCTGCCACTGGGCGGCGCGGCCGAGGCGTACGAGACGGCTCGGCGGCTGCGTGCGGACATCACCGCGCTGGTCGGAAGGCTCCTGCCCAGCCGGATGGAGAAGGCGGTCACCGAGGCGCTCACCGCACACGCGACGCAGCTGGACGCGCGGCTGTTCGGACCGACGATGCTCGGGCTGATCGGCGACCGCGAACTGGTCGTCGTTCCCTGCGGACCGCTGGCCGCGCTGCCCTGGCAACTGCTGCCCGCGTTTCGTGGACGTCCGCTGACGGTCGCGCCCTCGGCGACGAGTTGGCTCGCGGCTCATCGGGCCAGAGCCGTGAGCGCCCAGAACCACCTCACCCTCACCCTCATCGCCGGCCCCGGCCTGCGCGAGGCGACCCGCGAACTGACCGCCATCGCGTCGCAGTACCCGGACTCCACCACGCTGGACGGCGCCCACGCCACCGTCCAGGCGACCCTCCGGGCCCTCGACGGAGCCCCGATGGCCCACCTCGCCGTCCACGGCCGCCACGAACCGGACAACGTCCTGTTCTCCCGCCTCGAACTGGCAGACGGCCCCCTGATGGCCTACGACCTGCTCCACCTCGACGCCGCCCCGCGCCACGTCGTCCTGTCGGCCTGCGACGTCGGCCACGTCTCGATGCGCCCGGGCGAGGAACCCCTCGGCCTGGTGACCACCCTGCTCCACCTGGGCAGCTCGACCGTCGTCGCGGCGGCGGCCCCCGTCGCCGACGCCGCCACCGCCGAGGTGATGGCCGCCTACCACCGCCACCTCCTCGCCGGGAGCACGCCGTCTCAGGCCCTCGCCGCCGCGACCGGGCCCAACCCGATGGCCGCCTTCACTTGCTTCGGCGCGGGCTGATCGATGATTGCTGATCGACGACGCCGTGAGGAGCGTGGCAGAGCCCGCCGACAGCGACGAGGGATCCGGGACAACCCCGCCTGTGGTGTGGACGGGGTCCACCCGGCAGGCACAGGCGGCGGCGAGCCGTCGAGCCGGAGGTGCGGGAACCCTTCCCACAGGCGGGGTTGTCCCGGGTTCCCCGTCGCGTCGGCGGGCGTAGCCAAGCTGACCGGGCCGGTGGTGTCAAGTCGCACG